>NZ_JBQCMF010000011.1:0-183933 GCF_051965295.1 Arthrobacter sp. SAFR-023 | reverse complement strand
TCTCTTCCGGATCACGATCAGGCAGCTGGTTAGTCAACCCGCTGAGGATATGGGAGGTATCTTCTCCTGCAGCCACGGCAGCCTCGTTTCATCTTTGAATGTTGGGCTCATGTTTTCGTATTGTGAGAAAACATTCTTGCTATTCGAGATTATCTGGCGCGAAGGATCCGGGTCAAACGTCGCTGCATACTCTTGGCGGGATTGACTGGCTTGGGGCGAGACGGGCGGATTGTGACCGCGGGGAGCCGGTGGGGAATCTTGACCGGCAGGTGATGTGGGTCATACTCTTGTTTCACTATTCAACAAACTTATTTCGCCAGGTGGAATAACAGCAGCAATCGGCAGATCCAAGATGGCCGATCGAGGGCTCACCACCGCGAAAATCCCAGAAACTGGAGAACCAGATGCAGACGACCCCATCAGTCGGCGTCGAACCGGCTCCCAACCCGACAGCGTCGTCGGGCCAGCCAGTTCACCAGGCCGCGGCCGCTGACGCCCTGTGCGAGGCGGCCAGCACGGCCGCCGCCCGCAACATCAGCCCCAGCCTTTACAACACCGACCTCGCACCCACCAAGCGGCAAGGGCGCCGCTGGACCGGATACAGCATCTTCACCCTGTGGGCGAACGACGTGCACAGCCTCGGGAACTACGCGTTCGCCGTCGGACTCTTTTCCCTGGGCCTCGGCGGCTGGCAGATCCTGACGGCCCTGGCCATCGGGGCGGCCCTCCTCTTTGTGCTCCTCAGCTTCTCGGGTTTCATGGGGCAGAAGACGGGTGTTCCCTTTCCGGTCATGAGCCGGATCAGTTTCGGCATCAGGGGTGCCCAGCTCGCCAGCCTGCTGCGCGGCGCGGTGGCGGTGGCGTGGTTCGGGATCCAGACGTTCCTTGCCTCTGTGGTACTCCGGGTGATGCTCGTGGCCATGGTTCCGTCCCTCCATGACCTGGACACCAACTCCATCCTCGGCCTGTCCACTCTGGGCTGGATCTCCTTTGCGGGGCTGTGGATCGTGCAGCTCGTGATCGTCAGTTTCGGCATGGAGATGATCCGCAAGTACGAGGCCTTCGCCGGTCCCGTCATCCTGCTGACGATGGTCCTGCTGGCCGTCTGGGTCTTCATCGAGGCGCGCGGCTCCGTCCAGTGGACCGGCATACGCGGCCTTGAGGGCGGCGAGATGTGGCGGACCATTTTTGCTGGCGGCGCCCTCTGGGTCTCCATCTACGGAACGTTCGTCCTGAACTTCTGCGACTTCACCCGCTCCGCCGTGTCCAAGAAGTCCATCGTGCGCGGCAACTTCTGGGGCATCCCGATCAATATGCTCCTGTTCGGCGCCATCGTGGTGGTCCTCGCTGGCGGGCAGTACAAGATCAACGGCACCATCATCGAAACACCGTCGGACATCGTCCAAAGCATCCCCAACACCCTGTTCCTGGTGCTGGCCTGCCTCGCGATCCTCATTCTGACCATCGCGGTCAACCTCATGGCAAACTTCGTCGCCCCCGTGTATGCCCTCACCAACCTCTTCCCCAAGCGGCTCAATTTCCGCCGGGCAGCGTGGGTGAGCGGCTCTATCGGCCTGGTCATCCTGCCGTGGAACCTCTACAACAACCCCCTGGTCATCGTGTACTTCCTGGGCGGCCTCGGTGCCCTGCTCGGACCCCTGTTCGGCGTGGTCATGGCCGACTACTGGCTGCTCCGCCGCGGCAAGGTCAACGTCCCGGAGCTCTACACCGAGGACCCGGAGGGAGCCTACTTCTACAAGAAGGGCGTCAACCCGCGGGCGGTCATCGCGTTCATCCCGGCGTCCGTCCTGGCGCTTCTGGTCGCCTTCATCCCCGCCTTAGAGCCGGCCGCACCATTTGCCTGGTTCTTCGGCGCCGGTGTCGGAGCACTCAGCTACTACGTGATCGCAGACCGCAGGCAGCGCTTCGAGGACGTCGACGGCGAGGCCATTGCCGTCGCCAGCACCCACTAAGAGCCACCCCAACCCAGGAGGACACTATGCGCATACTCGTCGCGAACGTCAACACGACCCAGTCCATGACCGATTCCATCGCCGCCCAGGCCCGAAGCATCGCGGCGCCCGGCACCGAGATCGTCGGGATCACGCCGCGCTTCGGGGCCGACTCCTGCGAGGGCAATTTTGAGAGCTACCTGGCCGCGATCGCCGTGATGGACCGGGTGGTCAACTACCCCGAACCCTTCGACGCCGTCATCCAGGCAGGCTACGGCGAGCACGGCAGGGAGGGGCTGCAGGAGCTGCTGGACGTGCCCGTCGTCGACATCACCGAGGCCGCGGCCAGCACCGCTATGTTCCTGGGGCACAAGTATTCCGTGGTCACCACGCTGGACCGTGCCGTGCCACTCATCGAGGACCGGCTGAAGCTGGCCGGCCTCGACGCCCGCTGTGCTTCCGTGCGGGCCAGCGGGATGGCCGTGCTGGAGCTCGAGGAGGAGCCGGAGCGGGCAGTGGAGGCCATCATCAGCCAGGCGTTGCTCGCCGTCCGGGAGGACAAGGCCGAGGTGATCGTGCTGGGCTGCGGCGGCATGGCGGGCCTCGACGAACAGATCCGGCAGCGCGCCGGAGTGCCCGTGGTGGACGGCGTTGCTGCCGCGGTGACCATCGCGGAGTCCCTGGTCCGGATGCAGCTCTCCACGTCCAAGGTGCGGACGTACGCCACGCCGCGGCCCAAGACCGTCATAGGCTGGCCGCTGGCGGTGGATGCCGTTCGGGCCGGCCCCTAGATGCCAATGGCCACCTAAAGTTCCAACTACTCCAGGAGAATCAGCATGGCCGTTCAACCCACTTCCGGGCGGGTCGCCGTCGTCACCGGCGCCGGTTCCGGAATCGGCCGGGCGGTTGCCCGGCAGATGCTGGCGGACGGTTACCGGGTGGCGCTGGCCGGCCGCCGTGAGCAGCAGCTCCTGGAAACAGCAGACGGGAATCCCGAGGCGCTTGCGGTGCCGTGCGATGTCACCGTGCCCGACGACGTCGAACGCCTGTTCGCTGCTGTCCTCCGGCGCTGGGGCCGGGTGGATGTCCTGTTCAACAACGCCGGCGTCTTCGGGCCGGCGGCTTCCGTGGATGAGATCAGCCTTGCGGACTGGGAGGCCACCGTCGCCGTGAACCTGACCGGTTCGGTGCTGTGCGCCGGGGCGGCCGTCCGGGCGATGAAGGCGCAGTCGCCGCAGGGCGGGCGGATCATCAACAACGGCTCGATCTCCGCGCATTCACCTCGTCCGCGCACTGTGGCCTACGCCGTAACCAAGCACGCCATGACGGGCCTGACCAAGAGCATCGAGCTGGACGGCCGGGAGTTCGGCATCACCTGCGGGCAGATCGACATCGGCAACACCGCCACGGAAATCATGGACACCATCGGTGTCGGCTCGGGCGCGCTCCAGGCCGACGGCAGCCGCAGGGTGGAACCGATGTTCCCGGTGGAGGACGCTGCCCGGGCGGTGCTGATGATGGCGGGGATGCCGCCGTCGGCCAGTGTGGGCTCGGTGGTGATCACGGCCGCCGGAATGCCCTTCATAGGCCGCGGCTGACCCTTCCTGCCTTCTGGAGCTTTGTCCAGATATCGCGAATTAGAGGCCCCTCAGCGGCGAATATCTGTACAAAATCTCCTCCGCTGGAAGGTCCGCCTGTGGATAACGTCCCGCAGGCCTCCTCGAGGTGCCTCAATGGAGCATGATCAGGCCGTCGCCGGCGTCCCCGCCGGACGGCTCTTCGCCCGCGACATGCACCGTCCAAGCCGGGGTAACGGGTGCCCAGGTCGTGTGGTCCGGACCTTCCGGCGCTCGTCCGGTCGCACACTTCCCTCGATCCGGACAACTTCGCAGCCCTGATCACGGCAGCGGAACTCCACGGCGTTCCGCTGCCGCCGTGGGCGGAGTTCAGGCCCGACGGCGGCGGGCCGGTGACCGCCGTCGTCGAACCGGTGCCATGGGGCAAGAAAAGCGGACCCCATTTCCGGGAACCGGGACGGTTTCTGCACCTCTCCCGGCAAAGCGGCGCGTCACTCCCGCGACGGCGCGGGATCGCCGGGCACCCGCTCAAGATCCGCGAGGGCGATCTGGTTGAGATTGACGGACTGAGGCTTACGTCCGTGGCCCGGACCTGGGTGGACCTCGGCTCGGTCCTGCCCATCGACGACCTTGTAGTGGCCGGCGACGCCATTGTCAGTGAAAAACACGCGAGGCACTTCGGTCCGCCCAAAGTCGCCATGGTGCCGCTGTTGGACGACGCCGGTCTTCCGGAGTTCACGCCCGGCTGCCGCGTGGACGATGTGCTCAACAGGCCGGTCTATCAACAGCATCGACATGAGCCGCGGCGCGGCTTCGCGGGTAAGGCAGGCGCCTGCGCAAGCAGGGTTGGCAAAGGTGAGAGTTTTTCCAGATAACGCCCGCTGAAGGGGCTCCAAGTCCCAACAAGTGGACAAAACCCGATTGTGACCGGTCTAGGAGTTCCGCATCGTGAAAACTGAATTTCCTCTTGCGGAATAGTGTGACCGGGGTTACGTTGGAGACAGACCCCGATCCGGGGCAGTTCCCAATTGATAGGTACAGATCAATGAAGATCCCAGATTCCTCGGCGCTGAAGGCGAGTTCGGTGCCGTCGAAGAAGAAGCCCCTGTATAGGTCGCTCTTCTTCCAAATTCTGATCGCCGTCGTGGCAGGTGTTCTCATAGGGCATTTCTGGCCGGACCTAGGCGCTCAACTGAGGCCGCTCGGTGACGGCTTCATCCAGCTCATCAAGATGATCATCGCGCCGCTGATCTTCCTCGTGATCGTTACGGGAATTTCAGCCGTCGGCGACGTCAAGGCGGTCGGAAGGGTAGGAGTCAAGGCTCTTCTCTACTTCACAGCGGCCACGCTTTTCGCCCTGGTCTTCGGCCTGGTTGTCGGCAACATCGTCCAGCCCGGAGCGGGCCTGAACATCGATCCGAGCACCCTGTCGCAGGAGGCCCTCGACGCCAAGACCGGCCACGCCGTGCCGAAGGACGCGGCGGCGTTCATCCTGGACGTCATCCCCACCAGCGTCATCGGCGCCTTCGCGAACAACAGCCTGCTGCAGGTCCTGTTCTTCTCCGTGTTCTTCGGCGCCGCCATCGTCGTCATCGGCCGCGAGCGTTGCCTGCCGGTGGTCAGCCTCATGGAGACGGTCCTGGAACTCGTTTTCAAGATCATGTCCTGGATCATGAAGGTCGCGCCAATTGGTGCTTTCGGTGCGATGGCCTTCATCATCGGCCAGTACGGGCTGGACACCCTCGGCACCTACGCCATGCTGATTGCCGCCTGCTACGGCGCGGCTGTTATCTTCATCGGGCTCCTGTTCGTCGTGGCCTGGAGCTTCGCCCGGGTTCCGCTGTGGCAGTTCCTCAAGTACACCCGCGAGGAATTCCTGCTGGCATTGGGCACCGCCTCCACGGAAGCTGTGATGCCGCGCATCATGACCAAGCTGACGAATGCCGGGTGCTCCCGGGCCACCACCGGTCTTGTGGTTCCGACGGGCTACTCGTTCAATCTGGACGGTGCAGCGATTTACCTGTCCATCTCCCTGCTGTTTCTCGCCCAGGCCTTCGGCCACCACCTGGACCTCGGCCAGCAGCTCGCGGCCCTGGGCGTCCTGCTGCTGACCTCGAAGGGCATGGCCGGCGTTCCCGGCTCCTCCTTCCTGGCACTGTCCGCCACGGCAGCGGCGCTCGGTATCTTCCCGGTGGCCGGCGTCGCCCTGCTCCTCGGGGCCGACAGGCTCATGGACTCCATGCGCGTGGTGGTCAACCTGCTGGGCAACTGCGTGGCAACCTTCGTGGTCTCCAAATGGGAGGGCCAGTTCGACCGCAGCGTCATGGTGCGGGCATTCCGCGGCGAGATCACCAACCACGATTCGGCGGTCATGCTCGGCGTGGAGGAGGACTTCCAGGAGCAGGAACTCGAGCGGATCAGCGGGGGCGGGCAGGCTTCGCCCAAGTTCCGCGGCGGCCCGAACCCCGGTGAGATGCCGGAGTTCCAGATGAGCAGGCCGTCCGCCGCCATCAACCACGAATAACGTAAGGAGTTTTTGTGCAGATATCGTCCGCTGCAGGCCCCTGAAGTCGCGATATCTGGACAAAAACTTTCAGAGGATTGAAGGCAGGATCCCGCCCCCGGCTGAGCAGTTCGGTCTGGGGCGGGGTCCTGTCGCGTTAAGCCGATCCTGCTGTGTCAGAGGGGGAGCAGGGCCGACAGGTCCGCGCGCAGGCCGGAGGCGGCCACGCGTCCGGCGCTGACGGCGTCGGCCCAGCTCAGCCGTCCGGTCACCATCGCCAGCCAGGTTGCGGCGTCGCACTCGATGACGTTCGGGGGAGTGCCGCGCGTGTGCCGCGGGCCTTCAACGCACTGGGTGACGCCGAACGGCGGCACCCGCACCTCCACCGAATTCCCGGGCGCGCGGGCTGTGACCTCCTCGAGCGAGTACCGGACCGCCGTCGCAATCACCGAACGGGGCACCGCCGGAGCAGCCGTTTCCGTTGGTACAGCGTCCGACGGCGGGACGGCGCCTGCCGCCCATTCGTTCAGGGCCGCTTTGCCGTCAGCCGGGTCGATTCTGCGGCGCGCAACTGCCACCGGTGCCTCCTTGAAAGCTAAAAGTACGTTAGTCCAGCAGGGCCGAGACGGCGTGGCCGAGGCGGATCTTGCCCACGGGACGGCCCCCGCCGAGGACCGGCTCCACCACCTTCTCGAGCACGCTGGACACGCCAGGGATGTCGACGGCTCCGCAGGCGGCCAGCAGCGTCAGCCCCACCAGCGAGGTGGCCCGCAGGTTGCCGTCGAGCATCTTGAGGGCCACGGCGACCCCTTGGGACGTGGCCATGACCAGGACGCCCTCGGCCCCGATCTTGGCGATGACGTCCAGCTCCTCCATCACGATCGTGTTGGCCTCGCCCCTGCCCTGGACCGCCCACGGGTAATCCAGCATGGAGGTGGCAATGGTGGCCGCGCGGGCGTTGGCGGATTTGTCGGATGGGGCCTTGGCAAGCAGGGAGTAGGCGCGGGCCAGACCGGTCAGCGAGATGGCCGCCACCGGCGCGCCGCAGCCGTCGATGCCCAGGTGCGCGATCTGTTCGCCGGAATACTCCTCGATCACCGTGCGGATGCGCTGCTGCAGCGGGTGGTTGGGTTCCAGGTAGCTGTGCGTGTCCCAGCCGTTTTCGGTGCAGGCCCACAGGAAGGCCGCGTGCTTCCCCGAGCAGTTGAAGGCCAGCCGGGACTTGCCCCGCTCAGACTGGGTCAGCCAGGTGCGTGCCGTCTCGTCCTGCGGCCAGGCGGCAGGGCACTGCAGCTGGTCCTCCTTGACGCCCGCGGCCTTGAGCATGCCTTCGACGACGTCCATGTGGTCGAGCGATCCTGTGTGGCTGGCGCAGGCGAGGGCCACTTGGGCGCCGCGGAGCGGAACCCCGGACTGCATGGCCGCCAGCGCCTGCAGGGGCTTGAGCGTGGACCTGGCCAGGATGGGGGTGGAGATGTCGCCCAGCTGGGTGACAACGTGGCCGTCCGCGGCGAGCACCACGGCCGCCCCGATATGGCGGGACTCCACGAATCCGCTTCGTTCAACCACGGCGAGTTCGACGGCGGAATCCACAGTGAACGTGGCGTGCGAAGTTAGGGCCATGGGCCCAGTCTATGGTGCCGCAGCCTACTCAACGGTGACCATGACCGACTGCCAGCCCGAGGCGCCGTCCGGCACCGGATCGGCGCGCTTCTCCGTCTGCACCTCGCCGGTCCCGTCCGTTGCCCGCACCTTGATGTAGTGGGAACCGGGCGTCGCATCCCAGGCGAAGGACCACTGCCGCCACGTATCCACGGAGGCCTCCTCCGAAAGCACTGCCGCCGTCCAGTCACCACCGTCGATCTGCACCTCGACCTTGGTGATGCCCCTGGTCTGCGCCCAGGCGGTGCCCCCGATGGGCACCTTCCCGGCCTTCACCACGGCGAATGACTTGGGCACCTCCACCCGGGCCATCGTCTTGATGGGGCCGCGGTCCGACCAGCCGCGCTGGGTCCAGTAGGCCTTGCTGTCGGCGAAGCGCGTCACCTCGAGGTCCACCACCCACTTCGTGGCGGACACGAACCCGTACAGTCCGGGCACCACCATGCGCACGGGATAGCCGTGCTCCAGCGGCAGCGGCTCGCCGTTCATGCCGACGGCAAGCATGGCGTCGCGGCCGTCCTGCAGGACCTCCAGCGGCGTGGAGGCGCTGAACCCGTCAACCGAGGTGGAGAGCACCATGTCGGCGCCGGCAGTGGGCCTGGCCCGTTTGAGCACCTCGCGGATGGGGAGTCCCAGCCACCTGGCATTGCCGGCGAGGTTGCCGCCCACCGGATTCGAGACGCAGGTGAGGGTCACATGGGACTCGATCAGGCCGGCGTCGAGCAGGTCCTGGAAGGTGAGCCGGACCTCCTCCTCCACGAGCCCGTGCACGCGCAGTTCCCACTCCTCCGCCTTGATCTCCGGGACGCTCAGGGCGGTGTCGATCCGGTAGAAGTCCCTGGCCGGCGTGAGCCACGGTGTCACGCCGGGCGTGGCCGACTGCACGCCGGCGGGCACCGCGGCTGCGGGCCGGACAGGCGCCGGCAGCCGGAGGGACTCCCGTGCCTGCGCCACATTGCTGCGCGCGGCGCTGAGCAGCCAGCCGCCGGCGGCGGCGATGCCCGCGGCGGCCGCCGTGAAGCCGGTCGCCGCGAAGAAGGCCCGCCGGGAGGTGGCCGGGCGCTCCGGCTCCTTGGCCGCAACGTCGGCCGGAGAAACGGGAAAAGCGTGCAGGCGACACAGCCGCGACACCAGCAGCCGCAGCACGATCAGCCCGGTGACGGTTCCGACGAGCGAGGGCACGGCGTCCAGCGGCCTGACGCCCGCGCGGGTCACCACGCTGGCCACGATCACCGCGCCCATGAACAGCACGCCGGCCGCTCCCAGCGCCCATCTCCGGTACGCCACCACGCCCAGCACGCACGCCAGCACGAAAATTGTCAGGCCCATCCCCAGGAAAAGCGCGGCCTTGTCATTGGTGCCGAACGTCGCAATCGCGAAGTCCTTCAGCCAGGGCGGCGTGAAATCGATGAACGTCGAACCCAGGGCAAACAGGGGAGTGGCGCGGGCGGTGAAGAACGCCCCCGCCAGTTCCGCAACGGAAAGTACGACGGCGGCGGCAGCCACCCCTGCCAGCGCCGCCAGCGCGGCCGGTCCCGTGAACCACCTCATGAGCTTCTTCATGGCATGGGTTCGTAGCGGCGGGCTGCACGGATTGTCCG
Source organism: Arthrobacter sp. SAFR-023 (assembly GCF_051965295.1). Taxonomy (NCBI): domain Bacteria; kingdom Bacillati; phylum Actinomycetota; class Actinomycetes; order Micrococcales; family Micrococcaceae; genus Arthrobacter; species Arthrobacter sp. SAFR-023. The sequence goes on along the minus strand of NZ_JBQCMF010000011.1, from coordinate 174,638 downwards.
CCGGCCTCAACTGCCGGCCTCAACTGGGCGCCGGTCACAGCTTAGGAGCCAGCACGATGCACAAAGTACCCTTGGAGACTGTGAAGGTACTCGTCATTGGCCCCGGCGGCCGCGAACACGCCATTGTCCGCTCCCTCCTTGCCGACCCCAACGTTTCCGAAGTCCACGCGGCTCCGGGCAACGCGGGCATCAGCAAGCTCGTCCCCACGCACGCAATCGACGGGAACGATCCGGACGCGGTGGCGGCGCTCGCCACCCGGCTCGACGTCGACCTCGTGGTGGTTGGCCCCGAAGCTCCCCTTGCGGCCGGTGTGTCCGATGCCGTGCGCGACGCCGGCATTCCGGTGTTCGGCCCAAGCAAGGACGCCGCCCAGCTCGAGGCTTCGAAGGCTTTTGCGAAGCAGGTCATGGCCGAAGCCGGCGTTCCCACCGCGATGGCGCTGGTGGCCGCGAACGCGGACGAGGCAGCCGCGGCGCTGGACACCTTCGGCGCACCCTACGTCGTCAAGGACGACGGCCTCGCCGCAGGCAAGGGCGTGGTGGTCACCAACAACCGGGACGACGCCCTGGCCCACGCCCAGAGCTGCTTCGACGCCGGCGGAACAGTGGTCATCGAGGAGTTCCTGGACGGCCCCGAGGTCTCCGTGTTCGTGCTGTGCGACGGCCGCAACACGGTGGCGCTGTCCCCGGCGCAGGACTTCAAGCGCATCTACGACAACGACGAAGGCCCCAACACCGGCGGCATGGGCGCGTACACCCCGCTTGACTGGGCTCCTGACGGCCTTGTGCAGGAGGTCATCGACCGCATCGCCCAGCCCACAGTGGACGAGATGGCCCGCCGCGGCACCCCGTTCGTCGGCGTGCTGTTCGTCGGCCTCGCGCTGACCAAGCGCGGCACGCGCGTCATCGAATTCAACGTCCGCTTCGGCGACCCCGAAACCCAGGCCGTGCTCGCACGGCTCAAGACGCCCCTGGGTTCCCTGCTCCTGTCAGCCGCCAAGGGCGAACTGGACCAGGCCGAAGAGCTGCGCTGGTCCAGGGACACGGCAGTCGCCGTCGTCGTTGCCTCTGAAAACTACCCCGACACCCCGCGCACGGGAGACCGCATCCGCGGTCTCAAGAAGGTTGACGAGCTGGAGGGTGTCCACGTGATCCACGCCGGAACCAAGCTCGACGGCGAGGGCAAGGTGGTCTCCGCCGGCGGCCGCGTGCTGGCCGTGGTGGCGCTGGGATCCGACCTCGTGGAGGCCCGGGAAAGGGCGTACGACGGCGTGGAGCTGGTTCAGCTGGAAGGCGCCCAGTTCCGCACGGACATCGCAGGCAAGGCCGCACGCGGCGAAATCAAGGTGTCGGCCGCCGTCGCGGCCCCGTCGGCTGCCCAGGCCGGCTCCGCTTCGGAAGAAAAGGCGTAACGGTGGCTGAACAGGAAAACACCCGCGGCCTGGACACGGCCCACGCGGAGCTGCCCGGCTGGAAGCACGTCTACTCGGGCAAGGTCCGCGACCTGTACGTCCCGGCCAGCGACTCCATCAACGAGCAGTTCGGGCAGGAATGCGTGCTGGTGGTGGCGAGTGACCGCATCAGCGCCTACGACCACGTGCTCAGCAGCGAAATCCCGGACAAGGGACGGATCCTGACCCAGCTGAGCCTTTGGTGGTTCGACCAGCTGGATGTGGAACACCACGTCCTGGCGTCCACGGTGGAGGACGGCGTGCCGGCAGCGGTCGAGGGCCGCGCCATGATCTGCAAGAAGCTGGAGATGTTCCCGGTGGAATGCATCGCCCGCGGCTACCTCACGGGCTCAGGCCTCCTGGAATACCGGCAGTCCGGCACCGTCTGCGAGATCCCGCTGCCGGAAGGCCTGGTGGACGGCTCCCGCCTGGAGCACGCCATCTTCACCCCGTCGGCCAAGGCCGAGGTGGGGGAGCATGACGAAAACATCTCCTACGACGCCGTCGTGTCCATCGTGGGCGACGACATTGCCGCGCGCCTGAGCGAACTGACGCTGAGCATCTACACCAAGGCCGAGGGGATCGCCCGCGAACGCGGCATCATCCTGGCCGACACCAAGGTGGAGTTCGGCTACGACGTCGTGAACGGCGCCATCACCCTCGGCGACGAGGTCCTGACGCCGGACTCGTCCCGGTTCTGGGACGCCGCCACCTACGAGCCCGGCAAGGCGCAGCCCTCCTACGACAAGCAGTTTGTCCGGGACTGGCTGGCGTCCGCCGAATCCGGCTGGGACAAGGCCTCCGACACGCCGCCGCCGGCCCTGCCCGCGGACATCGTGGACCGTACCCGGGCCCGCTACGTCGAGGCCTACGAGAAGCTGACCGGCCGCACGTTCAGCTAGCGCTTTCAAGAAACGTCAGGCGCCCCCGGGACTGTTCCCGGGGGCGCCTGAGGCATTCGCTCGGTGCCTGCTAGCTGGCTTCGGCCGCTGCCGCACGGCGCTGGGCGAGCCGGATCTCCAGCACGGCATCGAGGGCCTGCTGGACCCGGTCCTGCGCGCCCGCGGCACTGAATTCCTTCTGCGCCTCCTCCAGATGCACCAGCGCCTCATCCCCTTCGCCCGCAGCCTTCAGCGATTTTCCGAGAAGCAGCGAAACCTCGCCGGCCGTGTGCTTGGCCAGGTCCTTGCGTTCGGCGTGGATGTCGCGAAGCTTCTGGACCGCGGCCACGATGTCCCCGGTGAGGTAGAGCCAGCGGGCGCGGATGAACGCGACTTCCAGCTGGTCCGTCTTGTTTCCGCCGACGATGGACAGCGCGAGTTCGGCGCGTTCGATGGCGGACAGGGTCTCCGGCTCAACGATCCCGGAGGAGAGGCGGACGGCGGCCGACGCCTTGTTGAAGCGGGCCCACAGCTCGATGTCGTTGGCGGGGGAGAGCAGCTTCGCCGCCCGCTCGTGGTGCTTGATGCCCTCCGGGTAGTCATGCCGCATGAACGCGACATTGCCGATCACCCATGCCACCTCGCCCGCGAGCTGGGACATCGAATGCTCGTCCATCTGCTCATTCATGTCCTCGCAGTACTTCCACGCCTCGTCGAGCCGGCCGCTCTCGGCAAGTGCTCCGATCAGCGCGCGGAGCGCCCCGATGATGAGCGTTGAACCCTTGGGCAGCTGGGCGCACAGCTCCACGGCCTTCTCGGCGTGTTCGACGGCGGCGCCCAGCTGGCCCTGCCCGTGACACAGGGCGGCGAGCATCTGGCGCGCCCGGACACCCAGGCCGGCCGATTCCGTGGCCATGGGATGCTCGGACAGATGCTCCATGATCTTCTGGCATTCCTTGAGCTGGCCCTGCTTCATGAGGCATTCGGCCTGCATGTAGGTCATGTTCCACCAGGCGCTGGTGTTCTTGCCGTCGAGGGCGATCCGGGCGGCGTTGGCGGCGTGTTCGGCCGCGAGGGCATAGTCGCGCAGGTCCCAGGCCTGCCGGGCATAGAGGCCGGCCAGCACGTATTCGGCGTCGCTGACCGAGATGGGCTGGCTCCACGCTTCGAGCGCCTTGGGCGCGAGTTCCAGCCTGCGGGCGAGCTCTTCGATGACGTCGGCTGTGGGTTCCCGGCGGCCGGTCTCCAGCAGGGAAATGTAGCTGGGGGAGTACAGGTCCCTGCCCAGTTCGGCCTGAGTCAGTCCGCGCTCCAGCCGCTCAGCGCGGAGCTTCTCCCCGAATCCGTTACCCACTGGGGTTCCTCCTATTCCGGACAGCCTTTGTACAGAATGCTTGACACCCTCTGTGGAAAACATTTTACAATGTATGTCAACAAGGACTGTGCTGACTTGGTAACGAATCCGACTCGTATTGAGGAACTCTTAATGTTGAAGAAGATAGCAGCCGCCGCCGTTTTGGCGGGGGCCCTCGCATTTTCTGCTGCGGCTCCCGCCGTTCTGTCTGCAGGCTCGATCGCGGACAACGCGGGCACCTCGGTTGCCATTGGCAACTGGCCGGATCCGATGCGCGTCAAGGACGTGAACACGACCACTATCGGCAATTGGCCTGATCCCATGGTGTCAAAGACCACCATTGGCAACTGGCCCGATCCCATGTAAACAGCTTCCATGAGGAAAGCGGCTCCGGAACATGCGCACATCATGTTCCGGGGCCGTTTTTCTTCCCAGAACGTTTTTCTGCCAGGAACAGCAGCCGTAACAAAGGAGTGGGACCATGACACGGAGAGCAGCCGACGGCCTGCAGCGGGCCTTTTTCTTCTGGACCATCGCCGGCACGTCACTGATTGTGGCAGCCGCTGCCGGAGCAGCCGTGGTTGAGGTGTTCAGGGGAACGGCCGACGCCGGGACTTTCGTGTGGGGGATGATCGGCATTGCGGCGCTGCTGGAGTCGTTGGTGCTTTTCGCCGTCGGCCTGCGTCTGCGGCACCGCTACCTGAACCAGGTCCAGAGCTACGACAGCCGGGGCGACTACCTGGCCGACGACGGGTCCCGCCGGCCGAGAATTCCTCTCCTGGGCGACGGGCAGGCAACCCAGAACATCCACAACCAGAGCCTCGGCGGAAACTGACCCAACTAGGTAGCACTTCAGGGCGTTCCCAGGGCTGGGAACGCCCTGTGCTGCTACCCAGTTGGGGTGGGTCCCCGAAGAAACGAAAAAGAGGGCCTCCCTGGGGGAGACCCTCTTTCCTTTTGGTCGGGATGACAGGATTTGAACCTGCGACCTCTTCGTCCCGAACGAAGCGCGCTACCAAGCTGCGCTACATCCCGATCCGTTGCTGCGAAAGCAACTGAACAAGGATATCCGATACCGGGCCACATGCGAAATCGGCATCCGGCGAGCCGCTGTGGCTCAGACCAGCGAGTCCTTCCAGGCGCTGTGCAGGCGGGCGAAGCGGCCGTTGCCACCGATCAGTTCGTCCGGGCTTCCGTCTTCCACCACCTGTCCGTCATGGACCACGAGCACCCTGTCCGCCGTCTCCACGGTCGACAGCCGGTGCGCGATGATCAGCGCCGTGCGCGCGGTTCCGGGGGACGTTCCGTCGGCGGCCGGGCTCGCGTCTGCCGGGCCGGTTCCGTCCATTCCTCGCAGCAGCCCGGCGAGGCCGCTCTGCACAAGCCGTTCGGAGGGGATGTCCAGCGAGGACGTGGCCTCGTCCAGGATCAGGACCGCCGGCCGGGCGAGGAACGCGCGCGCGAAGCTGATCAACTGGCGCTGGCCCGCGGAGACCCGGCCGCCGCGCTTGTTGACGTCGGTGTCGTATCCCTCAGGGAGCTCCATGATGAAGTCGTGCGCACCCACGGCCTTCGCAGCCGCCTCGATCTCCTCGCGCGGTGCCTCCGGCCGGCCCAGGGCGATGTTGTCCGCCACCGACCCGCTGAACAGGAAGGCCTCCTGGGTCACCATCACAATGTTCCGCCGCAGGTCCGCGGTGGCCAGTTGCCGCAGGTCCACGCCGTCGAGCATCACGGAACCGGCGGACACGTCGTAGAAGCGGGCAATCAGCTTGGCCAGCGTGGACTTGCCCGCCCCGGTCTGCCCCACCAGCGCCACGGTCTGGCCCGCCGGAATGGTGAGGTTCAGCGTGGGAATGATGAGTGGCCCGCTGCCGTAGCGGAACTCCACGTTCCGGAATTCGACGGCGCCGCGGGCATCGCGAAGTTCCACCGCGTTCCGCGGCGGGCGGACCGTGGGCACCTCCTCGAGCAGGCCCGAGACCTTCTCCAGCGCGGCCTGCGCGCTTTGGAAGGAGTTGTAGAACATGGCCATCTGGTCCACCGGCTGGAAGAAGCGCTTCGTCGAGAGCATCAGGGCCAGCAGCACGCCCACGGCCAGGTCACCGGTCAGCACCCGGAAGCCGCCGAACAGCAGCACGGCGGCCACACAGACGTTGCCGATCAGCACCAGGCCCGGCTGGAAGACGCCGTTCAGGTTGATGGAGCGGACGGTGGCCCGCCGGTAGTCCTCGGCAAGTTCGCCGTAGCGGCCGGCGTTTTCGCGTTCCTTGCGGAAGGCCTTGACGGCACGGATGCCGGTCATGGTCTCGATGAAGTGCACAATGAGCCGGGCCGAGACCACCCGGGACTGGCGGAACGCTTGCTGTGAGTGCTTCTGGTACCAGCGGGCCAGGAAGAACATGGGGACGGCCGCGGCCAGCACTACCAGTCCGCTGCGCCAGTCGAGGGCAAAGACGGTGGCTGCGGTGAACAGCATGAACAGCAGGCCGGAGGCGAGCGAGCTGACTCCCGAGTCCAGTAGTTCACGCAGGGCCTCCAGGTCGGAGGTCTGCCTCGCGATGATCCGCCCCGAGGTGTACTTCTCGTGGAACTCGAGGCTGAGCCGCTGGGTATGGCGGAACACCCACAGCCGGAGGTCGAGCAGCATGGCCTGGCTGAGTGCCGCCGTCGACGTTACGTACAGGGCGGTGAGCCCGGCCGCTGCCAGCGCCGTGATCAGATAGGCAACGCCGGCCAGCACCAGCGGGAGGCTGTTGCCCGCGCGGAGGGCCGGCAGGGCGTGGTCGATGCCGAAGGCGATCAGCGCGGGGCCGGCCACCCGGGCCGCCTGTGACAGGACCACCGTGGCGATCGTGAGCCAGAACCGCAGCCGCACGGGCCGGATCAGCGACCCCAGCAGGGCGAGCGACCGGCGCCGTACCGCCTTGCTGTCGCTCTTGCTTAGGTTGGCGTTGTCCTCATTGGCGGTACCGAAGGCTGTGCTGCTCACCGGCTGACCTCCTCGGCGTCGTCGAGGGCTGACAATTCGGAGTCCAGGTCGCGGGGCTCCGTTTCCAGGCTCGCGATCACGTGGCGGTAGTGGCTGTTGCCGGCCAGCAGTTCGGCGTGGGTTCCGACGGCGGCGATACGGCCGTCCTCCAGCAGCGCCACCCGGTCGGCCAGAGCCACGGTGGACGGGCGGTGGGCGACGATAAGCGTCGTGGTGCCTGCCAACACCTCCCGCAGGCGGTTTTCCACGAGCTCCTCCGTGTTCACGTCCAGGGCGGAGAGGGGATCGTCCAGGACCAGCACGGCGGGCGCCGCTGCGATGGCCCGGGCCAGGGCGAGGCGCTGGCGCTGGCCGCCGGACAGGCTGAGGCCCTCCTCGCCGATGAGGGTGTCCAGCCCCTCGGGCAGTGAGTAGGCGAAGTGTGCCTGCGCCGTGTCCAGGGCCTCGGCAAGGATTTTTTCTCGGGTGTCGGTGTCTTCGGACTGCACGCCGAGCAGCACGTTGTCCCGTACTGAGCTGGAGAACAGGGTGGTGTCCTCGAAGGCAACGGCCACCAGGGTGCGGAGTTCCTCGACGCTGAAGTCCCGAAGGTCCACGCCGTCGAGCTCAATGGAACCCGCCGTGACATCGTAGAGCCGTGGCACCAGCTGCAGCAGGGCACTCTTGCCGCTGCCGGTGATGCCTACCAGCGCCATCGTTTCGCCCGGACAGATGTCCAGCCGGACGTCCTTCAGCACCGGTTTGTCCGGGGCGTCGTCGAAGGCGAACGTTACGTTGTTGAAGCTCAGCGCGCCTTTGACGTCGGCAGGGCGGCGGGGTTCGGCCGCGCCAGTGATGGAGTTTTCGGAATCCATGACCTCGAAGTGCCGGTCCAGGGCGGTTTTCGCCGTCAGGGCCATGGCCAGCAGCATGCCGGAGAACTCGACGGGCGCGGCGACGACGGCGGCGGTGGCGAAAAAGGCCACCAGGGAGCCGATGCTGAGCTGGCCACTGGCTGCAAGCATGATTCCAGTGACCAAGCCGGCGCCCAGCGCCAGCTCCGGCAGGAGCGTCACCACCATGCTGAAGACGGCCTGGTGCCGGGCCTTGGCAATCTCCGTCTGGCGCAGTTCCTCGGCCTGGCCGTTGAAGGTTTCCAGGGCTTCCCGGCTGCGGCCGAAGGCCTTCAGGACGCGGATGCCGTGGACGGACTCCTCAACCGTGGTGGCAAGGTCGCCGGCCTGGTCCTGGCTGCGCCGGGCCACTTTGCTGAAGCGGGTCCGGAACCGGAAACCGTAGACCATCACGGGCCCGGCTGCGGCCAGGAAGATCAGGGCCAGCTGCCAGCTCATGGTGAACATGACGACGACGCCGATCACCACCGTCAGGGTGGTCACCACCAGCATGATGGCCCCGAATGCCATCCAGCGCCGAATGAAGTTGAGGTCCGTCATGGCGCGGGAGAGGAGCTGGCCTGAGCCCCAGCGGTCATGGAAGGAGACGGGAAGGTTCTGCAGGTGGCCGTAGAGCGAGACCCTCATCCGGGTCTCCACGGTGGTGGCGGGGTTGATCACGAAGGTGCGGCGGAGGGCAACCAGCACGGCTTCGGCGACGCCCAGGGCCAGGATGAGGCCGGCCGAGCCCCAGACGGCGTCCACGGTGGCCCCGGGCCGGAGGGAATCGTTGATGAGCACGCGCAGCACCTGCGGGATGGCAAGGGCAACCACACTGGCTAGGAGAGCCGAGAGCAGGCCCATAAACAGGCGCAGCAGGACCGGCTTCACGTGCGGATAGAGACGGCTGACGGATCGAAAAAATGAACTCTGCTTGGCCATGCCCGCTTCTTGAAATCAACTGTGTGAAGGCTCTGGTGTAGTTTCCCGTAGCAACTACCCTATGCCATGGGTGGCACCCTTCACAGGTGGCTGATCAGGCGCGCGGGGTGAGCGTCAGCAGGACGGCCTCGGGCTTGCAGGCGATGCGGACCGGCGCAAAGCGCGAGGTGCCGATTCCGCCCGAGACGTTGACCGGCGTCGTACGCCCGTTGCTGCTCCAGTCGTTGAGGCCCTTGGCCCGCCAGGTGGGGATGTCGCAGTTCGCGACGACGGCGCCGTACCCCGGGATGCACAGTTGTCCGCCGTGCGTGTGGCCGGCCAGGAGCAGGTCCGCGCCGTCATCGGTGAAGTGGTCCAGGACCCGCTGGTAGGGGGCGTGGATGACGGCGACGCGCAGGTGGTCCTTTGCGTTCTGGCCCCGGGTACCGCGCGGCCAGCCGGCGTACCGTTCACGGTTGATGTGCGGATCATCCACGCCCGAGAAGTCGAACCGCATGCCGTTGAGGACGATGGACTGGTGCCGGTTGGTCAGGTCGATCCAGCCACCCATGCCGAAGCCGGACCGCAGGCGGGGCCAGTCAAGTTCCTCCCGGTCCGATGCTGCTTTGGAGGGGCCCAGCAGGTAGCGGGCGGGGTTTTTCAGCTTGGGCGCGTAGTAGTCATTGGAGCCTGGAACAAACACGCCCGGGAAGTCCATGAGCGGTGCCAGCGCGTTGAGCAGCGGGTCCACGGCCTTGGGGTGGCTCAGGTTGTCACCCGTGTTGACCACCAGGTCCGGCCTAAGCGCGGCGAGCGACTGCAGCCACTCCGCCTTGGCCTTCTGGCCCGGCACGAAGTGGATGTCGCTCAGGTGCAGGATCCGGAATGGGGCCCTGCCGGCCGGAAGGATCGGGACGGTCTCCTCGCGGAGGACGAACTGGTTCTTTTCCCAGAGCCCGTAGGCTGTGGCGGCCAAGGCGGCCGCGGTTCCGGCACCGGCGGTGACGGCAAAGCCGCGCCCGATGCTACGGACGCGGCTCGCCACCTGTGAAAGGTCAGTCACGGTCAGCCATTCTCCTTGGTGCTGTTGCCGTTTCCATTGCTCTTGTTGTCATTGTTGCCTGTGCCCCCGGTGTTCCCACCGCTGTTGCCGGTGTCCGTGTTTCCGCCGGTGTTTCCGCCCTGGGACGGGATGTTCGGAACGTTCGGGACCGTGGGCTGCTCGAACTGCGGTGTGCCGTACAGCAGGTTCGACGGCGGTTCCGGGAAGGGCTCCGTGCCGTAGCCCGGCGCAATCTGGGACATGAAGTTCGAGAACATCGGCCCGGCGATCATGTAGCCGTCGATCCCGGTGTAGAACTTGCCATTGACCGTCACGTTCTGGCCCGCACGCTGCTGGCTACCCAGTGGATCACCGAACCAGGCCGCCGTCGCGAGGCCCATGGTGTGGCCAACAACCCAGGTGGAGCCGTTGTTGTTGGACGTACCGGTCTTGGCAGCGATTGGGAAGTTGGTCTCGGTGGAGATCCTGGGCTGGATGAGTGAACCGGATCCCTCGTTGAGTACCTTCTGCAGGGCGTAGTTCACGCCGCGCGCCACCTCGGGCTTGAGGGCGTCCCTGCACGCAGGGGACTGGGCGGGCAGCTGGGCTCCGGTCTGGTCGGTCACCGACGTAATGGCGATCGGCGCGCAGTACTTGCCGTCGTTCGCAAAGGTGGCGAAGGCCGCGGCCATGGTCAGCGGAGCCGTCTGCCGGGAGCCCAGCAGGTTACCGATGGTGGTCATGGTGATCTTCGGGTTCGGGTCCACCACCGCGTTGGTTTCCTTGTCGCGGGTGGGCAGGCCTTCGTGCAGTCCGACGGCGTCCACAACCTTCTGGATGCCGCACAGGTCTACCTGCGAGGCCGAGGCGAACGTCGCCGTGTTGATCGAGTTCTTCAGGCCGTCGAGCACGCTCATGGGCCGGTAATAGTTTTCCTCGGCGTTCTGCAGGTCCTCGGTGCCGTTGGTGCTGTCATACCAGCCCACTGTGGGGGTGTCGCAAGTGTTCTGCCACGGGAAATTCTGCGGGTAGCGGCGCTGGGAGGCGTCGACGATGGTGTTCATCGACTTGCCCTCATTCAGCCATTCGGCAAACGTGAACGGCTTCATGGTGGAACCGGGCTGTGCACCGCCCAGGCCGTTCAGGTCGTTGCCCTGCTCGTCATACTGATCCACGCTGAAGTTGATCTGGGAGTCGAACTTGCCCTTGCCCGCAAACCAGGAGGTGTTCTGGGCCATGTTGGTGATCTTGCCCGTGCCCGGCTCCAGGGAAACCAGCGCGGCGCCCCACTTGTCCGGGTTCGAGCCCGCAGCGCCGTTCACCTGGTCCTGCGCGGCCTTCTGCGCCTTCGGGTCCAGGGTGGTCTTGATGGTCAGGCCGCCGCGGAACACCTTCTTCTCGCGTTCGGTGGCGTCCGCTCCGTAGGCCGGGTTGTTCAGCAGGAGGTGCAGGACGTAGTCGCAGAAGTACGGGGCAGTGGGCGAGTACGCGCAGCCCTGACGTGCCGGCGTCACCTTGGGCGCGACGGGGGTGGCAACGGCGGCGGTGTACTGGGCCTTGGTGATCTTGTTGTGCGTGAGCATTGCACTCAACACCAGGTCCCTGCGCTTCTTGGCATTGTCCGGGTTGGTGATCGGGTCAAAGGCCGAAGGGCTGTTCACCAGGCCGGCAAGCAGTGCCGCCTGGGGGAGGGTGAGGTTCTTAGCGGTGGTGCTGAAGAAGAACTTGGAGGCGGCCTCAATACCGTACGCGTCACGGTTGAAGAAGACGATGTTCAGGTAGCCCTCAAGGATCTGCTCCTTGGTGAATTTCTTCTCCAGGGCGATCGCGAGCTTCATTTCGCGGAGCTTGTCGCCGACGCCCTTGTTAACGCCGTTGAGCTTGATCTCGTCGGAGTTGCCTTCGGCTTCGAGGTTGGCGTTGAGGACGTTATTGACGTACTGCTGGGTGATGGTGGAGGCACCCTGTTTGTTGCCCCGCGCCGTGCTGACCAGGGCGCGGAGGATGCCTGTGGTGTCCACACCGCCGTGCTCGTAGAACCGGCTGTCCTCAATGGCGATCACCGCGTCCTTCATGTACGGGGAGATCTGGTCCAGCGGAACGCGGGTACGGTTTTCCGCGTACAGGTTGGCGATCACACTCCCGTCGGCGGCCAGGACCTTGGTGGACTGGCTCGGCGGGTCCACCTGGAGCTCAGCGGGCAGAGTGTCAAAGAATTCGATCGAGCCGCTGGCCGTGCTGCCCGAAACGGCGGCTGCGGGAACCAGCAGGCCGGCCACGAGGACGCCACAAATAGCGCTCACGCCAAGGAAGCCAAAAATCTTTCCGAGGGTGGTGGCCGTGTCGAATATGGGGTTCTTACGAGTCGCCATGTTCTCCAGTTTACCGGCAACGATTAGGCTTTATTTCATGACCAAATGGGAGTACGCCACAATTCCGCTCATCATCCACGCCACGAAGCAGATTCTGGACCAGTGGGGAGACGACGGCTGGGAGCTTGTTCAGGTAGTCCCCGGACCCGACGGCAACGGACTTGTCGCCTACCTCAAGAGGGAGAAGCACTAGCATGACCACCCCCCACGAAACAGCTTCCAGCACTGATCTGACGCCGTCGTCCGCCGTCGAACAGCGTCTTTCCGAGCTCGGACTGACCCTCCCGGAAGTTGCCGCCCCCGTGGCCGCTTACGTGCCGGCGGTCGTAACCGGCAACCACGTTTACACCTCGGGACAGCTGCCATTTATTAACGGCAAACTCGAAGCTACGGGCAAGGTGTCCGCAGGCACCGAGGGCGGGTCGGACGAACCGACTGTGTCCCCGGAAGACGCCAAGGCATACGCCGCCGTCTGTGCCGTGAACGCCCTGGCCGCCGTGAAGAGCGTCATCGGCGACCTCGACCGCATCACGCGCATCGTCAAGGTTGTGGGCTTCGTCTCCTCCGACCCGTCCTTCACCGGCCAGCCCGGCGTCATCAACGGCGCCTCCGAGCTCCTGGGCCGCGTCTTCGGTGACGCGGGACAGCACGCCCGTTCCGCCGTCGGCGTATCAGTCCTGCCGCTCGACTCTCCCGTGGAAGTCGAACTGATCGCGGAATTCAGCTAAGGAGCAGTAGGTTCCTTTGCCCCACCTAGCACGCCGGCTCTTTGTTCTTCCTCCCGATCTTGAAGGGGCGGCACAAAGCTGGCTCGAACACGGCGAGCGGACCCCGCGCAAACCCCGTTTCGCGTCCTCCGTGGTACTCCTGCGGGATTCGCCCACCGGCCTGGAAACCTGGCTCGGGTACCGTCCCGGCTCGTCCCCGCTGGGCGTCCTCGCCTTCCCGGGCGGCTCCTTGGACGCCTCCGACGACGACGCCGTCGGCTGGCTGGGGCCCTCGCCCCAGCACTGGGCCGAGCAGATGGGGACGGACGACGTCGGCCTGGCCCGCCGCCACGTGGTGGGTGCAGTCCGGGAATTGTTCGAGGAGACCGGCGTGCTGCTGGCAGGCCCGGACCTGTCCTCCACCGTGGAGGCAACGTCCACGGTGGAGTGGATGAAGGCCCGCGAAGCGGTTGCGTCGCAGGAAAAGTCGTTCACCGCGGAGCTGGCCAAGCGGGGCCTGTCCCTGCGCACCGACCTGCTCAAGCCGCTCGTGAACTGGCTGAGCCCGGACTTCGCACACCGGCGCTTCAACACCCGGTATTTCGCCGCCACCGTCCCCATGAACCAGCAGCCCTCCATCCTGGAGAGCAAAGGCGTCTGGGGCCGGTGGGTGTGCGCCACCAAAGCGATCGCCGAGCGCGACACGACCGTCCTGGGTGACGAGGTGGGCCAGGAGAACACCGTCGGCCTCACCCTCGGCCAGCTCATGGTCCCAGGCTCGGAGATCATGCTGGAGAAGATGGCCAAAGCCAACGGCTGCATCGCCTACCTCAGCTACAAGCGCACCCCGCACGTCTACCAGCCCCGGCTCGTCGACGAAAACGGGACACTCATGCTCGAAGTCGAGGCAGCCAAGACAGTAGCCGGAGAGCCCCAGCGCGAGCGCTAAGCCTTTGCCTGTGGTTCCGTCTGCTTTGGTCACCTCCGCCGGGCGGCCGGCCCTTCGCCGTTGCCTTGTTCCGTCCGCTTTTGGTTCCGTCCGCCGGGCGGCCGGCCCTTCGCCGTCGCTTAGACACGACGCATAGGGGCCCCTGCGGTCGCTGAGCGACCTCCGGACCCCGATGCGCCGCGATGCGCTCCTACCCGAAGGCCCGCAGCCCCGCTCGCGGTTAAGTCACCAACCCTCTCGCAGTTTCTACCGGTTTTCCTGCAACCCTCTCGCAGATCCCGTCGCCTTTTCGCTAACGCGTCCTCAGGTCTTGTCGACTGTTCCCCAACGCTTCCTCAGGTCCTGTCGAGGTTTGGGCGACCCTTCCTCAGGTCTTGTCGAAATCCGGGCGACCTGTGGTTTCGACAAGCTCAACCAACGACCTTTCCCGACCACCGGCCGAGGCGGATTGCGGTTCTTCGGAAAGGAGCGCATCGCGACGCATCGGACCCTGGAGGTCGTTCAGCGACCGGAGGGGTCCCTGTGCGCCGTAAGCGCCGTCCCGAGGGCCCCGACGCGAGCTTGCGAGTGTTGGGAAGGGACCTGCGCGCTAAGCGACGCCGAAGGGCCGCCTTCCGCCGGTGGTGCGTTAAACGCAAAGGCCGCCCTGATATGTGCGCAGGGCGGCCTTTCGCGGGTGGGCTAGCGGGAGCGCTGGCGGAGGCGCTGCATGTCCAAAATCACGACGGCGCGGGCTTCCAGGCGCAGCCAACCGCGCTGGACGAACTCGGCAAGGGCCTTGTTGACGGTTTCGCGGGATGCGCCGACGAGCTGGGCCAGCTCTTCCTGGGTGAGTTCGTGTGCCACGAGAACGCCGTCGGTGGCGGGGCGGCCGAAGCGGTCGGCGAGGTCGAGGAGGGCCTTGGCCACGCGGCCGGGCACGTCGGAGAAGACCAGGTCGGAGAGAGAGTCGTTGGTGCGGCGGAGGCGGCGGGCCAGCGCCTGCAGCAGCTGCGCCGAGACCTCGGGACGGGTCCGCAGCAGGGAGTTCAGGCTCTCGTTCTTGAGGCCGGCCAGGCGGGTCTCCGAGACGGCGGTGGCCGTGGCGGTTCGCGGACTCGGGTCGAACAGGGCCATCTCGCCGAAGAGCTCACCCGGGCCGAGGATGGCCAGCAGGGATTCGCGGCCGTCGGGGGAGGTGCGGCCGAGCTTCACCTTGCCGGAGACGATGAAGTAGAGCTGGTCACCCTGGTCGCCCTCACGGAAGACAGATGCACCGCGGGACAGGTCGACCTCGGTCAGCTCGTCCGTCAGCAGACGGAACGCGTCGTCGTCCAGCGTGGCGAAAAGGGGTGCGCGTCGCAATACCTCGATGTCCATGAATTCTCCTGAGTAAAAGTGTCGTCTGGGGCGCTTGTGCCATTGTTTCAGAATTTTCAACGTTCTGTGACGTACTTGGCAGCTGAAACGCCCTAAAAGACGCCGCGAGACCAGCGCAGGCTCCGCGCATCCACGGCAAATTGTCAGACTTCGCCAGTAGAATCGGGGCTTAGCTGCTTGTGAGGAGACCCGGTGTTTGGCCTGACCGTTCTGGACCTTGCGTTGATACTGACGCTTTTGTCCTATCTGATCTACGGCCTGCGCAACGGCTTCCTGGTGACCGTCGGCGGCCTGGCCGGTTTCACGGCGGGCGCCGTGGCCGCTTTCCTCTCCGTCCCGCTGGTCAGCGACTTCGTTGAGGACAGTGGGTGGCGCCTGACCGCCATCATCGGCACCGCAGTCCTCCTGGTGGTCCTCGGCAACGCGCTCGGAACCATGATCGGGCGCAGTATCCGCAGCGCCGTTCGCATGCGGCCGCTCCGGGCTATGGACAGACTCATTGGCGGGGCCGTCAATCTGGTCGTGTCCGCTCTGGTCATGTCCATGCTGGCGTTCAGTATCAGCGCACTTGGTGTGCCCTTCGTCTCGCAGCAACTGGCCGAGTCCAAGGTGATCCGTTTCATAGACGGGCTGACGCCCAACCCGGTCAAATCGGCGATGGCGCAGCTGCGCTCGGCGGTTATGGGTGACGGCATCCCCACGCTCATTGAGGGCATCGGCCAGGACCAGCAGCAGCTCCCGGTTCCGGACGCCAGCACGGACACGCCGGCCCTGAACAGGGCAGCCGGTTCGGTCCTGAAGATCGCGGGGACCGCGTTCCAGTGCGGGCAGAACCAGACCGGAACCGGCTTCGTGGTGTCATCAGGACGCGTGGTGACCAACGCGCACGTCGTTGCGGGGGTGTCGCAGCCTGTTGTGGAGATTCCCGGCGGGGGTGCCATGCCGGGCCGGGTGGTCTACTTCGACAGCAAGCGCGACCTCGCAGTCCTGGCCGTGGACGGACTGCCCACCGCGGCGCTGCCGCTGAGCTCTGACCTGCCCGCGGGAACCGCCGCCGCATTTGCCGGCTACCCGCACGGCGGCCCCTACCAGTCCAAGCCGGCCACTGTGCAGGGCATTTCGACAGTGCTGGTGCCGGACATCTACGGCAACAACCCTGTTCCGGACGAGGTGTACAAGCTTGCCGGCGACGTCCAGCCCGGCAACTCCGGCGGGCCGCTTCTCACCACCAACGGAGAGGTGGCAGGCGTAATCTTCGCAAAGACAACTTCCAGCGCGGCCCTGGGGTTCGCGATTCCGATGATCGATCTCCGTCCGGTGGCCGCAGAGGCACCGGGCCTGTCCAGCCCCGTGTCGTCCGGGCAATGCATCCAGCAATAGCGGCTTCCAGCAATAGCGGCATACAGCAGTAGCGGCCTCCGGCAATCAGGCACCCTGCGAGAGGATCAGCCGGTTACAGCCAATCCAGGCTCTGGCCGTGCGGGCCGCTGATGGCCACCGGCTGGCCGTTGTGCAGCAGCAGGAAGTTGCCGCGGAGCCGTCCGGGATCCATCTCCGGGACAACCACCGAGCCGTCCTGCTGGATGATCACGGTCTCGCCCTCGTTGGACAGCCAGTGGCAACTCCGGTCCCTCGCCAGGCTCTGCATGCTGGACCGGAACCTGGCGCGACCGTCGGCGCTGACATAACCCATGACGGCACTGTGGAACACCACCAGCGCGGCGTCGGGAGGGGCCTGGCCGGCCAGCGACAGCAGCTGTTCGTTGAGGTCGCCGGCCACGAGAAAAGGCGGATCCTGGCGCGCAACGGCGATGGCCCGGCGCAGCCGCTCACGGCGGAACTCCTGCTCCGGCCAGATCAGCGCCCCAAGCCAGGCGACGTCGTCGGGATTCCGTACGTCCAAGGGATTGAGGTCGATCCCGGCCCGCCACACCACAGGAGGCAAGCTGTCCGGTAGGGGAACCGGGCCTGCTGTCCTGCAGCGCAGG
Source organism: Arthrobacter sp. SAFR-023 (assembly GCF_051965295.1). Classification (NCBI taxonomy): domain Bacteria; kingdom Bacillati; phylum Actinomycetota; class Actinomycetes; order Micrococcales; family Micrococcaceae; genus Arthrobacter; species Arthrobacter sp. SAFR-023. The sequence goes on along the minus strand of NZ_JBQCMF010000011.1, from coordinate 157,750 downwards.
ACGGGAGGCTCCGGCCGATGGGCGGGAGGCCCGGACCGAGCGCCGGACCCGGCCTGCAGTTCGCCGGACGCGCCGGGGTCCAGCCGCGTGACTGCCGCGCCGTCGTCGAACTCGTAGCTGTAGCGGTCCGGGAACAGTGCGAGGCCCGCGGAGGCGCCCACCTCGATCAGCGCAAGCGGCCGGCCTTCAGCGGCCGCGATGGCCGCGAGCGACGGCAGCAGGGTGGCGCAGCGGCCCACTTCGTTCGTCTGGGTGGCGCGGGACATGACGGTGCGCGAGACCTCGGCCCAGTGCTCGTCCAGGAAGGCGCGGAACTCCGGGTACGGGGAGACCTGGGCGCCGAGGAAACGGGCGGCGGCGAGCATCAGCAGGGGCTGCCGCTTGTTGTACGGCCAGCGGTCGATTCGGGCGATCAGCCCGGGATCCTCGGCGATGCGCAGCGACCAGTCGGCGTAGCAGGGCGAGGAACCGGGGGCATCAACCGTGCCGAAGTGACGGTACCACTCTGCGGTGCCGAGGGCCGCCGCCGCCATGGTCAGGCCTTGCCGGCATTCAGGTCGGCGAGATACTCCACGGCGAACCGGTAGCCCAGAACCCCGGCACCGGCGATCACGGCCTTGCTGATGTCGGAGAGGTACGAGTGGTGGCGGAACTCCTCGCGGGCGTGCACGTTGGTGATGTGGACTTCCACTGCGGGGACCTGGACTGCCGAGATCGCGTCCCGGATGGCCACCGAGGTGTGGGTGTAGGCCCCGGCATTCAGAACGATGCCGATGGCCTTGCCGCGGGCGGCGTGGATGGCGTCCACCAGCGCGCCCTCATGGTTGGACTGGAAGCACTCAACGTCGAGCCCGTGGGCGGCGGCGGTGTCCTTGGCGAGCTGCTCGACGTCGGCCAGCGTGGCCGTGCCGTACTTTTCCGGCTCGCGGGTGCCGAGGAGGTTCAGGTTGGGGCCATTCAGGACGAGGATGGTGCCGCGGCTGGCTTCGGTGGCGGAGGGGGCTTCAGTCATGCCTGCAAATCTATCGCGTCGGGTTGCCGGGCTCCGAGGGCGGGGCTTTTCGTTACGGAAAACGCGGCGTCCCGCACCGCCAGCTGGAGGGCCGGCGGTGCGGGACGGACATGGTGCAGGATGGAGAACGACGGCGGGCGGCAGGGCCAGCAGTCGGCTCAGCTCAGAGGGCCGTGACTTTCAACACCAGCGCGTGCTCCGGGTTGAGGCTGGGCATAGGGAGCCCCACCTCGGCCAGGAAGCGGCCGCTGGCCTCCGCGCCGGAAGCCAGCCATGCCGGCGGCTGGACCTGGGTGAAGGTGTGGCCGTAATCGGCGTCCACCGGGGCCGGGAAGATGGCCTCCACCCGGTAGCGGGAATCCGCCTCGAGCCCGGGCAGGGCTACCCGTCCCAGCTGCTCGGCGCACGAGGTGCGCGTGCTCACCAGGGCGAACAGCGCCGCCGTCGTGCCCGCAGCAACGGCACTGGAGCCGGAACCGGATCCGGAACCGCCCACCACACCGTGGAGCATGAGCGATTCGTCGGGCACGTCGGCCCGGACCATCTGGCCAGTGTCCTGTTCGAACCTGAGCTGGCCGACCTGGAGGCCGCGGAGATCCCGTCGGTGCTCCTGAGCCACAGCGGGAGCCCGGCCGGCGTCACCACGGTGGGCGTGGACCTGGCCAAGGGGGCCCGCACCGCCGTCGAGCATTTGATCGGACATGGCCACACCAACATTGGCCTGGCCATGGGCACCACCACCGGCAACGAAGCTGACGCCCGCGAAGAGGGCTGGGTGCAGGCGCTCCGGCATGCCGGCCTGCCGGAGGGCCCCATTGCGCGCAGCGCCTTCACCCGGGTTGGCGGCTACGCGGCTGGGCAACGGTTTCTGGCGTCGGGGCACCGGTTGGAGCGGACCGGGGCGAGCCGGCCCAGCACCGCGTCTTCCCGACGAAGCTTCTGGTCAGGCAGTCTTGCGGCTGCCCGTAAGGCTGGCCGAACCACACCACCGGTGCTGGCTTAGACCAGCCGGCGCCTAAACCAGTCTCAGCCGGCCCACCCGGTCGCGGAGGATCCGCTGGGCGTCGGGGGACAGGCCCGAATCGCAGATCACCTCGTCGGCTTCCTCGAGCTTGGCGATGGTGCTGATTCCCTGCGTGCCCCACTTGGTGTGGTCCGCCAGGACCACCACCTTGCGGGACGCGGCGATAAAGGCACGGTTGGTTTCCGCCTCCAGCAGGTTCGGCGTGGTGTAGCCGGCCTCCGCGTCCATGCCGTGCACCCCGAGGAACAACAGGTCCAGATGGAGCTGGCGGAGCGCCGCCGTCGCGATGGGACCCACGAGGGCGTCCGACGGCGTGCGCTCGCCGCCGATGAGGATCACGGTGGAGGCGTGGCGCCCGGATCCCGCCGCGGAGGCATGGTGGAAGAGGTCGGCGATCTTCACCGAGTTGGTCACGGCGGTGATCCGTGGGCCGTTGGCGAGTTCCTTGGCCAGCGCCCAGGTGGTGGTGCCCGCGCTCAGGGCCACGGCCATGCCCTCATGGACCAGTGCGGCGGCCTCCATGGCAATGGCGCGTTTCTGCGCGGTCAGCTGGGTGGACTTCAGCTCGAACCCGGGCTCGTGCGTGCTGGCATCCCCGGGCAGCTTGGCGCCGCCGTGGATCCGCTCGACCTGGCCGCTTTCCTCCAGCATCTCGATGTCACGGCGCACCGTCATCAGGGACACGCCCAGCTGCTGCGCGAGGTCGGACACGCGGACCACCCGCTCGCGCCGGACGGCGTCCACTATGGACTGGTGGCGGGCCGCGGGAAGCATTGGGATCCTTTCAGTAGGTGAAACCTGGTACTGCCCATCATCGCCTAGCCCTTGCTGGAACCAAGAGTCAGGCCCGCAACAAACTGCCGCTGTAGGAGCAGGTAAACAATCAGGGTGGGAATTACCGTGATGACGGCGCCGGCCGCCAGCAGGTTGTAGTTGTTCAGGAACTCGCCCTGGAGATTGTTGATCGCGGTGGTGACGGGCAGCCGGTCACCGCTCTGGATGAACAGCAGGGGCCAGAAGAAATCGTTGTAGATGAAGATGACTTCCAGGGTTGCAAGGGCGGCAAAGGCCGGGCGGCACAGCGGCATGATGATCTCCCGGTACTGGCGCCAGATCCCGGCACCGTCCACGAGCGCGGCCTCGGTCAGGTCCGCAGAGAGCGCCTTCATGTAGTTGGACAGCACGAACGTGCAGAATCCCATCTGAAACGCCATGTTCACCGCAATGACGATGATGTACGTGTTCAGCATGTTGCCCGAGTCGCTGAAGGAGTAGGGCACCTGGAAGTGTTTGGCCATCTCGAACAGCGGCGCCGCCAGCACCTGGGGCGGCAGCAGGTTCCCCGCCGTGAACATGATGAGCAGGGTGACGTTGAACTTCCAGCTCACCCGGCTGACTGCGAAGGCCATCATGGAAGCGAAAAAGAGCACCAGCAGTACCGCCGGGACGCAGATGATCACCGAGTTCCAGAGGTACTTGGCAAAGCCGCCCTGGGACCAGGCCTGGATGAAGTTATCGAAGTTGAAGTCGCCGGCCAGGCTGAAGTAGCCGTGCTCGTTGGTGGAGGCGATCGGCCGCAGGGCGGTGAACACGGCCCAGAGCAGGGGGATCAGCCACATGACCGCCATGGCCGTCAGGAAGATATGCGTGCCGTAGTGCCGCTTGGGCCTGCTGCCGGAGCGGGTTGCCGGCCGACTCGTGGCCATGCCGGGGGAGACCGCGGCGCTCATGCCCTGTTCTCCCTGCCGAAGGTGCGGCTGAGGTAGAACACGATGGGCACGAGGGAGATGACCAGCAGGACCACGGCAAGGGCGGATCCGACGCCGATCACCTGGCCTTCGCCCACGAGGTTCTGGATCACCAGGGCGCTGAGGAGCTCCAGGCCGTTGGTGCCGCGGTTGATGACGTAGACAACGTCGAACGCCCGCAGCGACTCGATGATGGTGATGACGACGATGACGATGTTGATGGGCCGCATGGCCGGGAACACCACGCGGAAAAAGGTCTGCACCGCGTTGGCCCCGTCGATCGCTGCTGCTTCCTTCAGGCTGGGGTCCACGCCCTTCAGGCCCGCCAGGTACAGGAGCATGACATAGCCCGCGTGGCGCCACGTGGCCGCGATCATGGCTGCCCAGATGTTGATCGAGGAATCCCCGAACCAGTCAACGGCCTGCGGCGTTCCCGAGGTTCCGAGCAGGAAGTTCAGCAGGCCGTTGTCACGCTGGTAGAACAGCTGCCAGATGATGCCGATCAGTGCCAGCGACAGCATCACCGGCGTGAAGAAAATGCTCTGGTAGATCCTGCTGCCGCGGATCTGCTGGTCCAGCAGCACTGCCAGCAGCAGGCCCAGCGGGGTTGCCACCAGGGCCAGGAACGCCAGCCACAGCATGTTGTGCTGGATGGCGGGCCAGAACGGCGGGTAGTCCTGCGAGATGTACTGATAATTGTCGCCGCCTGCCGGCCTGATGTCGCTCAGTGCCAGCCCGTTCCAACGCGTGAAGCTCAGCGCGACGGACATCACCGTGGGCAGCCAGATAAAAATCAACTGGATCAGGGTGGGAATGCCCACCATGAGGGACAGAACCATCTTGTCCCGTCTGGAGAGCCGGCGGACCTTTCCGCTGCGGACCCGCTTTGCCGGCGCCCCGGACGGGGCCCGGGACTCCGGCGGGACGAGGTCTCTTGCTGTTGCGCTCATGGGAGTCCCCGGCTGCTACTGGGCGGCGTACAGTGACTTGGCCTGCGCCTCAAGGTTCTTGACGTCCATCTTGCCGTTCTTGAGGAAGGTCTGCAGGGCCGGAATCATGACGTTGTTGGCCATGGCGGGCAGGGCGTCGCGGTCAAAGAACTGGCTGATGGACTTCGCCTGTGCGATGGCGTCTGCGCATTTCTTGTTCAGCGGCGTAAATTTGGAAGTGTCCGCGCCCTTGGCCGTGACGATGTTGGAGGCGTCCACGGAGGCGTAGGTGTCCTGGCCCTCGGGGGTGCCGATGAATTCCATGAACTGGTGCGCGGCCGCGTTCCCGCCGCCTTTGGTGGACAGCAACAGCCCGTCGATCGGTGCCTCCACCGCGTCCCGCCCCTCGGTGGCGATCTCCGGGAACGCGAAGAAATCGATGTCCTTCAACACCGCCGGATCGGTGAACTGCTGCGTGACGAACGAGCCGAGCAGGTACATGCCTGTCTTCTTGGCAGCCAGCGCCCTTGCGGCGTCCTGCCAGGTCTGGCCCAGCGCCGCAGGATCCTGGAAGGGCAGCAGGGCGGACCAAGTGTCGAAGACGTCTGTCACCTTCTTCTGGTCCCAGGACTCCTTGTGGGCACACAGGTCCACGTGGAACTGGTAGCCGTTGAGGCGCATGTTGATGTAGTCGAACGTGCCCATGGCGGGCCAGCCGTCCTTGTCCGCAAAACCGATCGGGATGATGCCGTCGGCCTTCATCCTGGCCGCCAGGGCCTTGAGGGCATCGAAGGTTTCCGGCACCTCGTAACCCTTGCCGGCCCACACGCTCTTCCGGTAGAAGAAACCCCACGGATAGTTGTAGTTGGGGACGAAATACATCTTCCCGTCCGGGCCGGTGGACGCCTTCTTCAGAGCGTCCGAGAAGTTGCCCCCGATCTTGGCCCAGACGTCGTCAACCGGTGCCAGAAGTCCCTTGCTGGCATAGAACTGCATCCTGTAGCCCGCGAACCAGGTAAAGGCGTCGTCCGGCGAGCCCTGCAGGTACGAGTTGATCTTGTTCTGGAAGTCGTTGTGCGGCACCACATTGGTGCGGACCGTCTTGCCCGTCTTCTGGGTGAAGGCATCGGTGACTGCCTGGTACGCCTTCTTGGGAACTTCGTCCGAGGAACCTGAGCCGAACGACAGGCCGGAGGATTCCGAGCCGCCGGCGGACGGTCCGCTGCCTCCGGTGCATGCCGCCAACAGTGGCACGCCTGCCAGGCCGGCGGCACTCACGCCGAAAGTTTTGAGGAGCGTCCGCCGGGCTGGCCCGGCGCTGATGGACGCTTCCGGATGTGCTGCCATGATCTCTCCCGGGGGATGAGGCTCTGTGACATCTGTCACATATCACTGACTATAACCTCGCAAAAGGGAACAGGAAAGATCGCAAAATAACACGGAACGACGACGGCGGGACCTGCCAGGGGCGCGCGAAAGGAAGGGCCCGTCCGGTGTTCCGGACGGGCCCTCAGTTGGCTCCGCTACTTCTTCAGGGACGCGGCGATCTGCTGCATGACGGTGTTGTCTGCGAGCGTGGTGGCGTCTCCGACGTCCCGCCCCTCGGCGACGTCCTTGAGGAGGCGGCGCATGATCTTGCCGGAGCGGGTCTTGGGCAGTTCGGGCACCACCAGGATGGTCTTCGGTTTGGCGATCGGGCCGATTTCCTTGCCCACGTGGTTGCGGAGGTCCTGGACGATTTCGTCGCCGGAATCCACCGCATCTCCGCGGAGGATGACGAACGCGACGACGGCCTGGCCGGTGGTTTCGTCGGTGGCGCCCACGACGGCGGCCTCCGCCACGGCCGGGTGGCTCACCAGGGCGGACTCGATTTCGGTGGTGGAGAGCCGGTGCCCGGAGACGTTCATGACGTCGTCCACGCGGCCCAGGAGCCAGATGTCGCCGTCCTCGTCCTTCTTGGCGCCGTCGCCGGCGAAGTACATGGTCTCGAAGCGGGACCAGTAGGTGTCCTTGAACCGTTCCGGGTCGCCCCAGATGCCGCGGAGCATGGCCGGCCAGGGTTCGCGAATCACCAGGAAGCCGCCGTGCCCGTCAGGGACGGAGGCACCGTTCTCGTCCACGACGTCCACGGCGATGCCGGGCAGCGGCACCTGCGCGGACCCGGGCTTGGTCTCCGTGACGCCGGGCAGCGGGGCGATCATCTGAGCGCCGGTTTCGGTCTGCCACCAGGTGTCCACGATCGGGGCCTTGTTGCCCCCGATCACGTCCCGGTACCACATCCAGGCTTCGGGGTTGATGGGTTCGCCCACCGAGCCCAGGACCCGGATGGAGGAGAGGTCGTACTTGTCCGGGATGTCCCGGCCCCACTTCATGAAGGTGCGGATCGCGGTGGGGGCGGTGTAAAGGATGGAGACCTTGTACTTCTCCACGATCTCCCACCAGCGGCCCTGGTGCGGGGAGTCCGGGGTGCCCTCGTACATGACCTGAGTGGCGCCGTTGATGAGCGGCGCGTAGGCGACGTAGGAGTGGCCGGTGACCCATCCGACGTCGGCCGTGCACCAGTACACGTCCGTTTCGGGGTGCAGGTCGAAGACGGCCTTGTGGGTGTAGGCGGTCTGGGTGAGGTACCCGCCGGTGGTGTGCAGGATGCCCTTGGGCTTACCGGTGGTGCCGGAGGTGTAGAGGATGAACAAAGGGTGTTCGGAGTCGTGCCCGACCGCGGTGTGCTCGGCGGAGGCTGCCCCGACGGTGTCCGCCCACCAGTGGTCCCGGCCCTCGTGCCAGTCCACGTCCTGGCCGTTGCGCTTGACCACCACGACGTTCTGCACGGTGTGGCCCGCCTGCTCGAGGGCGGCGTCGACTGCTGTTTTCAGGGCGCTGGGCTTGCCGCGCCGGTAGGTGCCGTCCGCGGTGACCACGAGCTTGGCCTCGGCGTCCTCGATCCGGGACCGGAGCGCGTCAGCGGAGAACCCGCCGAACACCACCGAGTGCACAGCGCCGATCCGGGCGCAGGCGAGCAGCGTGATGACGGCCTCGGGGATCATGGGCAGGTAGACGGCCACGCGGTCGCCCTTGGCCACGCCGAGGGACTCGAACGCGTTCGCGGCCTTCTTCACCTCGTCGGTGAGTTCCGCGTAGGTGTAGGAGCGGGAATCGCCCGGCTCACCCTCGAAGTGGATGGCTACCCGGTCGCCCAGGCCGTTCTCCACGTGCCGGTCCAGGGCGTTGTATGCGGCGTTGACCTCGCCGCCGACGAACCACTTGGCGAACGGCGGGTTGGACCAGTCGAGGGCCTCGGTGAAGTCCTTGTTCCAGTTCAGCAGTTCGCGGGCCTGCTTGGCCCAAAAGGCGGGCCGGTCGGCTGCTGCCTCTGCGTAAACGCCGGCGCCCACGACCGCGTTCGCCGCGAACTCCTCGGAAGGGGCAAACTTGCGGTTCTCATGCAGCAGGTTTTCAAGAGCATCGCCCTGCTGGCTGGTGGTGGCAGCGGTGGCCGTCGAGCCGGGGGTGTCCTGGGACATGGTGAACCTCATCATTCATCGATCTTTCCTGCGCGGTGCGCCGGTCCCGGCCACTGCCCCGCCGCTGCACGGCGCCGGGCAACGGCCCGTCACGGATACACCGCAAAGAGCTGTTCCGAGACCAGACTAGCGCGTCAGGCATCTGCGCGTGGGCCCCGTCACATTAGGAGCCGCGAGCGGTGCCCATTTAGCGGTGAATGGTTCTGTGGGAGGCCTGTGCCGCTTCTGTGAGCACGCCGCACCGCGGCCAGTCAGCTAGTGAAGCACCCTCTACTTGGCTAGGCTGAGATGGACTCGTGACAGGGGCCGGAAGCAGCCAGACCGCTTGTCGGTCAGGCTCCGGCCGTAGGGCGGAACCACGCAGCGGACACCCGTCCGGGCGCCGCCACGCTAAGGAGAACAGAATGAATCAGCAAAGCCAGGGCCAGCCGGGCCCGGCCCGGCAAGACCCAGCCCAGCCGGGGCAGGGCCAGGCACCGCTTGGGGCGGGACCGTCCGGGCGGCCGGAAGCGCACAACGCGGCGCCGACTTTCATGAAGCAGCAGGGCGTGCGGAACGAGGCCGTTGCCGGACCTTTCACCGTCCGGGACCTGACCGTCTTCGCGGCCGCCCTTGTCCTCTTTATCGCATCCCTGATTCCGATGTTCGCTGTGCGCTACAACCTGTGGAACCTCGGAAGCCTGTTCTTCCTGGGGCTCGGTGTGGTGCTGCCGCTCATTGTTGCGGCGTTGTTTGTGGCCCGCCGGCTCGCCCCCGACACGAAGGTCCGCATCGGATCGCTTTCGGTGGACCAGTTCGGTTCTGTAGTGGCCTCGTTTGCGGTAGCCTTCTTCTTCCTGTCCGTTGCCGGCGCCTACACGCCCAGCCTGCTCGTGGGCCTGATCGGCTCGCTCGTGCTGCTGGCCGCCACAGTGCTGGCCAGGTTCATCCCGTTCTTCGCCGGTGACTTCCTGGACCGCTCCGACGTCCCGGCCCACGTCATGGCGCGTGACTCGGCCGTTCCCGTGCGGAAGCCGAAAGCCCCCAAGGAACCGAAAGCAGCCGCTTCTACGCCGGCTGCTGCCAAGCCGGGTACTTCTTCCGCCGGCGCTTCCGCTGGAGCCGCTTCGGCCGCTGTCTTCCCCGGCAGCGTTACTGGCGCAAGCGCGGGGCCAGAATCCCGCGGCCATGTGTCGCACGGTGCGACGGCGGTCGGCCAGCAGGGGCAGGGTGCGGCCCAGGCGGGAACTGCCGGCGCGGTAATTCCCGGTGCTACAGCTCCCATTGCCGGAGCAGCCGGAGCAGCCGGAGCAGCTGGTGTAGCGCCGGCGGCCGGAACATGGCCCGCGGCCAACGCGGCCAGCAGTGCCGCGGCGTCCCCGGAAACGGGACAGGCCGCCGTCGTGCAGGCAGGCGCAGAGCCCTCCGCGCAGACCGGGGGCGTCGCCGCGCAGACCGGGGGCGTCGCCGCGCAGACCGGGGGCGTCGCCGCGCAAACCGCGGCAGTGCCGTCCGCCAAGGCAGCCGGCGCGGACGTCCAACCGGCCACCCCGGAGGCCGAGCAGACCCGGCCGGACGCAGCCACGGTGCCCCCGGCGGCTGGCGCAGGAGCGGCCAGCCAAAAAGCTCCTGCAGCGGATGCTCCCGTGGCCGAGGCCAAGCCCGACGCTACCGCGCGGCAAGCAGAGGCGGCACGTGCAGCGGAGGCGGCACGTGAAGCAGAGGCGGCGCGGGCTGCCTCTGCCACGCCAGCCACCGCCGTCCACCCGAGGGTGGATGTGCAGCAGCAGGTGCGGTCGCAGGAGCCGATCGGCGCCACCGTCGACCCGGCAAGCCGGCCGGAGGAATCCGAACAGGAGCAGGTCCACGAGGCCTTCTGGTTCGCCGTCGCCCAGCACCGCACGGCCGTTGATGAGCGCACCGGCGCACCGCTGTTCGGCATCGAGCCGGGTGGCTGGGTCCTGGCACTGGAGGACCGCGGGGATGAATTCCTGGTCCAGCACACGGACGGCCGGGTGGGCGTCCTGCGCGACCTCAGCAACATCGAGCGCGGCTAGCCGGCCGCCGTGGCCGATTCCGCTTCGCGCCGGCGCGGCACGCCGGGCATCCCGGTGGCACCTGCTTCCGGGGACGCTCCCGCGGACGTCTCTGCGGAGACCCCCGCGGGCGTCTCCGGGGAGGCCCCCACGGAAATCATCGCCGCCGAAAGCGGGCCCGCGGCGAGCCCGCGGGCCCGCTCCGGCGAGTCGGCCCTGGCCCTGAAGCGCCGGGCGCGCAGGATCAACCGGGCCCTCGCCGAGCAATACCCGTACGCCCACGCCGAGCTCGACTTCCGGAACCCCTTCGAGCTCCTCGTGGCCACGGTGCTGTCCGCGCAGACCACGGACGTGACGGTCAACCTGATCACGCCGCTGCTCTTTTCCCGCTTTCCGGACGCCCGCGCCATGGCGGAAGCGGACACCGCCGAGCTGGAGGCCATCATCAAGCCGACGGGGTTTTTCCGCGCCAAGACACGGAACCTCCTCGCGCTGGCCAACCGCGTGGTGGACGAGTTCGACGGCGTGGTGCCCGGGCGGCTGGAAGACCTGGTGACGCTGCCGGGCGTCGGAAGGAAAACGGCGAACGTGGTGCTGGGCAATGCGTTCGGCGTTCCGGGGATTACGGTGGACACCCACTTCGGGCGACTGGCACGGCGCTTCGGCTGGACGGAATCGGACGACCCGGTCCGGATCGAGTCCGATGTGGCGGAACTGTTTGAGCCCAGGGACTGGACCATGCTGTCCCACCGGGTGGTCTTTCACGGCCGGCGGGTGTGCCATGCCCGCAAGCCGGCCTGCGGGGCCTGTGCCGTGGCCAACTGGTGCCCCAGCTTTGGGTCGGGCGAGACGAACCCCGCCAAGGCCGCGAAACTGCTGAAATACGAGCTGGCGCCCGGAAGCGAGGAGCTTCTGGCGAGGCTGCTGGCCGAGACCCACCGCGCCGCCGAGATCCGGATGGAATCACAGCGGAGGACGCCATGACGGCGCGCGAGGACCTGGTGGACCTCGTCGATTCGATCAGGGCGGGGACCGGTCCTGCCCGCAATCCCTACTGGCGCAAGCTGACCGTTGACGAGTCCGTTGCCCGTAAGGCGGCCGTCCTGATCCTTTTCGGCGCCTTGGACGATGTGCCCGCGGCCTCCGGCAAGCCGCTCGTGGCTGCCGACTTGGACGTCCTGCTCCTGGAACGCGCCCATACCCTCGATGACCATCCAGGCCAAGTGGCCTTTCCCGGCGGCGGCATCCATGTGGGGGAGACTCCGGTGGAGGCCGCCCTGCGGGAAGCGGAGGAGGAAACCGGGGTGGACCCCTCAGGCGTCGAAGTGCTGGGTGCCCTGCCGGAACTGGCCCTTCCGCGCGGAAACTTTCTGGTGACCCCGGTCCTGGCCTGGTGGGCCTCACCGTCGCCGGTCCGGGTGGTGGACTACGGCGAGTCCGCCCAGGTCTTCCGGGTGCCGGTCCGCGACCTGCTCGATCCCGAAAACCGCACCATGGCTGCCGTGACGCGCATGAACCAGACGTTCCAGAGCCCGGCATTCAACGTGAACAGCCTGGTGGTCTGGGGCTTCACGGGAATGATCCTGAACGAGCTGTTCGACCAGCTCGGCTGGGCCGTGCCCTGGGACAGGACCAGGCTTCACCCGCTGGATCTGTAGGCGGTACTGCCGACTTTGGCCGTTCCGGGCCGGTGCTTCCGCCGGCTACTCCGCCGCTGTCAGTGCTGCGATTTCCGCAGATCCACCACCAGGCCGGTGGCGGCGTTTTCGCGCAATGCGTTGATGCCTGCCACTACTCCGGAAACGCTCTTGAAGCGCGGCGACTCTGCCACGATGTTTCCGTCCCCATCGATGAGACGGAATTTGTAAGACTGATCGCTGTCCTGGTGAACTTCAAACTTGCCCGCCATTGGCGTGGAAACCCCCTGCTGATGCTTCGTCGCACGTGCCGGGCCAACTTATTGCCACTGCCCGGCCACCATAGAGCTTAGTGGCCACACCACACGAAGCGAACTACTCGCCGGTACATTACTCAGTACAACCGCACGTTCCATCTGTGACGGATGTGACTTCTGTTTCCCCTGGGAAGGAGCTATTGTCCTGCCGTCAGGCGGGCCGGCGGTGCCGCCGTGGGGCACTTTGGCGGTCCCGCCGTCGTCTATTACGACGGCGGGCGGCCTGTCCCGTGTCAAAGCGCCCCCCGTTTCGCTTCGGCTGGCTTCTCCGGGCGGGTGTCTGCGGCTACTTCGCGTTGTCGTAGGAATCGACGATGGCCACGCTCACGGGGAATTCGACCGGAATGGGGCCAAAGAGCAGCTCCTTGGCGGCGTTGGCGGCGTCCTCGATGGCCCGGATGCAGGCGTCCACGGCGGAGTCGGGGGCGTGGACCATCACCTCGTCGTGCAGGAAAAACACGAGTTCCCCCGTGGCTGAACCGTCGGCACGCATGGTGCGCAGCCGCCGTCGTAGTTCAGCCAGCCAACAGGCCGCCCAGTCCGCCGCGGACCCCTGGACAACGAAGTTCCGGGTGAACCGTCCGCGGGAACGCGCGATTGAGTCGGCACGGCGCTGTTCCTCTGCCGAGGTGGAGCGCTGGCTGAAGAACCACCGTTCCGACGGCGGCGGGCTGCTGCGTCCAAGGCGCGAGGTGACGGTCTTGCCGGCTTCGCCGTCGCGGGCGGCGCGCTCGACGAAGCCCACCGCGCGCGGGTAGGTCTTGGCCAGCTGCGGCATCAGGCGGCCTGCCTCGCCTGAGGTAGCCCCGTACATGGCGCCCAGTAGAGCCATTTTTGCCTTGCCCCGGTCGCCGCCGAACCCCTTGGCGGCGATCCCCGCGTACAGATCCTGGTCCCGGGCGGCCTCGGCCATGGACGAATCCTGCGCGAGCGCGGCGAGAACACGGGGTTCCAGCTGGGACGCGTCGGCCACGATGAGCTTGTGTCCCGGGTCTGCGTGCACGGCGCCGCGGACCTGGCGGGGGATCTGCAGTGCTCCGCCGCCGCGTGACGCCCAGCGGCCGGACACCACCCCACCCACCACGTATTCGGGCCGGAACCTCCCGTTCCGCACCCAGGCGTCCAGCCACGCCCAGCCGTTGGCGGTGTGCAGCCGTGACAGTTTCTTGTAGGCCAGCAGGGGCGCGATGGCCGGATGGCTGGATCCCTTCAGCTCCCATTGCCGGGTGGACTTCACCTCGATGCCGTTGCGGTGCAGGGCACGCATCAGCTCCTGCGGCGAGTCCGGATTGAGGCTCGGAGCGTTCAGCAGGCCCCGAAGTTCGGTGTTCAGGGCCTCGAGCTTGGCGGGGCGGTGGCCAAGCGGCGGCCGCGGGCCCAGGTGCTCGGCCAGGATGTGCTCGTGCAGTTCCTCCCGCCAGGGCACGCCGGCATGCTGCATCTCGGCCGCAACCAGGGCGCTGGCCGACTCGGCGGCGAGGAGGAGCTGGAGCCGCTGCCGCCGGTTGCCGTCACCTGCGCCGGCTGGTCCTGCGGCAACCGGTCCGGCGGCGGCTGCGAGGGCCTCCTGCTGGGCAGCGTATTCGGCGCGCAGCTCGGCCAGGGTCTGCCGCGGTTGGGTTGCCGTGCCCGGGTCGTCGAAGAGGGCGCCCTGGTCCGCGGGCGGAGGGGGCGGCTGGAGCATCCGGGGCGGCTGCAGCTCGTCGTCCTGCGTGAGTTTCTCGGCGTTTTTGGCGTACCGGGTGTGGGCCGTGAACTCGGAATGGGCCAGGATGGCGCCGCACAGGGAGAGGTCGTAGCAGCGTTCCACGTCGACGCCCGCCGCCAGCAGCGACGGGTACCAGTCCTGGGTGCGGTGCCAGATCCAGCGCGGGCGCCGCTTCTCGAGCTCGCGGACGACGGCGGCCAGCCCGGTTCCGCTGCCGGGCGCGGTTGGCGCTCCGGTCTCGGGCGCCGTTTGGGACGCCACCGGTGGCGGGGCTTCCTCGAGGGCTCCCGGCGGGGTCAGGCTGACGATCCGTGGCTCCGGATTGGCGGGGTGGGGGCGGCCTGCTGCCGTGAGTTCCTGTATGGCTGCGCCGTCAGGGTGGGCGGCGAGCAACAGATACATAGGTCCAATTCTGCCCTGCCGCCACGCTGTTTGGCGTCGTGCACGGCGTCTCGTGCGCCACCGGATTGTCCGCATGGTCCCCGCACTGTCCTCTGCCTCTTGTCCTCCACAGGGGCCGGGCCTTCCTCGCTCGATGCGGGAGCCGGTTTTTCCACATACACCCATCCGTCTCTGACGGGCGGCCGGTCTTTTGGGCACAGTTACTGCATGAGCAGGCACCACGCCCGTAACCGGCGACTCCCATCAGACCCGGATACCGCGCTGCCGCATACCACGCTGCCGGATGCTGCGCCCCCGGAAGTCAGGCCGCCCGGTGCTGCGACGCCCGGTGCTGCGGCGCCCGGTGCCGACGGTGCCGGTGCAGGGCCGGCGCGCGGTTTCCCGGACGGACCCTCACCGGCGCTTCGGAGCAGCCGGCGGCCAGCGGCCCGGCCCAGGCCCGCGCAGGCGGAGTCACTGACCGGCACTGAACCCCGAACCTGGCTCCCCGCTGACGCCGGCGACGTCCTGCTGGTCACGGTATCTGAGTTCCTGCGGGGTGAAGTGGAACGGATTGTTGCAGCTGCCGGAGGGCGGCTGCGGGTGGTGGACGACGTGGCGGAGGCTGCGCCATTCTGGGATTCCGCCGCCGACGTCCTGGTAGGCAGCGACGTCCGTGAACTGCCGCCCCGGCGCCGTGCCCCTGCCGTCCTCGTCGGGCTGAGCGGGGAAGGGGATACTCTCTGGCATCTGGGCGCTGCGCTGGGGGCACAACGCGTCGCCGTTCTTCCCGACGCTGCCGCCTGGCTGGCCGAGTACCTCAGCCGGTCTCGTTCACCGGAGGCCGGAGGCCTGGTGCTGGGCATCACCGGGGGCTGCGGAGGGGCAGGCGCCACCACCGCGGCGGCGTGGCTCGCGCAGGCCGCAGCTGAACTGGGTGCCAGGGTCCTGCTCGTCGACGCCGATCCCTGGGGCGGCGGACTCGAACTGGCTCTGGCCGCGGAGGAGTCCCCGGGTCTGCGCTGGCCGGACCTGGCCGATGCCAGTGGCAGCATTGATCCGCAGCAGCTTGCGGACGCCTTACCCGTCGCCGGCGGGTTCTCATTTCTGTCCTGGCCCGGAAGCAGGGAACGGCCTCCGCTCGTGGACCCAGTTACCGTGGGAAACGTCCTCGACGCCGCGCGGCGGGGCTACGAGGTGGTGATTGTCGATATTGGCCGCAACGCTGAGCCGCTGCGCACGTTCGCCTGGGATTGCGACCGCCTCCTCGTCGTCGTACCGGCCCAGCTGAAGGCTGCAGTCGCCGCCGCCAGACTGCTGGAGGAGCTTCCGCCGGTCGAATCGGCCCTGGTCATCAGGGGAAAGGCCGGGGTTGCCCTTGACGCCACGCTGGTTGCCGAATCCGTGGGGCTCCCCCTGCACGGAGTGATGCCGGAAGTGCGGGGGACGGCCTCGGCCACGGAGCTGGGCCGCCTGCTCGACCAGGGCAGGCGGAAGTCTGTTCGGCGTTTCGCGTCGTCGGTGCTGGGCCTCCTCGCCGGCGACCTGCAGGCAGAGGACCTCAGGTGAGTGCCCATCTGGGTGTGCCCCTGGCCGGCGCCGATGGCGGGCGTGCCGCCCCCGGGCTTCGTGGTGCATCGGCTTCCCGTGCCGCGGAGGCAGCCGGGCGCCGTCGTGCCACCCGGGTCTTGGATGCAGGGCTTCTCGAGACGGTCCGCGAGTCGGTCATGGCCGACGCCGGGCCAGTGACTCCGTCACGGGTGGCGGCCGCGGTGCAGGCCACCGGGAAACTGCTCGGCACAGCCGGCTCCCTCGCCGCCGCTGAACGCATCAGCGCTGAGCTCAATGGCCTCGGGCCGCTGCAGCACCTGGTCCGGGACCCGACGGTCACGGACATCTTCGTGAACGCCCCGGACTCCGTCTGGCTGGACAGGGGCCGCGGCATCGAACGGACAACCGTGACCTTCGCAGGGGAGGCCCAGCTCAGGGCTCTTGCCGCCAGGCTGGTGGCATCGGGCGGCAGGCGGCTCGACGACGGATCGCCGTGCGTGGATGTGCGGCTTGAAGGCGGCTACCGGGTCCATGCCGTCCTGCCGCCCATCTCGGCGGCGGGGACGCTGCTCAGCATCAGGATCCGGCGGGAACAGGTCTTCACCGTGGACGAGCTCCGGGACGGGGGCATGTTTGGGCCCCTGGTTCAATGCGTACTGGAACGGATGGTGGAGCAGCGGCTGAGCTTCTTGGTCAGCGGAGCCACCGGCTCCGGAAAAACGACCCTCCTGTCCACCTTGCTGGGGCTCTGCCATCCCGGGGAGCGGCTGGTCCTGATTGAGGACGCCTCGGAGTTGAATCCGGTGCACCCGCACGTGGTTTCCCTGGAGTCGCGGCACGGCAACCTCGAGGGAGGCGGCGCCGTGGACCTCGGGGAACTGGTTCGCCAGGCCCTGAGGATGCGGCCGGACCGCCTGATCGTGGGAGAGTGCCGGGGTGCCGAGGTGCGCGAACTACTGACGGCCATGAACACGGGCCACACAGGAGGTGGCGGCACCATCCACGCCAACGCCGCAGGTGCGGTTCCGGCCCGGCTCACGGCTCTCGGAGCCCTGGCCGGGCTTGGGCAGGATGCGGTCCGGCTGCAGGTTGCCAGCGCCCTTGACGTGGTGGTGCATGTGGCCCGGTCGAGGCGCGGACGCTACGTAGCGTGCATCGGCGTCCTGGCCGAGCGGCCGGGTGGCCTCGACGTCGCCGTGGCCTTGGACGTTTCAGCCGGCAGGCCAGTTCCCGGGCCTGCGTGGGAGGTCCTTGCCCAGCGCCTGGCCCTCGATCCAGGCTTAGCCCTGGATCCGGCTCTGGCTCCTGAGGCAGGCGCCGTCCCCGTTGCCGGCCTGGCCCGCGACTCCGTCCCCGGTGCAGCATGACCGGGGTCTTTGTGGGTGTCCTTGCGCTTGCCGCGTGGCTGATCCTGAGCCCTGCGCGTGGGCCACTTCGGCGGGCACGCAGCGCCTTCGGCCTGGGTGGCGCAACCGGCGGCGGTGTTCGCCGCGGCGGTAGGCCCGTCACGACGGGCCGGGGCGGTTTCGGCCTCGCCCGGGGCCGCCGCAGGGAGTCAACCGTGTCCCTGACGGTTGTGGTTCAGCAGCTGGCTGCCCTGCTGAAGGGCGGCCGGTCTCCTTCTCGCCTGTGGGACGAACTGTGGCGGCTTTACGTGGAGCAGGGGTCTGCAGGTGACGACGCCCGCCAGCCACGGCTCAGCCCCGGCTCGGCAGCCGCACTGTCAGCCGCCCGGGGAGCGGCCCTGCGGGGAGCGCCGGTGGCGGACGCAATACGGTCAGCAAGTTCGCCCTCGCGGCCTGGAGCCGGAGGCCGAGAGTCGCGGATATGGGCTGAGTTGGCAGCCTGCTTCGACATAGCGGCCGCCAGCGGCTGTCCACTGGCTGACGTCCTGACGCGCTTTGCGGCCCAGCTGGAGGTGGAAGACGACGCTGAAGCAGCCCGGCAGACGGCGCTCGCCGGACCGAAGGCGACGGTGGCACTGCTCACCTGGCTCCCTCTGCTGGGACTGGGACTGGGTGTCTGCCTGGGCGTGGACCCGCTGGCGATGTTGCTGGGCACGCCGTTCGGGATGGCTGCGCTGGTTGCGGGGATAGGACTGACCGCTGCTGGCCGCATTTGGTCCGCGAGGCTCGTCCGGGCAGCGGCCGGCGAGGCTGCGTCATGATCACCCGACAGCCGGGCATCCGCTGCATGACCGGAACTGTGCAATGAGCGGATCGGTTCTGGCTGCTGCCCTTGTCTCCCTGGCACTGGCTGCCGCCGCGGGCCTCGCTTTCAGCCGAACCGTTCACGGGAGATCAGGGCTCCTCCGCCAACGCGGCGATGCGGCGGGCAACGGTATTGCAGATGGGGAGGAGGATCCCCAAGAGCGCGCAGGGCAGTCCCCGGGATTGCGGGATATTGCCATGATGCTCGAGCTGATTGCCGCCATGCTCCATGCAGGTGCGGGTATCGGACGAGCCTTGGAACTGGTGGCCGCTGCGGCCGCACCTGAGTTCGGCCGCACCCTGCGGCCGGTCGTGGGGGCCATGGCCATTGGTGCCGACTGGGAGACGGCATGGCGGAGTACAGACGTGCGCTCGCCGGAGATACTGGCCCTGCGCGACGCCTTGGGCTTCGCCGCGCTGACTGGTGCGCCGTCGTCGTCCATCCTTTATGCCCAGGCGGCCAGAATGAGGCGGGAAGGCTTCCGGGCCGCGGAGAAGCGCGCGGCCTCCCTTGGAGTCAAGCTGGTGGTGCCGCTGGGGCTTTGTTCGCTGCCGGCGTTCATATGCCTCGGAGTCGTTCCAGTGCTGCTCGCACTGATGCCATCGGGCGGCTGAGTCCACTCAGGAAGCTGAGGCTTTTCACGCAGCGAAGCCCGGTTGGTGCGTGAGACCGCGCCGCTGTCGCCTGCGCCCGCGCGTCCCGCGGGCGCTCGCATATTGCTTCGCGCCACATCGTCCCGCGGGACTGGCACATTCTTCCGCAGTCGGAACTGACGCCACAAGCCTTTTGCACTGCCACGTGCGTAGCGCTGCCATGCATTACCGCCCTCTCGAATGTCGACGTTGCCGCGCGTGCAGACTGCCCGTGCGGCCACCGCGGATCCACCGGTACTCTCCCTCCACATGCGGCCGATCCGGTCGCTTTTCCACTTAGGAAAGGTCAACCCTTACCGGTCCCGGCGGCGGACGGGAGAGTCGAATGCACCGGCAACCCGCCGGGACTCCAGAAAGGAAATTTCATGTCCCTCAACCACCACAGCACGGGTGAAGCCGCCCGGCCCTTGCGCCAGGACTCCGAAGAAGCCGATGTGCTGGAGATCTACCCGGGAGCCAGCATGGCGCCGCGGGTGAAGCCACGGCCACGCGGGCGTTTCTTGGGCTCGGAGGCCGGCATGGCGACTGCCGAATATGCCATCGCCACGCTGGCGGCGGTAGGCTTCGCCGGGATCCTCGTGTTTATCCTGCGAAGCGACGAAGTCCGTGGCTTCCTGCTCAACCTGATCCGTACGGCGCTGGCCCTGCCGTGACACCCGCTCCGCAGACCCCGCAGGCGGCCGGACTTGTGTCCTGCCGGCAGCACAGGAACGCAACCGGAGATGAGGCCGGCAGCCGCGGACAGGGGAAGGCCCCCGGCGCTGAGAGCGATCACGGGAACAGCCGCGGCGCGGTGACCGCTGAGTTTGCGGTGGCTCTTCCGGCGGTCCTGCTGCTTCTGGCGATGCTGCTGGCGGGGTCTGCGGCGGGGATCACCCAGCTGCGGCTGGAGGATGCGGCCCGGGCCGCTGCCAGGGCACTCGCCAGAGGGGAGGACCCCGCCGCCGTCGACGGTATTGTCCGGAAGCTGGCCGGCCCTTCGGCGTCGTTGGCCGTCGTGCCCGGCGGCGAATGGATGAGCGTCACAGTCTCCGACCGGGCGGCGGGGCCTGTGGGCCGGATGGTGCCGTGGACGCTGTCCGCCAGGGCCGAGGCGCGCAGCGAAACGGCATCATCGGCTCCGGCTCCGGAAACGGCTCCGAGAACCGTGCAGCTGGTGCGGGCGGTGCCGGCCGAGCTTGGATACGGCCTTCCTGTCGGGCGGCCCCTATGAACCGGCGGCGCAAACAGCCCCTCGGCCAGCATAGGAATCCGGTGCCGGGAGTCGGGTCCGAACGCGGATCGGGCACTGTGCTGGCCGCGGGGCTCGGCATGGTGCTTGTCATGGTCATGTCCCTGCTCCTCCTGCTGGCGCAGGCGTCGGCAGCGGCATCCAAGGCAGCCGCGGCGGCCGACCTCGCCGCGTTGGCCGCGGCTGACGCGCTCCGGGGTGTTTCAGCCGGGGAGCCCTGCCTCGTGGCGGCCGAGGTGGCTGCCCGCCACAAGGCAACGCTCACCAGCTGCACCGCGGGAGGCGACCAGTCTGTCGAAGTCAGCACCGAGCTGCCTGCCGGGCCCGTCCTGGGCGTCGCCACCGGCCGCGCCAGGGCGGGACCGCCGCCCTAACTTAGCCGCCGTTCGTCGCCCGGACAGTGTTTGTTTCCCTGGACCGTTCGTTCCCTAGACCGCGTTCGGCGCCGCCGCGTCCGCCCAGGAATCCTCTGGAGCTGCCGCGTCACGCGCGTCTTTCAGCAGGACATCGATCAGCGTGACGGCGGCGTCCTTGTCCAACGGGTTGTTCTTGTTCCCGCATTTGGGAGACTGCACGCAGGAAGGGCAACCTGATTCGCACTCGCAGGCCTCGATCGCGTCCCGCGTGGCCGAGAGCCACACTTTGGCTTTCTCGAAGCCCCGCTCGGCAAAGCCAGCGCCGCCGGGGTGCCCGTCGTACACGAAAATCGTCGGCACACCGGTGTCGGCATGGATTGCGGTCGAAACCCCGCCGATGTCCCAGCGGTCGCTCGAGGCAACCAGTGGCAGCAGGCCGATGGCGGCGTGCTCGGCCGCGTGGAGGGCTCCGGGGAACTGCGCTTCGATAAGGCCGGCGCCTGTGAGTGACCGGTTCTCCACCACAAACCACACGGCCTTCGTAAACAGGTCCCTGGCTCCCAGTTCGAGGGGTTCCTCGCCCAGGACTTCATTGGAAATCAGGGCCTTCCGCTGAAAGGAAACTACTTGCGTTGTGACCTTGACGTCCCCGAAGTGCACGGCGACATCGCCCCACTGCTCCGTCCGTTGGGTCTCGAGCACCTCGATCTGCGTGATGTCCCGGGCAGTCGTGTAGTAGTCGGGGTTGGCCCGCCGTACAACCACGCAGTGATCGTCCTCGTCCAGGTCCTCCACCACATAGCTGGCGCCCTGATGGACGTACACGGCCCCCGTGTGCGCCTGGTAGTGCGTCTGCGGCGAATCCATGGTTCCCAGCAGCGAACCCGTGTCGGCATCCACGATGCTCACCGGCCCGCCGCCGTCGGCCCGCAGGTTCACCATGGCGGCCGCGCTCTGCGGGTGGGTCCAGAACCAGCCGGCCGGGCGCCGCCGCAGATATCCCTGGGCTACCAGCTGCCCAAGGAGTTTCTCTGCTGTGGCGCCGAACAGCGGCAGCTCGGCCACGCCGAGCGGGAGCTCAGCGGCGGCGGCACAGAGGTGCGGCCCCAAAACATAGGGGTTGGACGGATCAATGACAGTCGCCTCAACGGACACATCGAAGATGGCTTCCGGATGGTTGACAAGGTAGGTGTCCAGCGGATCATCGCTGGCCACGAAGGCGGCGATGGCGTCCTGTCCGGCACGGCCCGCCCGGCCGATCTGCTGGAAAAGGGACGCCCTGGTGCCGGGCCAACCGGCCACGAGCACTGCGTCGAGCCCTGAGATGTCGATGCCCAGTTCGAGGGCGGAAGTACTCGAAATGCCCAGCAACTGCCCGGTCCGCAGCGCCCTTTCCAAGGCGCGGCGTTCCTCCGGGAGGTATCCGGAACGGTAGGCCGCCACGCGTTGCGGCAGGCTTGGGTCGACTTCGTCCAGGAGCCGCTTGGTGATGGAAGAGATGGTTTCGGCGCCGCGCCGGGATTTGATGAAAGCGATGGTCCGGATCCGGGACGAGACAAGGTTGGCGAGAAGGTCGGCGGTCTCGGCCACTGCCGTCCGGCGTTCCTTCGCCCCGTTTTCGCCGCGCACCTCGCTGAGCGCGGGTTCCCAGAACGCCACCGTCGTGGACCCGTGCGGCGATGAGTCTTCCGATACTGCCTGGACGCCGGCGCCAATGAGCCGGCCAAAGGACTTTTCCGGTTCGGAAGCGGTGGCGGACGCCGCAATGAACACCGGTCCGGCGGAGCTGCCATCGGCCGCGTAGTAAGCGCAGATACGGCGCAGCCGGCGCATCAGGTTGGCCACATGGGAGCCGAAGACACCACGGTAGCTGTGCGCCTCGTCCACGATCACGTAGCGCAGGCGGCGGAAGAACCCCGCCCACCAGGCATGGTTCGGCAGGATGCCGAAGTGCAGCATGTCGGGGTTGGCCAGAATGAAGTTGGCGTGGTCGCGGATCCAGCGGCGGGAGGCCTGATCGGTGTCGCCGTCGTAGGTTTCAGCCCGGACGGTGGGCAGATTCAGGGACCGGATGGCCGCGAGCTGGTCAGCAGCCAGCGCCTTGGTGGGGGATAGGTAGAGCGTCACTGCGCCATCGTCGTGGATTTTTCCGGGGTCCGACAGGACACGTAGTTCGGACCGGTGGATCGCATCCAGCGCCGGCAGCTGGTAGGCCAGGGATTTCCCGGACGCCGTCCCGGTTGCAATCACCACGTGTCCGCCGCCGTGGGCAATGTCCGCCGCCCGGATCTGATGCCGGTAGGGCTGGTGGATGCCGAGTTTGCCGTAGGCTGCGACAAGGTCCGGGTGTGCCCAGGCCGGCCACGGTTCATGCACGGCGTTGCGGGCCGAGATGGTCCGCACGTGCCGTAGCTGCTCCGGGTCCGGGCCGCGGCCCAGCAACGGAATCAGCGAGTCATGGGGGTTCACCCCAACATTGTTTCATCCGCGCAAAAATCGCCTGCACAGAACAGTGCAACGGCGCAGAACAGTGAACCGGCAGTGGGGAGGGTCAGACCACGGAGAGGTCGGAGCCCTCATCGGAGGCGGAGAGCATCAGGACGTGGCACACCGAGGACCAGCCCAGATGTGAATACAGCTTCTGCCCGTCCAGGGATGCCAGCAGAAGACCGTCCTCCACATCGTGCGAAAACGCCTGCGCCGCCAGCGCCTTCATGATGAAGCTGCCCAGGCCCCGGCGCTGGAAGGAGGGTTCGGTGACGATCTTGTCGAACACCGCGGTGCCGTTGATGACCACCACGCGGCCGCTCACGGCCAGCGTGTCGCCGGACCGTACTTCGGCAAAGTGGACGCCATCGGACTCCCACGTCTTCAGGGACAGGTCGTCGTCCGAGAGCCACGGGTCCTCGGAATCCTGCGTTTCCATGTCCACTACCATCATGGTCTGGGACGCTGACGTGGCGTTGAGGTTGTATCGTTCAGCCAGGAGCTTGTAGCGCCCCACATCATTGGTCAGGATGGTCAGGACCCGCTGAGGGGCCTCGGCAGTCTTCGCCGCCAGGTCCGCGAACTCGGCGTCCGTCGGGTCAGAAGCGAAGTACTCCCAGTCCCCGGTCGTGTCCGCACGCAGGGCGGCGGGGAACCGTCCCTCGGTGCGCGTCTCATAGCCCCGGCAACCAGCCCAACCGGCTACCCAGACTTCAAGCAGATGAGTGATGTCTCCAACCATGGCTTCTGGCGTCATGTGATGAGAGTATTCCAGCGCTGTCATAAGCAACAGGGCTTGGGCGCTTGCTTATGCAATTGTGATAGGACGCTCTTCCCGGGTCCGAATCCGTCCCCGGCGGCCACCAAGTACCCTTAAATACGTGGCTTTGAACCGAATCGTACTCTTTTACGGCTTTACTCCCCTCGCAGACCCGGACGCTGTTCGGCTCTGGCAGCGTGCCCTATGCGAAAAGCTCGGCCTGACCGGACGGATCCTCATCTCCAAGGACGGCATCAACGCCACCGTCGGCGGGGAGATCGGGGCCGTCAAGCAGTACGTGAAAACCACCCGTGAATACCGGGGCTTCCACGGTATCGACGTCAAGTGGTCCGACGGCGGTGCGGAGGACTTCCCCCGCCTGAGCGTCAAGGTCCGCGATGAAATTGTCTCGTTCGGTGCGCCCGGCGAACTGAAGGTGGACGATAACGGCGTCGTGGGAGGCGGGACGCATCTGCTGCCCGAGGAACTCCACGAACTCGTCGACGCGAGGAAGGCCAGCGGCCAGGACGTCGTGTTCTTTGACGGCCGCAACGCCTTTGAAGCACAGATCGGCAAGTTCAAGGACGCCGTTGTCCCTGACGTCGCCACCACCCACGACTTCATCACCGAGCTCGACTCCGGCAAGTACGACCATCTCAAGGACCAGCCCGTCGTCACGTACTGCACCGGAGGCATCCGCTGCGAGGTGCTGTCCAGCCTCATGGTGAACCGCGGCTTTAAAGAGGTGTACCAGCTGGACGGCGGCATCGTGCGCTACGGTGAAAAGTTCAAGGACCAGGGCCTCTGGGAAGGCTCCTTGTACGTCTTCGACAAACGCATGCACCTCGAATTCAGTGAGGATGCCAAGACCATCGGCGAGTGCGTCCGGTGCCAGACGCCCACGAGCAAGTTCGAGAACTGCTCGAACCCGAGCTGCCGCACGCTCACCCTTTACTGCGCCGCGTGCGCGGCCAACCCCGAGACGCTGCGCTGCCCGGACGGCTGCGCGGCCTGAACTGCCGGGACGGCTAAAGCCGTTGCATCAGATCCGGCTGATCCGGTAGGCGAAATTGGCGTCCGATCGCACCTCCACCGTCACCCGAAGCACGGAGTCCTTGGACAGGTGCACCACATTGACGCGGGACGAGCCGCAACGGAGGCTCAGGTCAACCAGGGCGAACTCGGAGTCGCGGACAGTGAATGAGACCCGCCGCTTGCTCCGGCAGGCGAGGGTAAGGGAGTACGTGCCGCTCGGCAGCTGGCCGGTGGATTCCGTCTTGCTGTGTCCCCTCTCAACGCTGCCGTAGTTCGTCTTGAAAACCTGTCCCTCGGCGTCAGGCATGACTTCCTTCGCCCATTCGGTGAGCTCCTCGCCCGACACCGGCACGTTCTCCAGCGGGTCCCGGGGCAACACGGGATCGGTCACCACAGGGGCCTCTGGAAGTTCGCCGCGGCCGTCATCATAGCTGTATTCACAGCCGCCCAGGACGGTGGCAACCAGCACAAAGAAAAGCACGACGGCGGCTGCCGGCGCCCGCAGCCAAAGCGTGCGTTGCGCCCGCCCCGGGAAACGATGCGCGGAGGCCATCCGCACCGTGGGCATACCCCGACTTTAGGCCTGCCGGAGGCGCCGGTACAGATGGCAATCCTCGGCGGAGCAAATTATGCCGGGCTGTCCCGGAGCGGCGGGTCCGTGCGGCCCGCTGCCGATTGCGGCCCGGATTAGCGCGCTGGAACCAGATGGTAGGCGTACAGGAGCGGGGCGTCCACGCTGGAGGCGCTGATTTCCATCCGCCCGGCCTTCGGTACCCTGATATCCGCGGTTTCTCTGCTGCCGTTGCAGGCCGCTCCGGCTTCCGCCAGCTCCTTGCCCGCGAGCGTCACCGCGAAGAACGCCTTCCCGCCGCCGTCGCAGGTAATGGTCAGTGTGTACTCGCCCGCCGGGACGCTGGCCGCCGTCTGGATGATCCGGTCCCGGTTGAGGATCTTGCCGGAGTCCTCCAGCACTGCCTGGCCGTCGGAGGGCAGGGCGGTGGCCCGCCACTGCGGAACATCGGCATTTTCGATCGACACCACGGGGGAGCAGGCAACAGTTGCCAGCAGTATGACGGCGGAGGCGGCCGCCCCGCCCAGGGCACTGGAAATCAGAGGAGAACGGTCAGGCATGACTTCAAACTTACCGGTTTGCGGTGCCGCCGGATTCCGGTCCTCTCCTCCCGCTCCGCTGCAAGGCCACAAAAGAGACAAGTCTGTCTGCCTCGGTCAGGACTTTGGCCATGCCCCCCGAGGTCACCATTACCCGTTCGCCCCGGGACTCCAGGGTCACGGGGATGACCGTGCGATGCCCCGAGCCGGTCGGCACTGCAGTCTCGTGGTGCGGGGGCGGTTCGGGCCGCTGCGGTTCCGCGGGTGGGGGTTTCGCGGCCTCGCGCCTGGCGCTCTCGCCGGACAGGGTTAGGGCATCGATCTTGGCGCCGCCGATCTTGTCCAGCATCTCGTAGTCCTCGTCGGTGCACAGATCGCTGGCCGCTAGGTGCTTCAGTGCGACGAGGCCCACGATGGCCCTGCTGAAATCCCGGTCCATCGCAAGGCCGATGGCCCACTGGGTGCGCTTCCACCACTGGTCCCGCCGGTCCGCCTCGCGGCGCTGGGCGAGCGTGCGCCAGGCGATCCAGCCGGCAATGACGGCGGCCAGCAGTGGTGCGAATGCCGCCGCGTATCGCAGCCAATCGGGATCGGCCGCCACTGCCTGGGTTCCGAGCATGGCCCAACTGTAGCTTCAGGCGCCGACAATAGTCAGGCGGGGACAATAACGCGGCACCACGCGCCGTGCCAGGGTCCTCGGACCGCTGCGCCCGGCGGAGCCGGAAGGGCATGACCGGCACACAGCCATGGCCGGGAAATAGACTTGGCCGGTGACCGAACCAATGCACTTCACCACCGGCAACACCCCCGACGCACCGCGAAGCGACCTGCCCGATCTCCTGCAGGCGCTGGCCTCGGACCTCCGCGCAGTGGGCTACACCCTCGAGGGTGTGGCGGATCTGCTGGGGGACTCGGCGTACGCGGCCCTGAACCGGGACCAGCTCATCCCGGCACTGATCGCGACTGAAGCAGCAGCCGACGGCGAGCCGGCCACCGCGGCGCTGGCCGCCGTCGTGCGTTTCTGGCTTCTGGCCGTTCCGCAGGAAGCGGAGGTGCTCGACGCCGCGCTGCCGCGGACGCGCGCCGAGGGCCTGGTGGCTCTTGGCCTGGCGAAAACCACCGGGACCGAGGTGGCCGCCGAAGCGGACCTGCGGCCGTACGGTTGGGAGTCGGGCGCGAACGGCGGCGTCGAAATCTGGGTGGCCAGCGACCTCGCCGCGCACCAGCGGCCCGGCGTCCTCCGGCACGACCACGTCCTGGGCATCGGGCAGGCATCCACTACCCTTGTCCAGACCACCATCCGCCGCCCTGCCGATAGAGCGCTGGATCTGGGCACCGGCTGCGGCATCCAGACCTTCCATCTCCTGCAGCACAGCGGCCACGTCACGGCCACTGACATCTCGGAGCGCGCCCTCGCATTCACGCGCTTCAACCTCCTGCTCAACGCAGAAGCCCTGGCCATTGATCCGGCACGGCCGGAGGAGCGGGTGAGCCTGCGGATCGGATCGCTCCTCGAGCCTGTTGCCGGCGAGGTCTTTGACCTCGTCGTGTCCAATCCGCCCTTCGTCATTACGCCGCGCACTGCGGGGGAGGCCGCGGCGGACCAGTTCACCTACCGCGACGGCGGCCTGCCGGGGGACGACATCGTCGCGTCGCTCGTCCGCTCCCTGCCCGAGGTGCTCGCCCCGGGCGGAACGGCCCAGCTTTTGGGTAACTGGGAAATCCCGGACGGCTCGGCATGGGATGAGCGGCCGCAAAGCTGGGCCGGTCCGGACACGGACGCCTGGTTCATCCAGCGCGAACAGTTGGGGCCGGAGCAGTACGCCGAGACCTGGCTGCAGGACGCCTCCGAAACCCGGGACCGCCGGCACTACCAGGAGGCCTATGCCGCGTACCTGGCGGACTTCGCGTCGCGGAATGTCGGCGGGATCGGCTTCGGCATGGTCTTCCTGCGCCGGCCGGCCGGTGAACGGCGGATCCGCCGGTTCGAGGAGATCACCTATCCGATAGAACAGCCCGTCGGCCCCCACCTGGCAGCAGCGGTGGAACGGGCCGACTGGCTGGCGGAGCACGACGTGTCCGCGGCCCACCTTCTTGTGGCCGAGGACGTCACCGAGGAGCGCCACCAGCGCCCCGGCGCGGAACACCCCGGCGTCATCCTGCTGCGCCAGGGAGCCGGCCTCCGCCGCACCAACCTGCTGAGCACCGAACTGGCGGGCTTTGTCTCCGCGTGCGACGGCGACCTGACCGCCGGGCAGATTATCGGCGCCCTTGAAGCGCTGCTGGGAGGAGCGGAAGGGTTCGACGGCGAGACGTTCCGGGCTGGTCTGCTCACCGAAGTGGCCAATCTGGTTGGGGACGGATTCCTGCTGCCCGCTTCTCCGGACTGACGCCGGCCCCCATAGCGCGAACGGACAGCTACGGCCCCGGATCCCACCGGATCCGGGGCCGCAACTGTCCGTTCGCGCTGGACTCTTCGCGCTGGGAGCGTGGAGGCGCTGTCAGTTAATCAGGGCGCGGCCCATCCCGGGAGCAGGGACGTCAATGGTGAAGCCGCACATGCACCGGTAGGTCACGGCGTCGGCGGTGCCCACGGCTTTCATGGAGCGGATGAGGCGCTGGCCTTCCACCCTGATCGCCATTTCCAGGGAGAATTCCTGATCCAGACGCTTCATGGACCGCCGGCAGTGCCGCGGGATGCCAGTTGCCGCCGGCAGGCTGTCGGTGGCCGCGCCCGCGTCCAGGCTGGCGCCTGTCGGTTCTCCGGCGGGCCGGGCTGCAGCCAGCAAAGCGTCTTCGTTGAGGGTAATCATGGTCATCCTTTGGGCTTCTCACGGGGCTGCCAACGTCGGCGGCCCCGCCGCGAACTGCTTGCGGGAGGTCTGTTTACGCATGTAAGCAAAGCATGCTTAGTATTTCCGGGGCAAGCCGGGCCGGCCATGGACCGTGGATATCAAGCATTTCTTTCAGAACTTCCTGGTGCTGCGTAAACTGATGAAGTGAGTACTGACACGCCGTCCCCGGGACCGGCGCCGGAAGCCGCGCCGCGCCGCAGGAACCGGCCGGAAAAGAAGGTGGAAATCACCGACCCCAAGGCGATCCGGGCCCTGGCCCATGCCGCCCGCCTGGAGGTCATCTCCGAGCTGTACTCCACCCAGTCCAGCCGCACCGCCACGGAACTTGCCCAGCAGACCGGGCTCACCCCCAGCGCGATGAGCTACCACCTGCGGGCACTGCAGAAGTGGGGCATCGTGGTCCCGGCCGAGGCGTCTGCGGACGCCCGCGAACGCCGGTGGAAGGCGGCGGGCACGGACTTTGCGATCAACTCCGGCGGGGCGGTGGCCGGTCCGGACTTCGCGGTGATCGACCTCGAACTGGACGCATTCCGGCGCCGCGCCAGTTCCTATGCCCGGGCCCGTGACGAACAGCGCAAACGCGGCGAGTCCGCCGAGCCGGCGTCGGCCGTGCTGCTCGCCAACAACCTTCTCTATTTGACCGCCGAGCAGTGCAGTGAACTGACGGAAAGGGTCTTTGAGCTGCTCCGGGACTACGAGCTGGAGGATCCTAACTGCATTCCGCCGGGCGCCGAGCGGATCGCCACCATGTGGTCGATGATTCCGGACGACCGTCCCCTGCCGGGTGCCTCCGGCGGCCAGGGCAGCACCTGACGGGCGCGGCGGACGGGCCTGTGCCGGCCGGCGGGGACCCGACCGGGCGGCAGGCTGCGGCGGCCGTGACGGGGGCCACCGTTTTCCACATGACAGCGCAGAATTCTGCAAAATATGGTGAACTAGGCCAGTATGGGCTGATCTGCCCGAGCAACCTTTTTCTGTAGGAGCACTGTGCCAAGCAAGGCCAAAACCGGCAAGAAACTCGTGATCGTGGAGTCTCCGGCCAAGAGCAAGACCATCGCCAAGTACCTGGGCGAGGGCTTCATCGTTGAGGCCTCCATCGGTCACATCCGCGACCTGCCGCAGCCGTCCGAGCTCCCCGCGGACCTGAAGAAAACCTCCCTGGGCAAGTTCGCCGTCGACGTCGAAAACGACTTCAAGCCGTATTACGTGGTGTCCCCGGACAAGAAGAAGAAGGTGGCCGAGCTCAAGGCCCAGCTCAAAGACGCCGACGCGCTCTATCTCGCAACCGATGGGGACCGCGAGGGCGAAGCCATCGCGTGGCACCTCCTGGAGGTCCTGAAGCCCAAGGTTCCCGTGTACCGGATGACCTTCGGTGAAATCACCAAGGAAGCCATCCACCGCGCCATGGACAACCTCCGCGACGTCGACGCCGCATTGGTTGATGCGCAGGAAACCCGCCGCATCCTTGACCGCCTCTACGGCTACGAGATCTCCCCGGTGCTGTGGCGCAAGGTGGCGCGCGGACTGTCCGCCGGCCGCGTGCAGTCCGTGGTCACGCGCATGGTGGTGGACCGCGAACGCGAGCGGATGGCGTTCAGGTCCGCGTCCTACTGGGACCTGACCGGGCAGTTCGGTGCCGACGCCGGCTCGTTCAAAGCGAAACTCGCCGCCGTTGACGGCGCCAAGGTTGCCACCGGCCGGGACTTTAGCGACGACGGCGAACTCACCTCGCGCAATGTTGCGCACCTCAACGAGGAACTCGCCACCTCGCTGGCCGCCGCCCTGCAGGACGCGGACTTCCGGGTCCGCTCGGTGGACACCAAGCCGTACACGCGCCGACCCGCCGCGCCCTTCACCACCTCCACGCTGCAGCAGGAGGCCGGCCGCAAGCTGCGGTTCTCGTCCAAGAGCACCATGCAGATCGCCCAGCGGCTGTATGAGAACGGCTACATCACCTATATGCGTACGGACTCCTCGGCGCTGAGCGACGAGGCCGTCACGGCCGCGCGCCGCCAGGCTGCCGAGCTGTACGGTCCCGAGTACGTTCCGCAGTCGCCCCGCGTCTACACCAGCAAGGCCGCCAACGCGCAGGAGGCCCACGAGGCCATCCGTCCCGCCGGTGACTCGTTCCGCACTCCGGCCCAGGTGGCCAAGCAGCTCAGCGGCGACGAATTCCGCCTGTATGAGCTGATCTGGAAGCGCACCGTCGCCTCCCAGATGGGTGACGCCAAGGGATCCACCGCCACCATCCGGCTGGGCGCAGTGGCCGCCGACGGCCGCGACGCCGAGTTCTCCGCCTCCGGTACGGTGATCACGTTCCCCGGCTTCCTGGCCGCCTATGAAGAGGGCAAGGACGAAAGCCGCGGCGACGACGACTCCGACGAGGCCCGCCGCCTTCCGAACGTCGCCAAGGGTGACGGCCTGACCGCCTCGGAGATCATCGCCGTCGGCCACGAGACCTCGCCG
Source organism: Arthrobacter sp. SAFR-023 (assembly GCF_051965295.1). Classification (NCBI taxonomy): domain Bacteria; kingdom Bacillati; phylum Actinomycetota; class Actinomycetes; order Micrococcales; family Micrococcaceae; genus Arthrobacter; species Arthrobacter sp. SAFR-023. Next base: position 126,743 of record NZ_JBQCMF010000011.1, on the reverse strand, counting down.
CCGCCGCGCTACACGGAAGCTTCCCTGACCGCCGAGCTGGAAAAGAAGGGCATCGGGCGCCCGTCCACCTATGCCTCCACCATCTCCACCATCCAGGACCGCGGCTACGTGCGGAAGCAGGGCTCGGCGCTGGTGCCGAGCTGGATCGCGTTCTCCGTGGTGCGGCTCCTTGAGCAGCACTTCACGGACTATGTGGACTACGAGTTCACGGCCGACATGGAAGGCGACCTGGACAAGATCGCCAACGGCCAGGCCGCCGGTGCTGCCTGGCTCAAGCACTTCTACTACGGTGAAGACGCCGACCCCGGCCTGCTGAGCATCGTGAACAACCTGGGCGAGATCGACGCCCGCGAGATCAACTCCGTGCCCATCGCGGAGGGCATCACGCTGCGCGTCGGCAAGTTCGGTCCGTACCTGGAGAGCTCGCTGCCCACGGTCGACCCCAAGACCGGCGAAGTGGTGGAGTCCGCCCGCGCCAACGTGCCGGAAGACCTCGCTCCGGATGAGCTCACTGCGCAGAAGGCAGTGGAGCTCATGGAAACGGCCGCCCCTGAGGAACGGGTCCTGGGCGCCGATCCCCACACCGGCCACACGGTTGTTGCCAAGAACGGCAGGTACGGCGCCTACGTCACCGAGATCATCCCGGAGATGACCGAGGAACAGCTGGCCAACCAGCCCGTGGAGTACTACAAGAACGGCAAGCCGAAGCCGCCGAAGAAGCCCGTCAAGGCCAAACCGCGCACCGGCTCGCTGTTCAAGTCCATGACCGTGGACGCTGTCACCCTGGACGAGGCGCTGCAGCTCATGAGCCTTCCCCGGGTGCTCGGCGAGGACGCCGAGGGCAATCCGATCACGGTGCAGAACGGCCGCTTCGGCCCGTACCTGAAGAAGGGCACGGACTCCCGGTCCATCGGCTCGGAAGAGGAGATCTTCACCATCACGCTGGAGCAGGCACTGGAGATCTACTCCCAGCCCAAGCAGCGCGGTGCCCGCGCGGCCGTGCCGCCGCTGGCCGAGTTCGGTCCGGACCCGGTGTCGGAGAAGAACATCGTGGTGAAGGAGGGCCGCTTCGGTCCGTACATCACCGACGGCATCACCAACATCACCGTGCCCCGCGACACGTCGCTGGAGGAACTGACCCGGGAACGCGCCGTCGAACTCCTTGCCGAAAAGCGGGCCAAGGGCCCGGTCAAGCGCACCACCACGCGCAAGGCCCCGGCGAAGAAGGCCACAGCGAAAAAGTAGTCGGACCTGCGGGAATTGCGCCGTGCCGTGCAACGTGGTCGAGTAGATGCATGACTGAACAGCCGGAACCCGCAGACACCACGCCGCTGAACGACCTTGAGGAGAAGCTGGCCCTGGGCGGCCAGCCGGACGCCGATCCGGTGGACGTCATCCTGTCTTTCCTCAACAACGAGGTCTACATCATCAGTTCCGACGCTCTCGAGGGCGAGGATTCCCAGGTGGAGCCGCTGGTGCTGGGCAATGCCGACGGGCAGCCTGTCCTTGCGGTGTTCTCGCACCCCAGCCGGGTTGATTCCCAGTACCTGGAGGCCGCTCCGAACGTGCTGGGCACGCAGGGCGCGGCCATCATCGCCAACATCGGCGATGAGCTGGGAATGGTCATCAATCCGGGTGCGGCCTACGGCTTCGAGATCAATCCCGAGGGCATCGCCAACATCAAGCGCGACTTCAAGCGCGCCGATGAAGTGGACCCCAACCCGGCGGGCCTCGAGGGCGAGTAACCCCGCGCGGCCGTCCGCGCACCAAAGCCCGCAATGTAAGCGCCAGGTTGCGTCCGCTGCGCCGGCGGGAGGAATAATGGCAGGATGCGGCTAGGCGTCCTCGATATCGGTTCAAACACTGTCCACCTCCTGCTGGTGGATGCCCACCCCGGCGCGCGGCCTGTGCCTTTCGCCTCGCACAAGCGACCCCTCTCGCTGGTGCAGTACCTCGACGGGGACGGCAACATCACCGACGCCGGCCAGCATGAGCTCACGGAGTTCGTGCTCGAGGCCTGGGAGTTCGCGGCGCGCCACAAGGCCGATGACCTGCTGGCTTTCTGTACGTCAGCCATTCGCGAGGCCACCAACGGACCCGCGGTGCTGGCGCGGGTGAAGCACGAAACCACAGTGACGCTGCAGGAACTCACGGGCAGCGAGGAGGCGTCCATGACGTTCTTCGCCGTCCGCCGCTGGTATGGCTGGGGAGCCGGCACCGTCCTAAACTTCGACATTGGCGGCGGTTCCTTCGAAATGGCCCTGGGCCAGGATGAATTGCCGGAACTGGCAACCTCCGTGCCCCTCGGCGCGAGCCGGCTGACCCGGGACTGGCTGCACGAGGATCCGCCCTCCGCGAAGAGTGTCAAGGAACTGCGCCGCTACATCAGGGCCACCCTCAAACCGGTGGTGCGCAACTTCAACGAGGTGGGGAGGGCGAACGTCCTGGCCGGCACCTCGAAGACCTTCCGCTCCCTGGCGCGGATTGCCGGGGCCGCACCCAGCGACGCCGGCCCGTATGTGAAGCGCGACCTCAACCGCACGGACCTCGGCATCTGGGCGCAGCGCATTTCTGCCATGAAGACCGAAGACCGGCTGCACCTGCCGGGCGTCTCCGAGGCCCGCGCCAACCAGCTGCTCGCCGGTGCGCTGGTGGCCGAAGCGGCCATGGAGCTCTTTGAGTACAAGAAGATCAAGATATGCCCTTGGGCGCTGCGCGAGGGCCTCATCCTCCGCCGGCTCGACCAGCTGGTCGTCGACGGCCCGCTTGAACCTGCACCGCACGTGGGCGTCCAGCGGGCCTCCGCGCTGCCTGCGCTCTAGGGTTCGCCTCGCCACCGCCGCCTTCGCCGGCCGCTTTAAACGAGTAAGCGCCAGCCGGTTACGCAGAAGAAGCTGGGGGGAACTCTTCTGCAACCGACCGGCGCCGCGCCGGTCCCGAAGGAACCGGCTCCATCACTCGCACCTGTGAGGCGTTTCCTACTCTAACGGGGGAGTATGGGTGTTCTGGGGGAGTTACCTGAAAGCAGGCTGGGAATCCGCCAGCCGCCGGGCGGGATTGCAAAGCGCACGGGTTTAAAGCAAAGACACCGACGGCCTGCTGCAGAAAAATGGGCAAAACCGCTGCAGTCCGTCGGTGCCTGACAAGCATCCCCATGCTTGCTTCATCACTCGCACCCTCAATGAGGTATTACCCAAGTTAGGGGCCGAAGGTGTGTGAATGCTTCAACCAACATGTGAGCTTCCTGTGAATAGCCCCCGGCCTGCATCCGGCACGATGAACTGCAATGATGGAGCAATGAGCAACCGAATCGCATTTCTTGGCTGTGGATCAATGAACGAGGCCATCCTGGGCGGCCTGCTGGAGAGCGGCACGGATCCCATGGAGATCGTGGCCACCGTCCGGCGCGCGGAACGGGCTGCCGAGCTGGCCGAACGGCACTCCGGCATCACGGCCATCGCCGGCAGCGAAGAACCCGACAACAACAAGCAGGCGGCAAAGGGGGCCGGCATCGTGATTCTCGGCGTGAAGCCCGTGGGGATCGCCGAACTGGCCCGCGAAGTCAGTGGCTCACTTTCCCCGGACACGATCGTCATCAGCGTTGCTGCGGCCGTTTCCATCGCCCAGCTCGAAGCTGCCCTGCCCGCGGGCCAGCCGGTGATCAGGACGATGCCCAACACTCCGGCGAAGCTTGGCCGCGGCGTGGTCTCGGTGTCTGCGGGCACCCACTGCTCGCCGGAGCAGCTCCAGCGGGCGAAAGACATACTCGGCGCGGTGGGAACCGTCGTTGAAATCCCGGAGGAGCAGGTGGACGCTCTCGGCGCCATCAGCGGTTCCGGTCCGGCTTACGCGTTCTACCTGGCCGAGGCCATGGCCGCCGCCGGCGTTGAACTGGGCCTTGACGGGGAGCTGGCGCTGCTGCTGGCCCGCGAAACCGTGGCGGGAGCCGGCCTCATGCTGGCGGAACCCGGCGCCGAACCGGCGGCCCTGCGCAAAGCCGTGACGAGCCCGAACGGCACCACTGAGCGGGCCATCGCCACGTTCGATGACCGCGGCCTGCCGGCCATCATCGCCGCGGGCGCCCGCGCCGCGGCGGACCGCTCCGCCGAGATCACCAAGCAGCTCGGCTAGTCCCCACCCGCCCCCTTACCTCGCAAGCTCGGCCAGGGAACCCTGCGGGCGTGGGCCCACCACCCGCACCTCTTGCATTGGAGTTTTTGTCCAGATACCGCGACCTAAAGGCCCTTTTGGGCCCACTATCTGGACAAAAACTCACGACGGCGGGTGGTGCGTTGGGCACGACGGCGGGCCGCGCCGTCGTCGGGCGTGTTACTTGCCTCGCCGCCGCTACGGCCGGGCGGCGAACCGCTCCAGCAGGTCCACATGGCCGGACACGATCAGCATGTCGCGGGCGGACACCTTGGTCTCGGGGCGGGCGTACGTAAAGTCTTCGCCCGGGGACTTCACGCCCACGATGGTCACACCGTACTTGGACCGGACCTTGGACTCGTCCAGCGTGAAACCGACCGTTTCGCGCGGGGGATACATCTTCACGATCGCAAAGTCGTCGTCGAACTCGATGAAGTCCAGCATGCGCCCGGAGACCAGGTGCGCCGCGCGGACGCCGGCGTCGGCCTCCGGGTAGATGACGTGGTTGGCGCCGATGCGGGTGAGGATCTTGCCGTGCGAGGGCGTGATGGCCTTGACCCACAAGTGCTCGATGCCCAGGTCCACCAGGTTCACGGTGATGAGCACCGAGGACTCGATGGACGTCCCCACACCCACCACGGCCGAGCTGAACTCCTGTGCGCCCAGCTGGCGCAGCGCGTCGATGTTGGTGGCGTCCGCCTCCACCACATGGGTCAGAACGGGTGACCATTTCTGGACCAGGGACCTGTCGCGTTCGATGGCCAGCACCTCACGGCCCTGCTTGACCAGCTGCTCGGCCGTGGAGGAACCGAAGCGGCCCAGCCCGATCACCAGTACCGGCGCGTTGTGGGCGGGGCGGTTGGGAGCGCCTGACGAATTAGCCAATGATTGGCCTCTCTTCCGGGTAGTGGTACAGCTGGCTGCGCTGGCGCAGGGCCAGGGCAGCGGCCAGCGTGACGGTGCCGACGCGGCCTGCGAACATCAGGGCCGACAGCACATACACGCCCTCCGGCGGCAGTTCGGCGCTGAGGTTTGTACTGAGGCCGACCGTGGCGAAGGCTGAGATCGTTTCGAACAGCACCCGGTCCAGGGATGCGCCGCTGATGTGCAGGAGCAGGAAGGCAGACGCGGACACCAGCGTTGCGCCGGCCACGATCACGGAGATGGCCACGCGCATGGTGCCCTCCGGGATGGTCCGGCCGTAGACCTTGACGTCGGCGTCGCCGCGGGCTTCGGCGATGATGGCCAGGAACATGACGGCGATGGTGGTGACCTTGATGCCGCCGGCCGTTGAAGCGGAGCCGCCGCCGGCGAACATGAGGGCGTCCGTGAGCAGCATGGTGGTGGATTCCATCTGGTTCTGGTCCACCAGGTTGAAGCCGCCGGAGCGCGTCATGACGGAGGCGAAGAGCGAGTGCGCGATCTTGTCGCCGAGATCCATGCCGCCGATGGTCCGGGCGTTGTCCCACTCCATGAGCGCCCACAGCACGGTTCCGGCCGCGAGCAGGATGAACGAGACCTGAATGGTGAGCTTCGTGTGGAGGTTCCACTTTTTCCAGTTCAGCCCGTTTTGCTGCAGCACCATGACGACCGGGAAGCCGAGGCTGCCCAGGAACACGCCGAGCATGAGCGGGATGAGGATCCAGAGGTCTGTTTCGTAGGGGACGATGCCGTCCGAATGCGGGGTGAATCCGGCGTTGTTGAAGGACGAGATCGAATAGAAGACGCCGTGCCAGACGGACTGCCAGAAAGGCTCGCCGAGCACCATGAAGCGCGGGATCAGGGCGATGGCGAGGGCGGCCTCGATGACCACCGAGGTGGTGATGACGATCCGCAGCAGCGTACCCACCTCACCCAGGCGGCCGGCGTTGTTCATGGCCTCCTGGGCGATGAGCTTGCCCCTGACCCCCAGCTTCTTGCTCACCATGAGGGCCAGCAGCGAGGCCAGCGTCAGCGTGCCGAGGCCGCCGACGAAAATGCCGACCAGGATGATCAGTTGGCCGAAGAAGGACCAGTGCACGGCGGTGGACACCACGGTCAGGCCCGTGACACAGACGGCCGAGACGGCGGTGAAGAGGGCCTGGTGGAGTGGCGTGAAGTCACCGGTTGCTGAGGAGGCCGGCAGCGACAGGAGAGCGGTGAAGAGGACGATGACCACCACGAAGGCGCTCAGGGCAAGGCGGGCCGGCGATGTGTTGGCAATGTCATCGATGAAGTCACGGATGCCCGTGAATATCCACAGGCCCTCACGCTCCGGCGCTGCGGGTTGCCAGCTGGCCGGGCTCTTGGACCTCGACTGGCTTTGGGTCATGTGCGGCTGTTCCTCGATTGGCTCTGCTTCCTCCAGTAGTAAACCACTAAACACCTTGCCGTGGCCGGGCTTGGGAACAGACGGGGCTCCGGTAGCCTGTGAGTGATGACACTCCAGCCCGGACTCAGCCTCCCCGCACTGCCAACGACGGTGGTGTGGGACGCCGCCATGACGGCGTACAACTTTGGCCTGGGCCACCCCATGGCGCCCGAGCGCCTGGACCTGACCGCGCGGCTGGCCGGGAGCCTGGGCCTGCTCGACCTAAAGCACGTCACCTTGGTTGCCCCGGACGTGGCCGACGACGGCGAGCTCACCACCGTGCATAGCCCCGACTTCGTGGCCGCGGTGCGCCAGGCCAGCGACAACCCCGCCGCCGCGGACGAGTCCTACGGGCTGGGCACCGAGGACGACCCCGCGTTCGCCGGGATGCACGAGGCTGCGGCGCGCCTGGCCGGCGGCTCCCTCCTCGCGGCGAGCTCCATCCTGGACGGATCGGCGGTGCGGGCCGTGAACTTCGGCGGCGGCCTCCATCACGCGTCACGGGACCGGGCCAGCGGCTTCTGCGTCTACAACGACGCCGCTTTGGCCGTCCGGAAACTGCTCGACGGCGGTGTACAGCGGGTGGCATATATCGACGTCGACGCCCATCACGGGGACGGGACGCAGAGCATCTTTTGGGACGACCCCCGCGTCCTCACCATCTCGCTGCACGAAACCGGCATGTCCCTGTTCCCCGGCACCGGCTTCGCCAACGAGATCGGCGGCCCCGAGGCCCTGGGCAGCGCGGTGAACGTGGCACTGCCTGCGGGAACGGGTGACGCCGGCTGGCTGCGGGCGTTCCACGCCGTGGTCCCGCAGCTGGTGGGCGCGTTCGCGCCCGAGGTCATCGTCAGCCAGCACGGCTGCGACTCGCACCGGCTAGATCCCCTGACCCATTTGAACGTGAGTGTGGACGGACAGCGCGAGGCCGCCACCGCCGTCGCAAGCCTGGCCGCCCGGTACTGCGGGAACCGCTGGATCGCCACCGGCGGCGGCGGGTACCACATCACGGGCGTGGTGCCGCGGACGTGGAGCCACCTGATCGGCATCGCTGCCAACCGTCCTGTGCCGCTGCGTACCCCCGTGCCGGAGGCGTGGCGGACGTACGTGCAGGAGCGCTACGGCGTGGACACGCCGGAGAGCATGGGCGACGACGCCGACGTCTGGTGGCGGTCGTGGGAGGTGGGCTTCGATCCCAACGACGACATCGACCGCACCGTGATGGCCACGCGCAAGGAAGTCTTCCCGCTGTATGGCCTGGACCCCTGGTTCGACTAGTCCCTGGTTCGACCGGTTCCTTGGTTTGGTTGGCTCAGTTTCTTCACGGACCAGCCTCGGGCGAAATAGTAGATGCCATTCGGCGTATATGTCGCTAGGGTGGGTCTCATGGTGACAGACGACGTATTTGCCGTCATTGCGGAGGCAACGCGGCGCGACATTCTCGTGTCCCTCCAAGCGGGGGACAAAGCAGTGGGGGAGCTGGTCGAGGAGCTCGCCGCCAGCCAGCCCACCATCTCAAAACACCTAAAGGTGCTCCGCGAAGCCGATCTGGTGAGCATGCGCGCGCAGGGCCAGAAGCGCTACTACGCGCTCAATCGGAAACCGCTGGCGGGCGTGGCCAGCTGGCTGGAGACGTTCGACGTCGGACGCGCGGCTTCCGCCGCAGCGACAAGGGACGCCGCACATCAGGAGGCCGCGGATGCCCAGGCGGGTACTGCACGTGCGGCCTCAGCCGGAACATCGACCGGAAGTCTCACGCCCGCCGCGGGCAGCCCTTCCGCGGACGTCCCGGACGCCTTCGCTGCAGCCGCCGCGGCACATGCTGGCACGGCGGACGACGCGACCCACGCACCCGGGCGGCCGGCGAGCGGCCAGCTGAGTCCCGCCGTCGTGGTTCCCGGCGGACAGGTGCCAAGCGGTCAGATCCCAGGCACCGCCGGCCAGGACGACACCGTCCCGCAGCAGATCGGCCGCACCGTGGGCCGCGCCGCGACGAAGGCCGCCGACCTGCTGGCCAACCTGCCCAAGTTCGGCCGCAAGAAGTAGCCCGGCACCCAACTAACTCGCAGTTGTTGTCGTTTTGAAGCCCCAAAACGACAACAACTGCGAGTCAGTGAGTAGAGCAGGCTACTTGCGCAGGATCCGCACGTGGTCCGGGGTCAGCTCGGAAATGCTGCTGACGCCGAGGAGCGCCATGGTGCGTGCCATGTCCTTTTCGAGGATCTGCAGGACGCGGTCGACGCCAGCCCGGCCGCCGGCCATGAGCCCGTACAGGTAGGCGCGGCCGATGAGCGTGAAGTCGGCGCCGAGGGCCAGCGCGGCGATGATGTCTGCACCGCTCATGATGCCCGTGTCCAGCATGACCGCGGCCTTGCTGTTGTCCGCCTTGAGCGCCTGGGAAACTTCCGGGAGCAGGTGGAAGGGAATGGGCGCGCGGTCCAGCTGGCGGCCGCCGTGGTTGGACAGCACGATGCCGTCGGCGCCGTGGTCCACCACCTTGCGGGCGTCGTCCACGGTCTGGATGCCCTTGACCACGAGCTTGCCCTTCCAGGTCTCGCGCAGCCAGTCCAGGTCCTCGAAGGTGAGGGTCGGGTCGAACATCGAGTTGATGAGGTCGGCCACCGTGCCCGTGTACCGGGAAAGCGAGGCGAAGGTGAGGGGCTCGTGGGTGAGGAAGTTGAACCACCAGGCCGGCCGGTAGGATGCGTCCAGGACCGTCTTCAGCGTCAGTGCCGGCGGGATGGTCATGCCGTTGCGGACATCGCGCAGGCGTGCGCCGGCGACGGCGGTGTCCACCGTGACCATGAGGGTGTCGTTCCCGGCCTTGGCTGCCCGCTCGATCAGTTCGAGGGAGCGGTCCCGGTCCGTCCAGAGGTACAGCTGGAACCAGTTCCGACCGTTGGGTGCCGCCGCGGCCACGTCCTCGATGGAGGCCGTGCCCATGGTGGAGAGCGTGTAGGGGATGCCGGCGGCCTCGGCGGCCTGCGAGCCCGCGTATTCACCCTCGGACTGCATCATCCGGGTGAAGCCGGTGGGCGCGATGCCCACGGGAAGCCGGGAGGACCGGCCCAGGATGTCGGTGCTCAGGTCGATGCTGGACACATTCCGCAGGATGCCCGGGCGGAACTCGATGTCCAGGAACGCTTCGCGGGCGCGCCGCAGGGTGATCTCTTCCTCCGCCGCGCCGTCGGTGTAGTCAAACGGGGCCTGGGGTGTGCGGCGCTTGGCGATGTCGCGCAGTTCCCAGACGGTGCTGGCGCGCTTGAGCCGTGCTTCCTTGCTGAACTCGGGCTTCTTGAACTGCATCAGCGGGGCGAGGTCCGAGTACTTCGGGATGCGGCGCTTCAGGGCGGCCGGAACGGCTGCTGCGGCGACGCCGGTGGCGGGCCGCGTGGCAGGAATGTCCGTCGCGTCCGGGGCCGGGGTGGTCTCGGGGTTGCTCGGCTGGATGGTGTGGGTCATGGCTTTCCTCCGTGGGCATGCCGGGAGATGCTGAACAGGAGCCTCCCCGCTGTGGTCTAACCACACTCTAAAGCATGTGGTCCAACCACATCAAGTACCATGGGCTCATGCGCACGCACCAACTTGTCCTGCGGTGGATCGAGGACCAGCTCTCCGGCGGCCAGCTCGCCGTCGGCGGCCGACTTCCGGCCGAGAGGACGCTGGCCGAACAGCTCGGGGTTTCCCGCACCTCGGTCCGCGAGGCCATCCGTGTCCTCGAGGCCATGGGTGTGGTCCGGGCCGGCGTGGGTTCCGGGCCCGAAGCGGGAACGGTCGTGATCTCGGATCCGACGGCGGCCCTCGGCTCAGCGCTGCGGCTGCACGTGGCCACGCAGCACCTGCCGGTGGAGGACGTCGTGGAGACCCGCGTTCTGCTCGAGTCCTGGGCGGCCGCCCGGGCAAGGCGGGATGCCCCCGAACTCGACCTCGCCGGGGCCCTGCTCGACGACATGGACGAGGACCACGGCATCGACGACTTCCTTGCCATGGATGTCCGCTTCCACCTGGCCCTGGCCGACGCCGCGGGCAACGCCGTCGTGAGCGCCATGATGGGGTCGCTGCGGGAGGCCATCCAGGGCTACGCGGGGCAGCTGACCGCGAACCTGCCGGACTGGGACGCCACCGCCTCGCGGCTGCGGGCCGAGCACCGTGAGATCCTCGCGGCCATCCGGAAGGACGACGGCGGCGGGGCGGCGGAGCTTGTTGCCGCCCACATCCGGGGGTACTACAAAGAAGCCGGGCTGGGCCCGAAGGAATCGGACCCGGCCCGGCCGTAGCTGACTTTCCCAACTGGCTCGCAGTTGATGCCGTTATGAGCGGTCAAAACGACATTAACTGCGAGTCAGTTGGGTTGACGGGTCAGCGGACCTCGACCTCCAGCGCCTGGAAGTCGTCGGCCGCGTGCCGGCCCACCAGCAGGCGGAAGGTGCCGCGCTCAACCTGCCAGCCGCCGTCGTAATGGCCAAACGCGCGGGCCGGGATCCGCACCTCAACGGTGTCCGTGCCGCCTGCCGCCAGGTGAGTCCCCGCGTACCCCGCCAGCCAGCGGACGGGCCGCTCCACCGCCGAATCCTCACGGGACAGGTAGACCTGGACCACTTCGCGGCCGGTGCGGGTGCCGGTGTTCCGGACGGGGACGTGCACCACGAGGTCCTGGCCCGCCGGAACGGACTGCGGCGCGTGCGCGGAGCCGAGTTCGAACGTCGTGTAGCCGAGGCCGAAACCGAACGGCAACAGCGGAGCGGCCCCGCCGGCGGCCTGCTGCTTGAGCCAGGCGCGGTAGCCGACGTGAATGCCCTCGCTGTAGACCACCTTGCCGTCAACGGGCGTGGTGCTCAGCACGGGAACGTCCTCGAGCGCAGCCGGCCAGGTGGTGGGAAGCCGGCCGCCGGGCTCCTCCTTGCCGAGCAGGATATCCGCCACGGCGGTGCCGAACTCCTGGCCGCCGAACCAGCCCAGCAGCACCGAACTGACCCGGTCCAGCCACGGCATCAGCACCGGCGAACCGGCGTTGACCACCACGACGGTGCGCGGGTTGACCGCGGCCACGGCCTCGACAAGCTCGTTCTGGTGGCCCGGGAGGTCCAGGTCCTTGCGGTCAAAGCCCTCGGATTCGATGGCGGCGTTGGTGCCCACCACCACGACGGCGACATCGGCCGTCCGTGCCGCCTCGACGGCCGCCCGGATCTCGGCCTGGGGGTCGGTGACCATGGCCTCCTCGCCGAGCAGGATGGCGGTCAGCGGAATCTCCTGCTGCTGCGGCAGCTGGTACAGCGCGTCGATGACGAACCGCTGGCCGGCGGCGGCCTCGAAGGCGTGAATGGTCTGGGGCGGATCGAACAGGGCGGCGCCCAGGACGTCGGTGTCGTCCTCAAGTTCGCCGTTGAAGACCTCGGTGCCGCCGATGGAGAGGGCGATGGGGCCCACCGTGCCCACGCCGAGGTGGTGGACGCCGGCGGTTTCGGCTGTCCATTCGGTCTGCATGCGGATGGCAGCCGCGCCCTCCGGAATGCCGACGCCGAACCAGATCAGGTGCGACGCCAGCCGGTCTTCGCCCGAGATCTCCGTGCCGTCGGCCGCCAGGAAGGTGACGCGCATGCCCGGCACGCCGCTGACCGGGTTGTGCAGGGCCTTGCGGGCGAACGGCTGCAGCCCCTCGGCCACCTTGGCGCCGCGGGCGTAGGTGACCGTGACGTCGTCGGGCAGTGCCTTGCGCAGGCCCTCCAGCGGCGAGACCGTGTACCGCGGCATGACGGTGGCGCTGCCGCCGCCCTGCGTGCGGGCCTCCTCGGCGTTGTGGCCGATGACGGCAACGCTGCTGAGCGAATTGGCGTCGAGCGGGAGGAGGCCGCCCTCGTTGCGGACCAGCACGGCTCCGCGGACTGCCACCTCGCGGGCCACCTGGGCGCCGTCGAGTTCCATGGGGAAGGCGGTGGCTGCGGCATCGAAACCTTCGAGCGAACCGACCCTGGCGGCCAGGCGCAGAATGCGGGTGACCTTTTCCAGGATCGCGTCCCCGCTGACGCGGCCGTCCTCGACGGCGGCAAGCAGCTTGGCGCCCCAGTGGCCCACCGGGCCGGGCATCTCCAGGTCCTGGCGGGCGTTGGCGGCATCCACCGAACGGACGCCCGTCCAGTCCGAGACTACGACGCCGTCGAAGCCCCACTCGGTGGACAGCGGGGTTTCCAGGAGCTTGTTCTCGCTGGCCGTGGTGCCGTTGATGGAGTTGTAGGAGCTCATGACCAGCCAGGCGCGCGCCTCGGTGACGGCATCCTCGAACGCGGCCAGATAGAGCTCCCGCAGGGGCCGCTCATCGACGACGGAATCGGCGGTGAAGCGGTCAGTCTCGGCCTCGTTGGCGAGGTAGTGCTTAGGGGTGGCGCCCACGCCCATGGACTGCACGCCGGAAACGTAGCCGGCGGCCAGGGTGGCGGTGAGGCGCGGATCCTCACTCATGCATTCGAAGTGGCGGCCGCCCAGCGGGGAGCGGTGCAGGTTGATGGTGGGTCCCAGGACGGCGTGGACGCCCTTGCGGCGGGCCTCCTGGCCCAGCACCTGGCCGTAGCGGCGGGCGATGTCCACGCTCCAGGTGGCGGAGAGGGCGGACGACGACGGTAGGGAAACTGAGTCGTGGCGCTCGTCGAAGTCTTCACCGCGGACGCCGGCGGGGCCGTCGGACAGCACGATCCGGCTCAACCCGATTTCCGGCAGTGCGTGCGTGGACCAGACATCCGCGCCGGTGAGCAGCCTGACCTGCTGCTCCAGGCTCAGGCTTCCGGCCAGCTCGCGCAGGCGCGCCTCGGCCTCCGCCGGCAGTTCCGCGTTTGCGGCGCGGAAGGACTTTTGTGCGGACAGGGTGGGGTTCACTTACTTGACTCCTTTGATGCGGGTGACGAGGACGGCGCCGATGATTCCGACGGCGGCCCCGCCGAGGAAGAGTGCGGGGTAGCCCCCGAGCGCGATGACGGGGAAGGCGACGGCGGGCACGATGGACTGGGGGAGCGCCTGGGCAATGTTGAAGACACCGAAGGTCTTGGCATTTTCCGTCTGGCCGCTGGGCAGCAGGTCGGCGATGAGGGCCACATCTACGGCGCCGAAGCAGCCCAGGCCGAGGCCTACGATCGCCTGGCCCACGAGGACCTGGCCCGTGCCGGGGCTCATGGCGATGACGATCAGGCCCGCCATGATAATGAGGCTGGAGGCAATCACCAGGGCCTTGCGCTTGCCGATCCGGTCGCTGATCCAGCCGCCCGCGATGCTGGTGACCACGGTGCCCGCGGAGCTGACCAGGGTGGCCTGGAAGACCAGCGAGGGGATGCTTTCCTCGGCCACATGGAGCTGGTCGGCGAAGAAGTACGGCAGGTAGAGCAGGCCCGCGCAGTAGCCGATGTAGACCATGAACTTGGTCAGCCAGGCCCAGCCGAGGCCGGGGTGGAGGCGCGGATCGAAGTAGAACGAGCCCAGGATCTCCTTCAGGTCAAGGGGCGCCGGCCGCTCGGTGAGGACCCGGTCCTTGAAGGTGAAGGCGAAGCCGATGGCCAGCGCGGTGCCCACAATTCCGGGAACCACCGCCATCTGGAAGGCATTGTCGAAGAGCTGCGCGAAGTAGGCCGCGGCCACGAGGCCAATCGGCAGGGTCATGCCGATGAGGCCGGAGAGTCGGCCGCGCTCGGCCGGGCCGGCCTGGTCCGGGAGCGTCGCAACTAGGGCGGCCAGCGCGGCGTTGAATCCCAGCTGCGCCACCACCCAGGCACCCAGGACGCCGGCTACATCGCCGGCGAGGCCCAGGAAGAAGAGTGCGGCGAGTCCGATCAGCGAACCGCCAACAATCCACGGCTTGCGCATGCCGAACCGGGAGGTAGTGCGGTCGCTCAGGCGCCCGAAGAACGGGTTTGCCAGCAGGGCGATGACGGCCCCGGCACCGGCCACCAGGCTCAGTGCTCCGGCCCTGGTTTCCGGAGTGGTGATCTCGGAGACCTTGATGGCGAGGACGACGAGGGCCGGCGCGAGCAGGGCCATCCACAGGCCGGCGCTGGCGATGGGCATGCCGATGACGTAGGCCCGGGGTGCCTTGACGGACGGTCCTGCGGTTGAAGAGAGTGCGGGCGGTGCCGCGGTCTCCTCGGAGAGGGATTCGATGGCCACATTGCCTCCTGACGAAAAAGTGACCCACCGTTGGGCCGCAGAGTAAGCCTAGCGCCGAAAACCGAGTCTGACTAGGTTTTGCTAAATTTTGACTTGTCCACCGGCGGCCGGAGCCGTGAAATAAACTGGCGAAATGTCTCCCTCCAAGCCCCGCGGGCAGTACGCCAAAGGCGCCGAACGCCGCGAGCAGATCATCCAGACCGCCACAGATGTATTTGCCAGCGAAGGCTTCGAGGGCGCTGCCCTCAAGCGCGTGGCCGAGCTTGTGGGGGTCAAGGAAGCAACGCTCTTCCACTACTTCAGCGGCAAGCAGGAGCTGCTGACGGCGGTGCTTGCCGAGCGCGACCGGCGCAGCAGGGACATCGGGGGATTGGCCGAGTTTGGACTGTCCATGCTGGCCTCGGTCGCGGAGCGGAACGAGAAAGAGCCCGGGCTGACCACGCTTTACGCCGTGGCATCGGCTACGGCCAATGATCCCGGGCACGCTTCGCACGGCTACTTCCAGGACAGGTACTCCCAGCTGGTCGAGGAGCTGGCGCTCGACATCGTCCGGCGCCAAGACGCGGGGGAGGTCCGGTCCGACGTCGCAGCGGAGTCACTCGCGCGGCTGGTCATCGCAGCCTTCGACGGCCTCCAGCTGCAGTGGCTGTACGACAAGAAAGTGGACATGGCCGGCGGCCTGACGGAGCTCGTCGACGTGCTCCTGGTCCCGGCCAAGCCCTAACCCCCCGGCGCCCCTAAAGCGCCCGAGGCAAGGAGTTTTTGTCCACTTGTCACGACTTCGGGGGCGGTAGCGGCCATCATCTGGACAAAAACTCCGGACCCGGCGGCTACTTTGCCGCGGGGCCGGTGCTTCCCCGGATTTCAAGGCGGGGTTGGAAGGTACTCTCCTCTTCGGGTGCCTCGGCGTTGCGGATCAGGGCCCGCAGGCTGTGCCAGGCGTGTTCGCCGAGCTCCGTGATCGGCACTGCGGCGGTGGTGAGCGGCGGGGTGGTGTATCGGGCAAAAGGGATGTCGTCGAAGCCCGTGACGGAGATGTCCCCAGGAACGCGGACCCCGCGCTCGTGCAATCCGCTCAGGAGCCCCATGGCCACGAGGTCGTTGAACGCGAGGACTCCGGTGGCCCCGCTGGCCAGCACCTCGTCCACCGCTTCATGGCCGGTTTCGAAGCTGGAGCCGCCCTCGAGCATCCGGAGCTCGACGCCGGGATGTGCGGCCCGGAACTTGTCCAGCCCTGCCATGCGTGCCCGGTTGGAGGCGCTTCGGGCGGGGCCGGCCAGGAAGGCGATGCTGGTGTGCCCCAGGTCCACCAAATGTTCCGCGAGCTCCTGGACGCCCTGGCTGTAGTCCACCTCAAGGCTTGGCACGCGGGTTTCCGTGGTGCTGCGGTTGATCAGGACCACGGGGTGAAGCGAGGGGGCTAATTCCTCGAGTTCGGCGTCGCCCATACGCGGCGCACACAGCACGAGCCCGTCGCAGCGGCGCCGCGCTTCCCCGGCCAGAATCGCCTCCTCGCTGGAGACTTCCGAGGAGTCCGCGATGAGCACGCGGTAGCCGTCCTGGGCCGCGGCCATGCTCAGCCCGCGCAGGATGGCCTGGAATGTGGGGTTGGCGAGGTCGGGCACCACGATGCCGATGGTGTCGGTCTTGCCCAGGGCAAGGCTGCGGCCCACGGGATTCGGCTGGTAGTTCAAGTCCGCCGCGGCATCCCGCACGCGCTGGGCAATGGCGGGATCCACGGTGAAGTTGCCGTTCATCACGCGGGAAACGGTGGCGTGCGAGACGCCGGCCTTGAGAGCGACGTCCGCGATGCCGACACGCCGGGTGCCGGTTCTCCTGCCCATATGTTTCCTTCCTGTCCTCCTCCGTCAGTCCGCTGCCACGGAACTAACACGGTCCGCTGCTGCTGCACGCCCGGCTTTCGAAGGATGGTTGACGCGCTCGCCGGAGTCTTGATACAAAGCTTATAACGTTTCGAGAAAACGCTTTCTCAGGATTCTTCCTTCACGTGGGCAGGGCGTCAGGCCGCCCGCGTACCGCCTTTGGAAAGGGGCCCACCCATGGTCAATGTCGACACCGCCCGGCAGCCACAGCCTGAAACGGAAACACCGGTGACGCGGTCCCGGATCGCCCTGATCGGCACCGGCGGCCGCTCGGAAATGTACATCCGGGCCATCCTCGGCCAGCACGCCGATGTGGCCGAACTGGTGGCCCTCTCGGACGCCAATCCGGGCCGCGTGGAGTACTACCAGCGGCTCATCCGGGAACTCGGCGCGGAGGCGCCGGCCGACTCCTTCGACCCCGGCAACCTGACCGAATACATCAGGGCAAACGCGATCGACCGCGTCATCGTCACCACCCCCGACTACACCCACGCGGACTACATCGTCGAGGCGCTGGAGGCGGGTGCCGATGTCGTCGTCGAAAAGCCGCTGACCATCGACGCCGAGGGCTGCCGCCGCATCACCTCAGCCGTTGCAGCCACCGGCCGCAACGTGGTGGTCACCTTCAACTACCGCTACTCGCCGCGGAACAGCGCGCTGAAGCAGGTCATCCAGGACGGCGTGATCGGCAAGGTCACGTCCGTAGACTTCAGCTGGGTCCTGGACACGGTCCACGGAGCCGACTACTTCCGCCGCTGGCACCGCGACAAGCAGAACTCCGGCGGGCTGCTCATCCACAAGGCCTCCCACCACTTCGACCTGGTCAACTGGTGGATCGACGACGTGCCCGAGCGGGTCTACGCCTCCGGCGGCCTGCGGTTCTATGGCGCCAAAAATGCCGCGGAGCGCGGCCTCGGCGCCCGGCCCGAGCGCGGCACCACAGATGATGGCACCCTGGAGAACGGCTCCCAGGGCAGGGACCCCTTCGCACTGGACCTCCGCAAGGACGAGCGGCTGCGTGAGCTGTACTTCGACAACGAGAAGTTCGACGGCTACCGCCGGGACCAGGACGTCTTCACCGAGGGCATCACCATTGAGGACAACCTGGCGCTCACGGTGGACTACGACGGCGGGCCCACGCTCAACTACTCCCTGAACGCCCACAGCCCGTGGGAGGGCTACCGGGTTGCCGTTAACGGAACCGAAGGCAGGGCCGAGTTGGAGGTGGTGGAGCGTGCCGCCGTCGTCCACAGCACCGACAAGAAGACGGTGGTGGACCCCTCCGCCACGCCCGTTGAGGAGGACGACGCCGTACGCCGCAACGGCGAACGGCTCGTGGTCCAGCGCCACTGGGAGCCCGCCTATGAAGTGCCCATCGTCAACGGCGAGGGCGGCCACGGCGGCGGCGACAACCTGCTGCTTTCCGACCTTTTCAACGGCCCGGGCGAGGATCCGCTGGGGCGCCCGTCCGGTTACCTGGACGGCTTGCGCTCGGTATCTGTCGGCATCGCAGGCAACGCCTCGCTGGAAACCGAACTTCCCGTCCGCATCAGTGAGCTTGGCCTGGGCGTGGAACTGCGCCGCGGCCGGGCCTGAACGCAGCAGGAACAGGAAAACACCATGAGCAGAATTCTTGTCACCGGCGGCGCCGGGCGGCTGGGACGCAGCGTCGTCGCTGGCCTCGCCGGAGCGGGCCACGAGGTCATCTCGGCGGACCGGGACGCTGTCCCGGACGGCACATTCCCGGCCGGCGTCGCACAGGAAACGGCGGACCTGCTGGTCCCCGGCGAGGCGTTCCGCCTCCTGGAACGCACAGCGCCCGACGCCGTCATCCACCTCGCTGCTATCGCCGTGCCTTTCAGTGCACCCGAGGAGGTCATTTTCAGCACGAATACGCGCCTCGCGTTCACGGTGGTCAGCGCGGCCACCGAACTCGGCATCGGGAAGATCATCACGGCCAGCAGCCCCACGGTCCTGGGCTACGGCTCGCCCGCCGGCTGGCTGCCGGACACCTTCCCGGTGGACGAGGCCACGACGCCCCGCCCCTGGAACGCCTACGCGCTGTCGAAGCTGATTGCCGAACAGACCGTGCAGATGTTCGCAGCTGCCCAGGGGGACCGCATCCGCTATGCGGCCTTCCGTCCCTGCTACGTCATCTCGCCGGAGGAATGGGAGGGCGCTCCCACCCAGCAAGGGCACACCGTCCGCGAACGCCTCACCGACCCCGCCCTGTCCGCGCCGGCCCTCTTCAACTACGTGGATGCCCGGGATGTGGCCGACTTCCTGGATGTGCTCCTGCGGAACATGGAGTCCATCCCCAACGGCGAGACCTTCTTCGTGGGGGCCGCCGATGCGCTGGCCACCGAACCGCTGGCCGCGCTTCTCCCCCGGTTCCTGCCCGGCAGTGCCGGCCACGCCGCCGGACTCTCCGGCACCAGTCCCGCCTTTTCCATCGCCAAAGCCAAGCGGCTGCTCGGCTGGGAGCCCCGGCGCACGTGGCGCACTGAACTCGCCTGGACCGGGGAAGCCCGGACCGAGGAAACCCTGACCGGGGAAACCTTGGTCGGCGCCGCCGCAGGACCAGCCAGCCCAGGATCAGCCACACCCGGACCACAGGAGACCAAATGAACCTCGACGGCGTGCTTTTCTTTCCCGTCACCCCCTTCGGCGCCGACGGAACCGTGGACGTTGCGGTCCTGAAGGAACACATCGCCTCGCGCCTGGCGCACCGTCCTGGCGGGGTGTTCCCGGCCTGCGGCACCGGCGAATTCCATGCCCTGAGCATTGATGAGGTGCGCACCGTGGTGGCGGCCGCCGTCGAAACCGTCAACGGCCAGGTGCCGGTCATCGCCGGCGCCGGCGGTCCCCTGGGCCACGCGCTCGCCGCAGCCCGCGCGGCCGAGGAGGCGGGCGCGGACGCGCTGCTGGTTCTGCCGCCGTACCTGGTGTCCGGTCCCACCGACGGCGTGGTGGCCTACATTGAGGCGGTGGCGGGCGCGAGCAGCCTCCCGGTGATCGTGTACCACCGCGGCACGGCAAAGTTCACGGCAAAGGCCATTGCACAGCTGGCCGCCAACCCCAAGGTGATCGGCTTCAAGGACGGGATCGGCGACGTCGGCCTGGCCCAGGAGATCGTCTCCGCCGTCAAGGCCAGCGGCCGGAAGGATTTCCTGCTCTTCAACGGCCTGCTGACCGCCGAGCTGACGCAAGGCGCCTACCGCGGACTCGGCATCCCGCTGTACTCCTCGGCGGCCTTCGCCATGGCACCGG
This sequence comes from Arthrobacter sp. SAFR-023, assembly GCF_051965295.1. Taxonomy (NCBI): domain Bacteria; kingdom Bacillati; phylum Actinomycetota; class Actinomycetes; order Micrococcales; family Micrococcaceae; genus Arthrobacter; species Arthrobacter sp. SAFR-023. The sequence goes on along the minus strand of NZ_JBQCMF010000011.1, from coordinate 106,946 downwards.
AAATCGCCACCGCCTACTACGACGCCTACGCCAGCGGCGACGAGGCCCGCCGGGAGGCCCTGATCGACGGCTTCTACGCGCCCCTCGTGCGCCTGCGGGACCAGACGCCGGGCTTTGGCGTCTCCCTGATCAAGGCGGGGCTGCGCCTCAGCGGCCTGGCGGTGGGACCGGTCCGGCCCCCGCTGGTGGACCCCACCGAGGACCAGCTCGTGGAGCTCAAGGCAATCCTGGCCAAGGGCCACGAACTGGCCGGCCGCTGATGGCGGCCAAGATCGCGGGACTCCACACGCGCCTGATCACGGTGCCGCTGCGGCGCAGCTGGGGTGCTGATGCGCCGGAGAACCACATCATCGCCACCAGCCTTTTTACGGACGACGGCGGTGCGGGGCACGGTTTTTCCTGGACGCCCACCATTGGGCCGCAGGCCGTCAAGGCCCTCCTTGACCACGACATCGCGCCGTTCATCACCGGGCTCGACGCCAACCCCGAGGTCGTCTGGGACCAGCTCTGGAAAAGGCTGCACGAGGCCGGCGGCGGCGGGCTCACCACCATTGCCATGGCCGGCGTCGACCTTGCCCTCTGGGATCTGGCAGCCCGCACCGCGGGCGTGCCAGTGGCCGGGCTGCTGGGCCAGCGGCAGGAATCGGTGGACGTCTACGGCTCGGGCGTCAACCTGCATTACTCGCTTGAGGAACTCGTGGCGCAGACCGAACGGTGGGTGGCCGCCGGCCACCAGGCCGTGAAGATCAAGGTGGGCAAACCGGACCTGGCCGAGGACGCCGAACGCGTGGCAGCCGTCCGCTCGGTGCTCGGCCCGGACCGCCGGCTCATGATCGACGCGAACCAGCGCTGGGACCTGCCCGCCGCCCTCCGTGCCCTGGACGTACTGGGCCAGTTCGGCCTGGACTGGCTGGAGGAACCGCTGCGCGCCGATGACCTCTCGGCCTACCGCCGCCTGCGGAAGCAGTCGCCGGTGCCCATCGCCCTGGGCGAGAACGTCCACACCATCTACCGCTTCCGGGACTTCATCGAGGCCGAGGCCGTCGACATCATCCAGCCCAACATCATCCGCGTGGGCGGTATTACGCCCTTCCGGCGCATCGTCGAGCTGGCCCGGGCCAACAGCATCCGGGTGGCACCGCACCTGCTGCCCGAGCTGTCCGGCCAGCTGGCCCTGACCCTCGCCGAGTCCGTAAGCGTGGAGGACGTGGAGGACGCCTCCTTCGAACAGCTGGGCATTCTGGCCGGCCAGTCGCCGGTTCGGATCCGGAACAGCCGCCTTTACGGCACGGGCCTCCCGGGACTGGGGTTCAGCTTCACCGCGGCGCTCCTGCCCGAGCCGCGGGACCGCGCCTTCGACCTGCCGGCCGACCCCGCGTTCCGGCTCTCGTAGGTCCCGCGGTCAACGAAGTAAGTACGCGCACCCCAAGTAAGTAGCAGCACAGGGCGTTCCCAGGTCTGGGAACGCCCTGTGCTGCTACCTGGATGGGTAGGCCCGGGCTACAGCTGCAGTGTCAGCGGCCGGGGGAGTCCGTTGATGTCCGAGGCCGGCCACCGCGGGTCGAGCGTCAGGACGCTGGTTCCCGCCGCCGTCAGCTGGACCGTGTCCTCGATCTTGACGCCCGGGCCGGACGGATTCCAGGTGAAGGCCTGGTTGGGCACCACGACGTCGTCCGTGGCGGCGGTGGCGCGCGGATCGCGGCCTGCGTAGCCGGCGGGTCCGCCCTGGTGGTGCAGCATCCACTGGTCGGTGCCGAAGCCGTGCCGGGCGTAGGCGGCCTGGATCTCGGCGAAGATGCCGCCGAGCCGGGCGCCCGGAACCGTGGCAGCGAAGATGTCCGCCTCAACCGCCGCGATGCGTTTCTCGGCGTCCAGCTCGTCGGGGGTGCCGGCGTCGAACCTCACCCACCTGGTCACGTTGGCCACCAGGCCGTGCCGCCGGGCGCAGACCACGGCCATGGCGCGGCGGCCCAGGGGCGAGTGGGTGGCCAGCGGGTGCCGGAACGCGCTGCGCGAGCTGCCGTTGCAGAGAAGGACCAGGGGCTCCGCGCCCGCCGCGACGATCTGCGCGGCAAGCGCGGAGGCGACCTCGAACTCGGTAGTGTCCGGCCTTGCCCGGGACAGGACGTCGGTCATGGCGCCTGCGGCATCCGCGCACAGCTGCGCGTAGCGGGCACTCTCGCCGGGCAGCATGGGCTGCCGGGCTGCCCGCAATTCCGCGGCCACGGCATTCTCTGCCAGCGGCTCTCCGGGTCCGGCCAGTGCAGCGGCGGCGTCCGCGAGCTGTCCGTGCCAGGGAACCGTGTGAAGTTCGACGCCGGGTGGCAGCTCTTCGGCGGCGAGCCGTTCCGCCTCATTGTTGAAGGTGATGAGGCGGTCGCCGGTCCGGTCCACGAGGAGCGCCGCGATCGGGTCGCCCGCCAGGCTGATGTGCATCCGGCTGCCGTCCAGGTACCACGTGAGGGCGGTGTTGCTGGTGAGGAGGAGCGAGTCGCGTTCCGCGGCCTCGAGAATGTCCAGCACCCGCCGCCGCTTTAGCGCCCGGTCCGCCGGCGTCCCGGGGGCGGTGCTGCCCGCGGGACACTCCCAGTCGGGCCCTGCCGCCAGCGCTTGGCCGACCTGCCCGGCGTTCATGAGCTGCCCTCCATGCCCGTCACCAGTGCGTCAATGTCAGCGGTTCCGAGCCGCGCATCGGACACGAACACGGTGACACTCCTGGTGACCGATTCTCCGGGCTGCAGGAGTGCCGGCTCCTCCCAGGCGAGCGATTGTCCGACACCCGGATAACTTCCCACCCGCACGAACCACGGATCGTCGCAATCCGCCGGGGATGTGAAGACCAGCGTGGCCGGATTCCCGCCGAAGGTTCCGCTCCACGCGAGCCACTGGCTCACGGATCCATGCACCGCGGCCTCCCCTGATCCCGCCGGGGACCAAACTCGGGCGTCGTCGCAGGAAGCCAGGCGCCAGAAGAACCCGCCGTAGCCGCCTAGCCGCCGCCCGTTGGAACCGGGACTGCCCAGGCTGACGGCAGCGTCACCCGCCGGCGTCAGGGTGAAGTCCAGCGTCAGGCGCCAGGTCTGAAGGTCGACGGCGGCCCATGTCCAGTTGCGCTGCTCCCGCAGAACCGGGGCGCCGTCGGGTCCGTTCCAGGACAGTACCTCAGAGAGCGCACTGCCGGATGAGTCACTGCTCGTTGAGGTGCGCACAATCCTGCCGTGATCCGGGCGCCAGACGTAACGGCCGGCGTCGCGCGTGTACGTCCGCCCGCCCCAGAAGTTGATGCCGTTGACGTCCTGTACTGCCACTCCGACGCCAAGGTGCCACACGTGATCGGTGGGCTGGTGGTCAGTCACCACGGTGCCTGCCAGCGTACGAACCGGATGCAGGTAAGGCCGCGGGGATGAGGCGGGGCGGATGCGGCTCCCGTCCTGATAACTGGCTACTTCGCGTCCGCCGACCGTGCAAGTGGCGGCTGGCTCCAGCGGTCTGGCCCACGGTGCGCCCAGTTCGGAGAAGGTTGCCTGCGCGAGGGTGGCGCGTTCGATCAGTTCAGCGATTCCCTCTACGACGGGGTGGGAATCATCGCCGCTGCCTTCCCACTTGATGTACCTGTCGTCAATCTGTTGCGGTGCGGGTGCCGTGCGGATTGCTTCGAGCACAGCCATAAAGGCTCCCGAGCCGGACAGCGGGCTGAGCAGCTCTCCGCCCGAGGCGCGTACCTCCAGCAGATTCTCCAGCAGATCCGTGCGGGGGAATAGTTCCCGGCGTTCGCCGTGGTCAGTGCTCACCACCAGTTCATCCTCCGTGTAAAAGAGCTCTGCCTTGCCTGCCGTGCCGAAAACAGTGATGGAAGGACGTGTCTGCCGGGCGGCGCAAAGGGTCAGTGCGCAGGTGAGGACCTGTCCCGCGGAGGTGCGGACCCGGATCACCGACGTGTCGTCGCTTTCAGTAGGGTGTGCGCGATAGAGATCGGTGTCCACGCAGGCCACATCATCAAGGGTGCGGGCAGCGGCGATGCTGAGACCCGTCACCACGGCGTGTGCCAGCGCGTTGGTGGCGACGCCGTCAACCACATCGGTTCCGTTGATGGCCCGCTTGCCGGCCCAGCGCGAGCGCTTGAAGTAGCCGCGAGTCCGTAGCCAGGCTCCCGCGGCGCCCAGTCCGAGCACGTCCCCGATCTCCCCGTCCGCGATAAGCCGCCGGATCGCGGGCAACGCGTCGGATCCCAGGCTCTGGAAGCCAACCTGCACGAGCCGGCTTGCTGACTCTGCGGCCGCCAGCAGTTCCTGGAACTGCTGCAGGGACGCTGCGGGGGGCTTCTCCACGTAAACGTCCGCGCCAGCGGACAGGGCAGCCATGGCGAGGGGAACGTGTGTCTGGATGGGGGTAGCCAGGATGACGACATCCGGAGCGGTCCCCGCCTGAAGGAGGTGATCGAGAGTCTGGAAGACGGCTACGGAGTCTTCCAGGACTCCGTCTGCGGGAGGGCGGGGGTCCGCTATTGCCACGAATTCGAGCACTCCGGACGCCTCCAGCCGGGCCAGGTTGGCCAGGTGCCGCGCGCCGAAACCGTGTACGCCGACGAGGGCGATCCGGGGGACCGGGGTCTGTGCCCTGTGGGGGGCGGGAGAGGGAGCGTAAGCGGAAGGTAGCGACATGCGGGTTGATCCTTGCGTGGGAAGTACTGCTGGACAGGGAGGGAAACGCAGGCAGTAACACCGTACCTGAGAAAGCGTTTTCTGACACCTGCCTGCTGGTGGCCTCCCTTGGCTTGGCCGGACGTGGAAAGCGTTTTCCTAAATTTACGAAATAATCTATACATCGCCTTGGAAAGCGTTTACCGTTGTAGCGACGGCTTCACGAGAGTGACGGAGGGCACAAAGCACTCCTGCCGAATGAAGCATTAATCCGCGGCAGAGGCGTTCCTGAGTATCTGGGACGGAACGCCCGCGCGGGAATGGCCACGATGACCAAAGGAGACCGCATGGCCGCTCAACACATACCTAAGCCGCAGCGAGCGAGGTGCGCGCCGTGAGTGCCATTACCGAACTCACGTCCCTCTCGCGCCGCAAGGGGCCGAAGACTGCCGAAGAGAAGAAGGCCAGCGGGCGGGACAACAAGGCCGCCTACATCTTCCTGCTTCCGTGGCTGGTGGGACTGGTGGCTATCACCGTCGGTCCCATGGTGATGTCGCTGTACCTCTCTTTCACCGACTACAACCTGATTCAGGCCCCGGAGTGGGTGGGCCTGGAGAACTTCCAGCGGATGTTCACCGACGCGAGACTGCACAATTCGCTCGGGGTGACGTTCACGTATGTACTCGTCGGCGTTCCGCTGCAGCTGGCGGTTGCCCTGCTGATCGCGCTGGTACTGGATAAAGGCCTTCGTGGCCTCCCGTTCTACCGTTCTGTCTTCTACTTGCCGTCGCTGCTGGGCGGCTCGGTGGCCATCGCGATCCTGTGGAAGCAGATCTTCGGCACCACCGGCCTCGTGAATCAGGTACTTGCCCTTGCCGGCATCGAGGGTCCGGGGTGGATTTCTGACCCGAGTACGGCGCTGGGGTCGATCATCTTGCTCCACGTCTGGACTTTCGGCGCTCCGATGATCATCTTCCTTGCCGGCCTGCGCCAGATACCCAACATGTACTACGAAGCCGCCGAGGTGGATGGTGCCACCAAGCTCCAGCAGTTCTGGCGCATCACCCTGCCGCTCCTGAGCCCCATCATCTTCTTCAACCTGGTGCTGCAGATCATCGGATCATTCCAGTCGTTCACGCAGGCGTTCATCGTCTCCGGCGGCAACGGCGGCCCTTCGGATTCGACGATGTTCTTCACGCTCTACCTTTACCAAAAGGGCTTCGGCCAGTTCGATATGGGATACGCCTCCGCCATGGCCTGGTTCCTGCTGGTCATCATCGGCGCCTTCACCGCCATCAACTTCATCGCTGCAAAGTATTGGGTTTTCTATGACGACTAAGCTGGAGACGCTGCCCGCCCCGAGTAAGAAAGCTCCGGCCGGCAAGCCAACGAACCCCCGAGGGCCACGCAAGAGCCGCGAATCACGCGGCGGCCTTGCCTTTAGCCGCAGCGCACGTACCAAGGCACTGATCAAGCATGCGATCCTGATAGTCACCGGCGGAGTCATGATCTACCCGCTGCTGTGGATGGTTGTTTCCTCGCTGCGCGCCAACGAACTCATCTTCCGCGAACCCGGTCTGTGGCTGAACAGCCTCGAGATGGGCAACTACACGGACGGATGGTCGGCGCTGACCCACCCGTTCGGCCACTACATGCTCAATTCCGCGGTGGTTGTGCTGGGATCAATCCTCGGCAACCTGATCTCCTGCTCCATGGCCGCTTACGCCTTCGCCAGGCTCCAGTTCACGGGGCAGAAGATCTTCTTCGGCATTATGCTGCTCACCATCATGCTGCCGTTCCACGTGGTGATTGTCCCGCAGTACATCCTGTTCTCGCAGATCGGCTGGGTGAACACCTTCTGGCCGCTCATCGTTCCGAAGCTCCTGGCCACCGACGCGTTCTTCGTGTTCCTGATGGTCCAGTTCATCCGGGGCATCCCAAAGGAACTTGATGAGGCCGCAAGGATCGACGGCGCCGGCCACCCGCGGATCTTCCTGCGCGTAATTCTGCCGCTGATGGTCCCCGCGCTGGCCACCACCACCATCTTCACCTTCATCTGGACCTGGAACGACTTCTTCGGTGCCCTCATCTACCTGACGGACCCTGACATGTTCACTGTGCCCGTTGCGCTCCGCGCGTTCGTGGATTCGCAGTCCGCTACCAGCTGGGGCTCACTCTTCGCCATGTCCATCGTTTCGCTTCTGCCCGTGTTCCTGGTTTTCCTCTTTGGGCAAAGGTTCCTCATCAAGGGAATCGCCACGACCGGCATCAAGTAGGCCGCGAACGAACACCGGGGCCGCTGGCTTCCGGCGCAATCGGGCACAAATGCTTGTAATACAAGATAAGTACTTATAACATTAGTTGGAAAGCGTTTTCCATCTCCTTCAAGATCAACGAAGATCGGAGTGAACTGTGCAACTGTTCCCCAAACCTGGCCCTGATGCCGAGGCCCGCCGGCCCCAGGTATCCAAGACCCCGCGACGGCTCCGGAAGGCGGGAGTGGTTGCTGCCGCAGCCGCCGTCGTCCTTGCGCTCAGCGCCTGTGGCGGCGGATCTGCCGCCCAGAGCGCCGACGGAACGGTTGAACTCCGTTTCTCCTGGTGGGGCAGCGACAAGAGGGCGCAGGTCACCCAGGAAGCCATCAAGGCCTTCGAAGCCGAAAACCCGAAGATCAAGATCAAGCCGGAGTACGGCGACTGGAGCGGTTACTGGGACAAGCTGGCCACGCAGGTGGCTGCGAACGACGCTCCCGACATCATCCAGATGGACGAAAAGTACATCACCGAGTACTCCAGCCGCGGAGCCCTGCTTGACCTCTCGAAGTACGGCATCGACACATCCAAGCTCGACGAGGCCACGCTGAAGGCGGGGCAGAGCGAGGACGGCCTGACGGGTATCCCCGCCGGCATCAATGCAGCCACCATCCTTGCGAACCCGGCCGTGTTCAAGGCAGCAGGTGTGGCATTGCCCGACGACGCGACCTGGACCTGGGAAGACTTCGAACGGATCTCCGCCGAGGTGACGGCTAAATCCCCGAAGGGCACTTACGGGGCGGCCGCCTACGGGACCGATGAGGCATCCCTGGGCGTATGGCTGAGGCAGAACGGAAAGTCCCTCTACACCGAAGACGGCAAGCTCGGCTTTGAGCCGGCGGACATCGCCGCCTGGTGGGCCTTCCTGAAACAGATGAGTGAGGGCAAGGCAGTTCCCTCGGCGTCGGAGGTTGTTGAGGCCGAAGCAGCACCCCTGGACCAGAGCGGCCTCGCAACGGGCAAGAATGGACTCGCCTTCTGGTGGTCCAACCAGCTTCCCGCCCTGGAAAAGGCCGCAGGCTCGGAACTGAAGGTTCTGAGGTTCCCCACCAAGACCGGCTCCGCTGCTGATGCCAAGCTCTGGTACAAGGCCTCGCAGTTCTGGTCGGCATCCTCCAGAACCAAGCACCCTGAGGAAGTCGCCAAATTCATCAACTTCCTGGCGAACGACGCCAAGGCCGGCGAGGCACTCCTGGCCGACCGTGGTGTCTACCCGAACACCGATGTGCGCGCGGCGATCTCCGCCAAGCTGACCCCTGCGGACGTCAAGGTTGTGAAGTTCATCGACCAGATCAAGAACGAACTCGGTGAGGCTCCTGCCCCGCCGCCGAAGGGCGCGGGTGCCATCCAGGAAATCATCAAGCGTTACACCTCCGAGGTGCTGTTCAACAGGCTTTCCGCAGATGAAGCCGGTAAGAAAGCGGTGGATGAGATGACGTCAGCCATCAGCAGCTAGCTCCACCACGGAAAGGAAATCCCCGGGCCGTCTCCCACCAGAGATTGCCCGGGGTTTTCCGCGCGTGGGGTCAAAAACTCCAGAGAACCGGTCAGTCCTCGGCGATCACGGCCACAGCTCCGCCGGGGACAATGCCGCCGAAACGCCCGCCGCCCAGCAGTTCCTCGCCGTCGGCCTTCACTTCCGCGTCCTCCCGGCCGTGATTGATGGCGAAGAGGAAGCGGCGCCCGTCCGCCGTGACCCGCCGGGTCAGTTCGACGCCGGCGGCGGCTTCCGCGGAGGCCGCCACTCCCGCTTCGGCCAGGAGCCGGTCCAAGAGGCGTTCGATGCCGTCGCGATCGAGGAGGGTGGCCAGGTACCAGGCGGCGCCCAGGCCGGCGCTCCTCCGGGTCAGTGCGGGCACGCCGGAGAGCGGGTAGCCGGTGAAGGTGGCCACCGCCTCGGCCCCGGCAAGGTGGACGTGTTCGCTCCACACCCGGCCAATGGTGCCGTCGCTCAAAGTCACCCGGCCGCCCTCGAGCAGCGGGTGGAACTCCTCGGTCCTGATGCCCAGCAGCTCCCGGAAGGCTCCAGGGTAACCGCCCAGCCTGATGTGGTCGCGCTCGTCGACGATGCCGCTGAAGTAGCTGACCAGCACCGTGGCTCCGGCCTCGGCAGCGGCGGCAACATTGGCCGCTGCGTCATCGTTGACGCAGTACAGCGTGCACACCAGGACCAGGCGGTAGCCGGAGAGGTCCGCGGCCGGGGGGACGAAGTCCACGCTCACGCCGCGCAGGAACAGCGAGCGGTGGAACGCCCTGATCAGGTCCAAATACTTCACGTCCTCGCTCGGGTGCGAGTCCAGTTCGCTGGCCCACCAGGCCTCGTAGTCGAACACGATGGCCACCCGGGATTCCACGGTGGAGCCTTTGACCGGCCCAAGCCGCTTGAGAGCCTCGCCGAGGGCCACCACCTCCCGCCACACCCGGGTGTCGCGGCCGCCGTGCGGCACCATCGCCGAATGGAACTTCTCGGCGCCGGCAACGCTCTGCCGCCACTGGAAGAACATGACGGCATCGGCGCCGCGGGCCACGTGGGCCAGCGAGTTGCGGAGCATTTCACCGGGCATCTTCGGCTGGTTACGGGCCTGCCAGTTCACCGCCGACGTCGAGTGCTCCATCAGGATCCAAGGCCTATTGCCCGCGACGCCGCGTGTGAGGTCCGCGCTGAACGCCAGCTCGATTTCGCGCTCCGGATCCGCGGCCACCAGGTAGTGGTCGTTGGCCACCACGTCCAGGTCCTTCGCCCAGTCGAAGTAGTCCAGGGACTTGGTGGCGCTGGACACCATGAGGTTGGTGGTGGCCGGAACGTTGGGCGTCACCTCGCGGATCACCGCCAGCAGACTCCGGTAGTAGTCCATCAGCGCCCACGAGCTGAACCGCTGGAAGTCCAGCCGCTGCGTCGGGTTGAGGGTGGTGGGGGCGGCCCGAGGCGGGATGACCTCCTCCAAAGAGGCGTAGTGCTGGGACCAGAAGGCCGTGCCCCACGCCTCGTTCAGCGCCTCGATGCCGCCGTAGCGCCGTTCCAGCCAGCGCCGGAACGCCGCGGCGTCCTCCGCGCCGTAAAACTCGGAAACGTGGCAGCCCAACTCGTTGTCCACGTGCCACAGCGCCAGCGCCGGGTGGTCCTTGTACCGTTCGGCGAGCTTCCGTGTGATGCCCGCGGCATACCGGCGGTAAACAGCGGACGACGGCGAGTAGTGCCGCCGGGAGCCGCGTTCCAGGACGGTGCCCTCCGCTGTCACCGGCAGGACTTCCGGATGCTTCCGCACCAACCAGGCTGGGGGAGCGGCCGTGGCCGTGGCGAGGGCCACCTTGATGCCTGCGCCGTCCAGGTTGTCCAGGACCTCGTCCAGCCAGCCAAAGTCGTACTCCCCTTCGCGCGGCTCCAGGAGAGCCCAGGAGAAGATGGCCACGCTGAGCAGGGTCACCCCGGCCTCCTTCATGAGACCGATGTCCTCCAGCCGGACCTCGGCCGGCCACTGCTCGGGGTTGTAGTCACCTCCGTAGGCCAGGCCCGGGCCGTTGTTCCAGAGGGGAGCTTGAGGAGAGGCTTCTTGCTCGGGCATGGGGCTCCTTTGCCGGGACGGTGCTGACCCTGTCTTAGGCTAGCGCCGCGCCAGGAGGGATGCGACGGCGGCCGGCGACAGTTCGCCGTCGCACACCCACACGCTCAGGCTCCGCCGAAGCGATTCCCCTGCGGCCAGCGTCACTGGCCGGTCCCAAGCCAGGGCCGACCCGACCCCGGGGTACCCGGAGCGGCGGACGAACCACGGATCGGCTGCCTCGGCCGGGGCCCCGAACACGAGGGTCGCAGCCTGCCCGGAACGGGTGCCGGGCACCTCGCCGAAGGAGGCGGTCCATGCCAGCCACGGCGCCACGGAGCCGTGGACGGCGGGTTCGCCCTCGGCGTCGGACGTGAAGATGCGGGCACCGCTGCAGGCCGGAAGGCGCCAGAAGAAACCGCCGTAGCCGCTGCCGGCTGCGCCGTTGGAACCGGGGCTCCCCAGTGAAACGTCGACGACGACGGTCAGCTCCGTGCCCAGGTCCAGGCGCCACACGCTCTCTCCCAGGACCTCGCGGCTGGCAGTCCGCTGTTCGGTGAGCAGGGGCTGTCCGTCCGTGCCGAGCCACCGGAGCTCCCGGGTGTCGAATCCGTCCGGATCACCCGCAGCGGCGGGGAGCAGTTCGATCCGGCCGTGGTCCTGCCGGGAGACGTACGCGCCGGCGTCGCGCCTGTACGTTTTGCCGCCCCAGAAGTTGGTGCCATTGACGTCCTGGAGCGCGAAGCCGGCGCCCAGATGCCACGGGTGGTCGGCGGGGAGATGGTCCGTCACAACGGTCCCGCCGAGTGTGGCGACCGGGTGCAGGTAGGGCCGCGGCGATAACCGCGCGTTGAGCCGCGCGCCGGTGCGCCGGACGGCCAGCGGACGGCCGCCGTCGTCGAACAGCACAGTGGCGGCGCCAGGCTCAGCGGCGCGCGCCCACGGCAGGGCGAGTTCGCGGAAGGTGGCGTGGGCGCCGATGGCCCGCTCCAGGGCGTCCTCGATGCCGGGAATCACCGCATGGGCGGCATCGCCGTCGCCCTCCCAGCGCACGAAGCCAGGAGTGACCGGCGCCGGCGGCTCGGCGGTACGGACGGCCTCAAGCACCAGCATGAACGCGCCGGAGTCGTTGAGGGCGCTGGTGAGTTCTGTGTCCCCAGCGAGGTATTCCAGCAGGTTCTCGGTGAGGTCGTCGCGGCCGAACTGCAGCGAGTGCTCTCCGTCGGCGTTGCTGACGTGCAGCCGGTCTTTCGTGTAGTGGAAAACGGCCGTTCCCTCGGAGCCCTGCAGGGTGATGTACGGCTCCACGGACTCCGAGGCGCAGAGCGTCAGGGCGCATGTAATCGGCAGGCCGGCGGAGGTCCGGATCCGAATGACCGACGTGTCGTCGGCCTCGATGTCATTCGCGCGGTACAGGTCCGTCTCCACGGAGGCCACATGCTCCACGGTTCGGGCACCGGCGATCCGCAGGGCGGTGGCGATGGCGTGTGCCAGGGGATTGGTGGCCACGCCGTCCACCACGTCCACGCCGTCCATGCTGCGCTTGCCGGCCCACCGGGAGCGCTTGTAGTAGGCGCGGTCCCGCACCCAGCGCCCGGTTGCGCCGATCCCCTGCAGCGTGCCGATGGTCCCGTCGTTGAGGAGCCCGTCAATGGCCGCCAGCGCCTGCGATCCGAGGCTCTGGAATCCGATCTGCACGCTGCGTCCGGATGCTTGAGCGGCCTCCTGCAGTCGGCGGAAGTCGGCCAGCGAAGCCACCGGGGGCTTCTCCAGGTAGAGGTCGGCGCCGGAGGCCAGGGTGGCCAGGGCAAGCGGCGCGTGGGTCTGGATGGGCGTGGCGATAATGACCACGTCGGGCCGGTGGTTGCCCGCGAGGAGGGACTCCAGGTCGGGGTGGATCACGGTGGTGTCCGGCAGCGCGCCCGGGGCCGGTGGATTCGGGTCGGCCACGGCCACGAGTTCCACTGCGCCGGCCTGGGTCAGCCGTTCGAGGTTCTTCAGGTGGTGGGCGCCGAAGCCATGGACGCCGATCAGGGCCACACGTGCCGGGCCGGTGCGGTGCGGGGAAGCGGCTTTGGCGGCTGGCAGGCCTGACGGGCCTGACGGGCCGGGCTGCGTCAGAGGGATATCCATGGTGCTCCTGTCCGGCGCTGCGGTGCTGCGCGACGCCATCGTCAACCGTTACACGGGAGCGTGCATGCGTCCTTGGCAAGCGCTTTCCCGGGTGGTCTGCCACCAAGTGTACTCCCTGACCGGAAGTGCCGGTCCGGTGGGAGTCGTGCCGAGCGCAGGCCGGCTTAGTGGGGCGCGGCGGCGCCGGCGGTACTTTGCCTGACCACCAGTTCGGGCGTGAACACGACGGCACGGTGCCGCGGGTGCTGGGCGTCCAGTTCCTCCGTCAGGAGCTCGATGGCAGTCCTGCCGATCGCGTCGGTGGGCTGGCGGATGGAGGAAAGCGGCACGACGGCGGACACGGCGAAGTCGATGTCGTCGTAGCCGATCAGGGCCACGTCGTCCGGAATGCTGACGTTGTTCATCATGGTCAGGGACTGCATCACTCCGAGCGCCAGCAGGTCGTTGGCGCAGAAGATGCCGTCCGGCATGTTGGTTGCGCCTCGCTCCATGAGGCTGTTGCCCACCTCCCGTCCGGCGAGAACGGACTGGCCGTCGGAGTCGAGCACCTCCAGTGCTGCGCCGTCCACCTCGGCCACGGCGCGGCGGGCGCCCAGAAGGCGGTCGGATACCTGGCGGATGGACAGTGGGCCGCCCACGAAGGCCAGCTTCCGACGCCCCAGGTCGAGGAGGTGACGGGCGGCGAGGTAGCCGCCGGCGTCGTCATCCACGGAGACGGAGCTGAAGCGGTCCTCATCGGCCAGCCGGTCCACCAGGACCGTGGGAACACCGCGCTGCCGGAGGGCCTCCAGCCGGTCGGCGACGTCGCCCACCGGGGAGATCAGCAGGCCCTGGACCCGCTGTTCCTGGAAGAGGTCGATGTAGTGCGATTCCCGGTTCGCGTCGTGGCCGCTGTCGCCCAGCAGCACGGCGCTGCCGTTAACAGCGGCAGCGTCCTCCGCGGCGCGGACCAGCGACGTGAAGAAGGGGTTGCCAACGTCCAGGACCACGACGCCGATGGTCCGGCTGTGCCCTGCGCGCAGCTGCCGTGCGGCGTCGTTGCGGACGAAGCCGAGCTCGTCGATCGCTTGGAGCACCTTGTCCTTGGTGCGCTTGGAGACGCGGTCCGGATTGTTGAGGACGTTGGAGACCGTCCCCACCGCAACCTGCGCGTGGTTGGCGACGTCCTTGATGCTTGCTGCCCGCGACATTCTGCTGATCCTCCGAAGATCGATTTGCCTGTCCGGGTGAAAACGCTTGACACCCTTCTTCCGTCCAGAGTACTTTGAATCGTAACAATGAAACGATTCAACTTCGGCAAACATTCAAAGCCGAACGAGTTCGCTTCCTCTCCCTTCGCAGCAACCGAAACGTCCACAGGAGTACAACATGAGGGTTTGCTTCCGATCCTCCGTCCAGCCGGAGCTGCTGGGGGAGTACCGCCGGCGCCACGCTGCCGTCTGGCCGGAGATGCTGGCCGTGCTCAAGGACGCGGGCTGGAACAACTATTCGCTGTTTCTTGACGACGACGGGCTGCTGATCGGCTACCTCGAATGCGACGACTTCGACGCGGTCCGGGCCCGGATGGCCCTCACGGACGTCAATGCCCGCTGGCAGGCGGACATGGCCACACTTTTCCGGGACAGCGATGTTCCGCCCGACGTGGGCTTCCGCGTCCTCGACGAGGTGTTCAACCTGGACGGGCAGCTGGCCGCCGCCGGCAGCAGCGCCGACGCCGCCGTCGTCGAACACTAAAGCTTTCAAGCACTAAATCTTCCAAGCACTTTCACTGCCACACACTGACGAAAGACTGATCATGAACAACACAGCATCGGCACTGGGCCGGCTTTCGGAGCTTGCTATTGAGGTTCCGTCGTGGGCTTACGGCAACTCGGGCACCAGATTCAAGGTGTTCGGCACGCCCGGTACCCCGCGCACCGTCCAGGAGAAACTGGCGGACGCCGCCAAGGTCCACGAGCTCACCGGCCTGGCGCCCACTGTTGCGCTGCACATCCCGTGGGACAAGGTGGACGACTACGCGGCCCTGAATGACTACGCGGCCGGCCTGGGCGTGGGGCTGGGCACGATCAACTCCAACACCTTCCAGGATGACGAGTACAAGTTCGGCTCGCTGACGTCCTCGGACGACGCCGTCCGGCGCCGCGCGATCGACCACCACTTTGAGTGCATCGACATCATGCACGCCACCGGCTCCCGGGACCTGAAGATCTGGCTCGCGGATGGCACCAACTACCCGGGCCAGGATGACATGCGCGGCCGCCAGGACAGGCTGGCCGAGTCCCTGCAGGAGATCTATGGACGCTTGGGCGAGGACCAGCGCCTGGTGCTGGAGTACAAGTTCTTCGAGCCGGCTTTCTACCACACGGATGTTCCGGACTGGGGCACCTCCTACGCGCAGACTCTGGCGCTGGGTGAGAAGGCCTTTGTCTGTTTGGACACCGGCCACCACGCCCCCGGCACCAACATCGAGTTCATCGTCATGCAGCTGCTGCGCCTGGGCAAGCTGGGCTCGTTCGACTTCAACTCCCGCTTCTACGCGGACGATGACCTGATCGTGGGTGCCGCGGACCCGTTCCAGCTGTTCCGCATCATGCACGAGGTGATCCGCGGCGGCGGCTTCGGCAAAGAGTCCGGCGTTGCGCTCATGCTGGACCAGTGCCACAACCTGGAGGAGAAGATCCCGGGCCAGATCCGCTCAGTCCTGAATGTGCAGGAGATGACCGCACGCGCCCTGCTGGTGGACACGGCCGCGCTGGCCGAGGCTCAGCGTGCCGGGGATGTGCTGGCCGCAAATGCGGTGTTCAACGACGCTTTCTACACCGACGTCCGGCCGCTCCTGGCCGAGTGGCGTGAAGCCCGCGGCCTGCCCGCGGACCCGCTGGCGGCGTACAAGGCCAGCGGCTACCAGAAGAAGATCAACGAGGACCGCGTGGGCGGCCAGCAATCCGGATGGGGCGCGTAAGGGGCATGAACATGCAGAACACAACAAACAAGACTGTTGAAGACCTGATCGCCCGTTCCAACCGCCTTGGCGCGGACAAGCGGAACACGAACTTCGCCGGCGGCAACACCTCCGCGAAGGGCGCCGAAAAGGACCCGGTCACTGACGAGGACGTCCAGCTTCTGTGGGTGAAGGGCTCCGGCGGTGACCTCGGCACGTTGAAACCGGGGAACCTTGCGGTGCTGCGGCTGGACCGGCTGCAGGCGCTGAAGAACGTCTACCCGGGCGTGGAGCGTGAGGACGAGATGGTGGCCGCGTTCGATTACTGCCTGCACGGCAAGGGCGGCGCCGCCCCGTCGATCGACACCGCCATGCACGGCCTCGTGGACGCCGCCCACGTGGACCACCTGCACCCCGACTCGGGCATCGCCGTCGCCACGGCCGCCGACGGTGAAGCATTGACCGCCAAGATCTTCGGCGACAAGGTGGTCTGGGTGCCGTGGCGCCGGCCAGGGTTCCAGCTGGGCCTGGACATCGCTGCGATCAAGGACGCCAACCCGCAGGCCATCGGCACCATCCTGGGCGGGCACGGCATCACCGCCTGGGGCGAGACCAGCGAGGAAGCCGAAGCCAACTCGCTCTGGATCATCGAACAGGCCGAGCAGTACATCGCCGCCAACGGCAAGGCCGAGCCCTTCGGCCCGAAGCTGCCCGGCTACGCCCCGCTGCCCGAGGCTGAGCGGCGCGCCAAAGCTGCCGCGCTGGCCCCGGTGATCCGCGGCCTGGCCTCGGCGGACAAGCCGCAGGTGGGCCACTTCAGCGACGAGGCCGCGGTGCTTGAGTTCCTTGAAGCCGCCGAGCACCCCCGCCTGGGCGCGCTGGGTACCTCCTGCCCGGACCACTTCCTGCGCACCAAGGTCAAGCCGCTCGTCCTGGACCTGCCCGCGGACGCCTCCATCGAGGACTCCGTGGCCCGGCTGAAGGAACTGCACGCCGCCTACCGCGAGGACTACCAGGCGTACTACGACCGCCACGCGGATGCGAACAGCCCAGCGTTGCGCGGCGCAGACCCCGCCATCGTCCTGGTCCCCGGGGTGGGCATGTTCTCCTTCGGCAAGGACAAACAGACCGCCCGGGTGGCCGGGGAGTTCTACCTGAACGCGATCAACGTGATGCGCGGCGCCGAAGCGATCTCCACCTACGCCCCGATCGATGAGGCCGAGAAGTTCCGCATCGAGTACTGGGCCCTGGAGGAAGCCAAGCTGGCCCGGATGCCCAAGCCCAAGTCCCATGCCACCCGCATCGCCCTGGTGACCGGGGCGGCGTCGGGCATCGGCAAGGCCATCGCCACCCGCCTCGCCGCGGAGGGCGCCTGCGTGGTCATCGCGGACCTGAACCTCGAGAACGCCCAGGCCGTCGCCGCCGAACTCGGCGGCCCGGACGTCGCCGTCGGCGTCCAGGCCGACGTGACCAACGAGGCCCAGGTGGCCGCCGCGATCGACGAGGCCGTGCTGGCCTTCGGCGGCGTGGACCTGGTGGTCAACAACGCCGGCCTGTCCATCTCCAAGCCGCTGCTGGAAACCACCGAGAAGGACTGGGACCTCCAGCACAACGTCATGGCCAAGGGCTCCTTCCTCGTGGCCAAAGCCGCCGCGAAGGTCATGATCGACCAGGGCCTGGGCGGGGACATCATCTACATCTCCTCCAAGAACTCCGTGTTCGCCGGCCCGAACAACATCGCCTACTCCGCCACCAAGGCCGACCAGGCCCACCAGGTCCGCCTGCTCGCCGCGGAACTGGGCGAGTACGGCATCCGCGTCAACGGCATCAACCCCGACGGCGTGGTCCGCGGCTCCGGGATCTTCGCCGGCGGCTGGGGCGCCAAGCGCGCCGCCGTCTACGGCGTGGACGAGGAGAAACTGGGCGAGTACTACGCCCAGCGCACCCTGCTCAAGCGCGAGGTCCTGCCCGAACACGTCGCCAACGCCGCGGCCGTGCTCACCAGCAACGAACTTTCGCACACCACCGGCCTCCACATCCCTGTCGACGCCGGCGTCGCGGCAGCGTTCCTGCGGTGAACACCGTACCTGCATCCCCTGTAGGGGGAGATGTCGACGGCGGCCTGTTCGCCGGCAGTGTGTTCGCCGCTGTCGATATTGGCGCCTCCTCGGGACGCGTCATCCTGGGACGCATCAGCACTGGAGGAGAGGCCGACGGCGGCCGGCGGGCGGCGCTCGACGTCGTGCACCGTTTCCCCAACGGTGTGGTGGAGTCCGACGGCGGCCTGCGCTGGGACTTCGACGCCCTCTTCGCCGAGGTGCTCACCGGCCTCGCTGCCGCGGCCCGCATTGCGGGCGAGCGTGGGGAAACCATCATCAGCATCGGCATCGACACCTGGGCGGTGGACTACGGCCTGGTCAATAAGGCCGGCGAACTCACCGCACAGCCCTACAGCTACCGGGACGAGCGCAGCCGCGCCGCCGTCGCCCGCGTGCACCAGAAGCTGGACCCGGCACGGCTCTACGCCACCACGGGGCTGCAGTTCCTGCAGTTCAACACGCTCTACCAGCTCGCCACCGAACCGGATTTGGGCGGGCTGCAGGCCCTGCTGATCCCGGACCTGATCGCGTTCCTGCTCACCGGGGTCCGCCGCGCCGAGGCCACCAACGCCTCCACCACAGGGCTGTTCGATGCCGTCGCGGGGGAGTGGGCCAGCGAGCTGTTCGGACCCCTGGGCCTGCCCCAGGATCTGTTCCCGCCGCTGATCCAGCCCGGCGAAACCCTCGGCACCCTGCTGCCCGGAATCGCCGAGCGGACCGGGCTGCCTGAGGCAACGAAGGTGGTGGCCGTCGGCTCGCACGACACCGCCTCGGCCGTCGCCGCCGTCCCCGCGACAGCGGACAGCAACGAGGAAAACTTCGCGTACATCTCCTCCGGCACCTGGTCCCTCGTCGGGCTAGAGCTGCAGCACCCGGTGCTGACCGAAGCCAGCCGGGCGGCGAACTTCACCAACGAGCGCGGCGTGGACGGCACCACCCGGTACCTGCGCAACGTCGGCGGCCTCTGGCTGCTCAGCGAATGCCAGCGCACCTGGGCCGGCGCCGGTTACCGGCCGGCGATCGGGGACCTCCTCGACGCAGCCGCGGCCCTGCCGCCCGGCGGGCCACGGATCAACCCCGACGACCCCGCCTTCATCGCCCCGGACAACATGCCGGACCGCATCCGCGCAGCAGTCCGCAACACCGGCGCCGTCCTTCCCGACGAGCCTGCAGCAATTGTCCGCTGCATCCTGGACAGCCTGGCCGCCGGCTACGCACGCACCATCGCCGACGCCGAACGCCTCGCCGGTGTTGCCGTCGACGTGGTGCACATCGTCGGCGGCGGCTCGCAGAACACGCTGCTGTGCCAGCTCACGGCCCAAGCCACCGGCAAACCGGTCATCGCCGGCCCGGTCGAGGCCACGGCCCTCGGCAACGTGCTTATCCAGGCCCGCGCCGCAGGTGCGGCCGCCGGCGGGTTGCCGCAACTCCGCAAAATAGTCGGTGCCGGAACGGCCCTGCGCCGCTACCAACCCCTGACACTCGATGCGGCGATCTGACGTCGTCGCGCCATTCTTGAAACGTATCAAAACAGGGCACGCCCAACGCGGCTGCCCGGCGCCAACGGCGTCGCCAGAGAAAGATCCAGAATGACCAAAACCCCAGAGATCGGCGGCTGGAAGGCCACTGTCGCTGTGTCCATGTCCAACTACATCGAAGCCGGATCCATCATCGCCCTGGCCACGAGCCTGACGCTGTGGCAGGAATATTTCGGGTTCAGCAACCTCGTCGTCGGCCTTATTGCCGCCCTCAGCGCCAACGCCTTCGGTGCCGCAGTCGGGGCGATGGTCGGCGGCCCGCTGGGCGACCGCTACGGCCGCAAGTTCATCTATACCTACGACCTCATCCTCTACATGATCGGCACGGCCCTGGTGATTTTTGCCGTGGCACCGTGGATGCTCGTCGTCGGCGTGATCCTCACAGGGATCGCCGTCGGAGCCGGAGTGCCCGTTGCCTGGACCTATATCGCGGAAGAGGCGCCCTCCGAACAGCGGGCCCGGCACGTGGGCACCGCGCAGTTTGCGTGGTCGCTCGCTCCGGCCCTGGTCTTCCTCCTTGCCACCGTCGTCGTTCCGCTGGGGCTGCTGGGAAGCCGCCTGGTCTTCGCCCACCTGTTCGTCATCGCCTTCATCACCTGGTGGATCCGCCGCCGGCTGTCCGAGTCCCACACCTGGAAGAAGTCGAACGAAGCGCGCCTGCTGGAGGAAGCCTCCGGCATTAAGCGGCGAAACTACCGCGAGCTGCTGACCAACGCCACCAACCTGAAGGCCATCCTTTTCCTCGTGGGCGTCTACGCCCTCTGGAACCTGGTTGCCGGGCAGATGGGCATCTTCATGCCGCGGGTCTACGAGTCGTCCGGGGTCGAATCGTCCGCTGAGCAGAACCTGCTGCAGGTGCTGCTGTGGACGCTTACCGTCGCGGCCACGTACTTCGGCTTCATGAAGTACGGCGACCGCGTCGACCGCCGCCTGCTGTACGGGATCGGCGCCGTGCTGGGCCTTGCCGCCTGGGTCCTGCTGGTCTTTGTCCACGTCACAACGCCGGTACTGATTCTCTTCGCGGCGCTGTGGGGCATCTCGGCCGGCATCGGCGCGCAGGCCTTCTATGCGCTGTGGGCGGCAGAGATGTTCGCGACGCGCTACCGGGCCAGCGCGCAGGGTGTCCTCTTTTTCGTGGCCCGGATCGTTGTGGGCCTGCTGAGCTACTGGTTCCCGACGCTGCTCGCCGAGCGCGGCGTGCCCTTTGTCGGCGCCATCATGATTGGGGCCTTGGTGGCGGCCCTGCTCATCGGGGTCATCTGGGCTCCGGACACCCGCGGCAAGAGCCTTGAGCAGATCGAGGAGGAACGCTACGGAGAGCCCGCCAAGCAGCGGGTGGAACAAACCACAGCGTAAACACGGTCAGTCCAGCGCGAACGTACACTTGTGGCTCCTGGGAAACGCTTCCTAGGGGCCACAACTGTACGTCCGCGCTCCTCGCCGGTCTGCGGTGCTGCATGGTCCGAATGTGACGCAGTTGATTTGGTGATCCGTCAGTGCGGGCTTATGGTCGTTTCCATGACTAACCGTTGGTATGCGTATTTTTCGTTGGCTCTGGAGGGGCCCGCGTCTAACTGACACGCATCCAACTTTCCTTCAGAGCCAACAGGGCAGAGATCATTCTCTGCCCTTCGCCATTTCTACGGCGGGTTCTGATCAGGGGCCCGCTCCCACCCGGAACAGGACCCCCGAAAATGAGCGCAACAGCCACCGAAACCCAGCAGCCGTCGTCGAAACGCCAGTCCACGTCGAACCTGAGGGTCAGCGAGTTCACCGCCCTGCCCACGCCCCAGGAGATGATCGCGGAACTGCCGCTGGACGCGAAGGCGGCCGACGTCGTCGAACGCGGCCGGGATGAAGTCCGGGCCATCATGGACGGCGTTGACGACCGCCTGCTGGTGATCGTGGGCCCCTGCTCCATCCACGACCCCAAGGCCGGCCTGGAATACGCCCGCCGGCTGGTGAGCCAGGCCGAGAAGCACCGGGAAGACCTGCTGATCGTCATGCGGACCTACTTCGAGAAGCCCCGCACCACCGTGGGGTGGAAGGGCCTGATCAACGATCCCCGGCTGGACGGCAGCCACGACATGGTCACCGGCCTGCGAGCGGCCCGCAGCTTCTTGCAGCAGGTCACCGCCCTGGAACTCCCCACCGCCACCGAGTTCCTCGAGCCCATCAGCCCGCAGTACATGGCCGACCTCATCTCCTGGGGCGCTATTGGTGCGCGGACCACGGAAAGCCAGATCCACCGGCAGCTCGCTTCCGGCCTCTCCATGCCTATCGGGTTCAAGAACGGGACCGACGGCGACCTCCAGGTCGCGGTGGACGCGTGCAGCGCCGCGGCCGCAGCCCAGGCTTTCCTCGGGATCGACGGCGACGGCCGGGCCGCGCTGGTGTCCACCGCGGGCAACCCCGACACCCACGTGATCCTCCGCGGCGGCCGCAAGGGGCCCAACTACTCCGCCGCCGACGTCGAAGCGGCCTCCGCCAAGCTCGCCGCCAAGAACCTCAATCCGCGGCTGATTGTGGACGCCAGCCACGCCAACAGCGGCAAGAGCCACCACCGCCAGGCCGAGGTGGCGCTCGAGATCGGCGCCCAGCTGGAGGACGCTGGAACGGCTGCCGGGGCCATTGCCGGCGTCATGCTGGAGAGCTTCCTGGTGGGCGGCGCGCAGAACCTCGACGTGGCCGATCACGCCGCCGGCCGCTCGGACCTGGTCTACGGCCAGAGCGTCACGGATGCCTGCATGGAGTGGGATGTGACGGCGTCCGTGCTCGAACAACTGGCGGCATCCTCACGGAAACGCCGGGCTTTCACAATGGCCACGTGAGCATCTAGAGTAACTAGCACACGGTTGTTCGATGGCTCAGCATCGGCGCACACCGCAGATAGACCGGCGTCGTTGCTGAGAGCAAAGGAATATGGGTAATGTCCGCAGAGTCGAACTTCTCGAACGCCAAGTTCTTGACCGTGGCCGAGGTGGCTGAGGTAATGCGTGTCTCCAAAATGACCGTGTACCGCCTTGTCCATTCGGGGGAGATGCCCGCCGTCAGGTTCGGCCGCTCCTACCGCGTCCCGGAGACCGCCGTCGAACAGTACCTCAAGGGTGCTGTCGTGGACGGTCATACGGGCACCGCCTAACCGGACCGACTGACCGCACCGATCCCGTGGTTGCTGCAGCCGCCTTGGGGGCCGCTGCACGCCACGGAGTGTGCTGGTCAGGGGATGCTCCGGATAAGCGGTACCCTGTTAAGGAACGTTTTACGTCATTGTAAGAATCTGTCAGTTGTTCAGTCTGTTGCTCAGTCCACGGACCTTCTCCATCAGACAGGTACTGCATCTAGTTTGTAAGGAACTTTCGTGGGTTCAGTTATTAAGAAGCGTCGCAAGCGTATGGCCAAGAAGAAGCACCGCAAGTTGCTTCGTAAGACCCGCCACCAGCGCCGCAATAAGAAGTAGAGTCCGCTCTACGCTTCAATGCCCGTTCCCTTTCGAGGGTGCGGGCATTTTTGCGTCCGGCGACGTTCCTGGCTGACGACGCGCGTGCCGCCCAGCGACGCGCAAAATGCCTGGCGCAGGGGGAATTCCCGCGTCGTGGGGGAATTTGCGCGTCGCGGGGAAAGAAGCGCGTCAGGCGCGGGGGCCGCGGAAGCGTGTGTAGCCCCGCCACAGGCCGTAGACGGCTCCGCCTGCCGTGGCTGCCTTGAGGCCCAGGGTGGCGGCCCGGCGGCCCGAGCGGAAGTCGTAGACCGGCCAGTTGTGCTCGCGGGAGTGCTTGCGCAGGCGGGCGTCCGGGTTGATCGCCACCGGGTGGCCCACCATCGTCAGCAGCGGGATGTCGTTGTAGGAGTCGCTGTAGGCCCAGCAGCGCTTCAGGTCCAGGCCGTGCGCATCCGCGATGCCCTGTACCGCCACGGCCTTGGCTGCGCCGTGCAGAATGTCCCCGACGAGCCTGCCCGTGTAGAAGCCGTCCTTCGTCTCACCGACCGTGCCGAGGGCGCCGGTGAGCCCCAGCCGCGTGGAAATCACCGTGGCCACCTCGATCGGCGTCGCAGTGACTAGCCATACCTTCCGGCCCACCCGCAGGTGCTGCTCGGCCAGGGCTTTCGCCCCCGGCCAGATCCGGGAGGCGATCATCTCGTCGTAGACTTCCTCGCCCAGCGCCCGGATGTCCTCCTCCGTGATGCCGGCGGCGAGCCTCAGCGCTGAATCCCGCACCGCGTGGACGTCATTGAGGTTCTCGCCCCGGAGTACGAACTTGAGCTGCTTCCACGCCATCCCCGCAGCCTGCGCCAGCGTGAAGGCTCCGCGCTGGTGCATTTTCCTGGCCACGTGGAACAGGCTCGCCCCGCGCATGAGGGTGTTGTCGACGTCGAAGAAGGCTGCCTCGCCGTGTTGCTGCTTTGCAACCGGACGGTGGGCCACAGCGACGTACTTCTCCTCGGGCATGCCACTGAGTCTAGTCAATGCAGTACCCCGCGGCTGACTGCCGCCGCGTCGCTCACCGCCGGGAACGGCGATACGGTTGAAGCATGGCAAACCCCGACGTCGTTCTCCTCACCAAAGCTGACTGCCACCTGTGCGCAGCGGCGCGCGACGCCGTCGGGCGGGTGACTGCCCGGCTGGGACTTTCGTGGTCGGAGCGGCAGTTGGACTCCGACGACGAACTGCGCGACCGCTATGCCGAGGAGATTCCGGTGGTGCTGGTTGACGGGATCCAGCGCGACTTCTGGAAGATCGACGAGGCCCGCCTGGAGCGTGTCCTGCGCCGCGCCATCGCAGGGGATTAGCCGATTTCGAACAATGGCGCTTGCTTTGTTGACTTAACTGATGGGGATCTAGAGTGGACTCACAACGCGACGCAACGGAGCAGATAGTGACTTCGCTCGATTCACCACCCCAGGCCGTGCCCGGGCCGGCCGGCCCAACTGCGCCCACGGGGGCTGCCGGTAAGCAGATTCCGCCGGCAGCCGTGGCCCGGCTGACGATCTACCTGCGCGCCCTGAACTCCCTGCTGGCCGAAGGCACCGAGCGGGTCTCCTCCGAATCGCTGGCTGAGCTTTCCGGGGTGAGCTCCTCAACGCTCCGCAAGGACCTGTCTCACGTGGGCTCCTACGGCACCCGCGGCGTGGGTTACGAGGTGCAGTACCTGAGCCGCCACATCGCCGCCGCACTGGGCCTGACGCATGACTGGAAGGTCGCGATTGTCGGTGCCGGCAACCTGGGCAAGGCGCTGGCTCGCTACGGCGGCTTCGAATCCAGGGGCTTCGACGTGGTTGCCATCTTCGACGCCGACCAGATGGTGGTGGGCAACGAGGTGGGCTGGCTGCGGGTCAGTGACGTTGCGGACCTGGAAGCGGTCCTGGAGCGGACCGGCACCAACATGGTGGTGCTGGCGCTGCCTGCCGCAGTGGCCCAGAGTATCTGTGACCGGGTGGTGGGCGCCGGCGTGCGCAGCATCCTCAGTTTTGCTCCCGTGATGCTCCAGGTGCCCGACGGCGTGACGCTGAGGAAGGTGGACATGGCCACCGAGCTGCAGATCCTGGCCTACCATGCGCAACGGGCGCAGACGCCCGGCCAGCCGGAGTAACTCCGGCCTTTCAGGAATCCGCGCCCGTTGGCGGCAAGGAACTTGTTGCTTTGCAGGTGCCTGGCGGCTTGCCCGTAGCTGGCAGTGTGGGCTTTGCCTAGCGGCCGTATGGACCGCCCGGCTGCGAGTAGGGGTTGGCGAACGGCTGTGGCTTCTGGAAGTACGGTGCCGCTCCCGGCAGGTACAGCATGATGATCGCGGCGATGCCGAGGAGGCCCACCAGGGTGTTCAGGCCCGCCGGGAAGAGGGTGAACACGGACAGAGCGGCAAAGACGGTGCCTAGAATGCGGGCCCAGTTCTTGCCCTTCCGGACGTTGAACGCCACCAGCGCGTAGAGGCCGGCGCCGATCAGGGCAAAGACCACCATGGTTCCGATGATGAAGCCCTTGACGTCCTCGAACGCGATATCCTGGCCGCTGCCGCGCAGCTGCTCTTCGAACGTGCTCCGCATGGCCGGGTCATCCAGGGTGGGAATCGTGATCAGGATGGACAGGATCCACAGGACGCCCGCAGCGATGATCATCCAGAAGGAATAATTCACCAGCTTCGGGACGCCGTCGCCGGTGGCTGCCTGGGCCTGTTCCGACGGGTACTGCCCGTAGGGGGACTGGCCGTAAGGGCTCTGGCCGTAGGGCGACTGGCCGGACTGCGGCTGTCCATACTGCGGCGGGTTCTGGCCATACTGGGGCTGTCCGTATTGTGGAGCACCCTGTCCGTACTGGGGCGAATTCTGGCCGTACTGTGGTGCGTTCTGGCCGTACTGTGGTGCGTTCTGGCCGTACTGTGGGGTGCCCTGCTCGCCCTGGCCGTACTGCGGTGCGTTCTGCCCGTACTGGGGCGCGCCCTGACCGTAGCGGGGCTGCCCGCTGCCCGGCTGGGATCCGTCGTTGGGCTCGTTGGAGCCGGGGTCATTGGAGTGGGGGACTGGAGGATTGCTCATGAGCGGTCCTTTGCGTAGTGACGTTCTGAATCGGCTACCGGTTCAGACGCCTGCCCTCCCCAGCATGGTTCACTTCCCACCGTACCCCTCAGCAGGTCCGCGGCGGATCATTCCGGAGAGGTATTCCAAAAGGCGGGCCAACCTGCGGAAACGCTGCCAACAGGGGATTCTCCGCTGTGAATATCGGCGGCGTCGCCGGGAAGCGTTGCCGTCGAGAGTTGGCGGGTGTCGATCAGGGTCGGCCCCGTGCCGCGGCGAGCAGTTCTGCGAGCTGGGGACCCACATCAGCGTCGTGGCCAACGCCGAACGCCCCGCCTGCGGAAAATCCGCGGACGGGGCGTTTCGGGGCCAGTAGCCGTGGCTGCGGGACGGGCCCGGGAGACCTACGCTGCAGGTGCGATGAAGGCCAGTTCCAGGTTGATGGCAACCTTGTCGCTGACCAGGACGCCGCCGGCTTCCAGCACGGCGTTCCAGGTCAGGCCGAAGTCCTTGCGGCTGATGGTGGTCTCGGCGGAAACACCGGCGCGGGTGTTGCCGAAGGGGTCAACGGCAACGCCGTTGAATTCGGTCTCGAGGGAGACGGGGCGGGTGACACCCTTGATGGTCAGGTCGCCCTGGAGCTCGTAGCTGTCGCCGTTGGCAACGAGGCCGTTGGAGACGAAGGAGATCTCCGGGAACTTTTCGACGTCGAAGAAGTCTTCGCCGCGGACATGGGCGTCGCGGTTGGCGTCGCCGGAGTCGAAGCTGGCGGTCTTGATGGTGGCCTCGACCTTGGTGGCCGTTACGTCCTCGGCGAGGTCCAGGGTTGCGGCGGCGTCCTTGAACTGGCCCCGGACCTTGCTGATGCCGGCGTGGCGGACAGTGAAGGCGATCTCACTGTGGGAGTTGTCGAGGGTCCAGGTGCCGCGGGTGAGTTCGGTGGAAAGTGCCATGGTGGTTCTCCTTGTATCAGTGGGTCAATCGGGTGATCATTGAAGCTTTCGTTGAAGCCTCAACTAACTGCTGCATCCAGTATAAACATGCATTTGCATCTTTTATTCCACCGCCGGGGAACTTTTTGAAAAATTTCTGAGTTCTACTTGATGTAGAAGATTTCGTCATTACCCCTGCCTTTGAGAAACTGGTAGACATGCCCCAAGCCACTGTCCATTTGCTCCGCCACGGCGAGGTCCATAACCCCACAGGTGTCCTGTACGGCAGGCTGCCTGAATTTCACCTCTCCGAACTTGGCCGGCAGATGGCGCAGACGCTCGCCGAGCACTTCCGCGAACGCGTTTCCCAGGGCGCCAACATCGTGTACCTGGTGGCGTCGCCGCTCACCCGCGCCCAGGAAACTGCCCAGCCCGCCTCGGAAGCTCTCGGGCTGGACATCCACACCGACGCCCGCATTATCGAGGCGGAAAACTACTTCGAAGGGCTGAAGGTCACCAAGGCCGAGCTGCGCAAACCCAAGCACTGGCCGCACCTGATCAACCCTTTCCGGCCCTCGTGGGGCGAGCCCTACAAGCAGCAGGCAGCCCGCGTGACGGAGGCGGTCCAGGAAGCGCGCGCGAAGGCGGTCGAACTGGGCGGTGACGGTGCCGAGGCCATCCTGGTCTGCCACCAGCTTCCGATCTGGGCCACGCGGCTCAGCGCCGAGGGCAAGCCGCTGTGGCACGATCCGCGGAAACGCGAATGCACGCTGACCTCCCTCACCTCCTTGGTTTTCGGCGACGACGGCGCCCTGCTGCGCGTGGAGTACAGCGAACCCGCCGCCGCCCTTCTTCCCGGTGCCTCGAGCACCCCCGGAGCCTAAGTTATGACTGAAACACCCAAAAGTTCCCGCCGCAGCGTCCTCGCCGCCGGCGGACTGGCCCTCACCGCGATCACGCTGGGCCTGTCTGCCTGCGCCCAGGAGGACGCCCTGGCCAAGCAGGCCAAGGCCGGGGACAACAAGAACTACGTGGCAGGCGACGGTTCGGTGACCGAGTTCGCCGCAGCCGAGCGCAAGTCCGGCATCCAAATCCAGGGCACCCTGTTCAACGGCACGGCCGTTGCCCCCAAGGATTTCCTGGGCAAGGTCACCGTGCTGAACTTCTGGTTCGCCGGCTGCGCGCCCTGCCGGGTGGAAGCGCCATCCCTGCAGGCCCTCCACCAGGAGTTCAAGACCAAGGGCGTCCAGTTCTTCGGTGTGAACCTGCGCGATGAGAAGGCCACAGCCGACGCCTTCGACAAGACCTTCGGCCTCACCTACCCGAGCTTCGATGACAAGGACGGCAGCGTGCTGCTGGCCGTGTCCGGCCTGGTGCCCCCGGGCGCCGTTCCCACAACGCTCGTGGTGGATAAGCAGGGCCGGGTGGCGTCGCGCGTTCTGGGGGAGATCGAGAAGGGCACACTCAAAGCTCTCATCCAGTCCGCCGTGGCAGAGTAACCTCCCGTGAACAGCCCCTTCGCCGAAGCCATCCTGAACGGTTCGCTGCTGCTCGCCATCCCCGTGGCGCTGCTGGCCGGACTCGTGTCCTTCCTCTCGCCGTGCGTGCTCCCGCTGGTGCCCGGATACCTGGGCTACGTCACGGGGCTCACGGGCGTGGACCTGCAGAAGCAGAAGCGCGGCCGCATGCTCGCCGGCATCGGCCTGTTCGTTCTCGGCTTCTCGGTGATTTTCGTGTTGCTCGGCGGCGCGTTCGGGCAGCTGGGCTCGCTGATCTCGGGCGGGCAGAACGCCTGGGTCACCCAGATCCTTGGGGTCCTGGTGATCCTCATGGGCGTGGTGTTCATGGGCGGCTTCTCCTGGTTCCAACGCGACGCCAAGATCCATGCGAAACCGCCTGCAGGCCTCTGGGGCGCGCCGCTGCTGGGAATCACGTTCGGCCTCGGCTGGGCACCCTGCATCGGCCCCACCTACTCCGCGGTCCAACTCCTGAGCCTCTCCGGCGGCTCCTCCGCCGCGAAGGGCGCGTTCCTGGCCTTCGTCTACAGCCTTGGGCTGGGCATCCCGTTCCTTCTGATCGCCCTGGCAGTGCGCCGCGGCGCGGGCGTGATGTCCTTCTTCCGCAAGCACCGGCTGGCCATCCAGCGCACGGGCGGCGGAGTCCTGATTGTTCTGGGCATCCTGATGGCCACGGGTCTGTGGGGAGCCTGGGTCACCGAATTGCAGTACTGGTTCCAAACCGACGTGAAGTTGCCGATCTGATGAGCGAGCGTGTGAAGTCAACCGAGAAATCCCCGGCCGAGGACGCCCCGCAGCCCGGGCCTGCCCATAAAAACGGCGCGCCCAAGGACGCCGTAAAGGCCGCCAAGGCCGGGGCCGCCCTCCCCTCCCTGGGCATCGTGGGCATGCTCCGCTGGGCCTGGACCCAGCTGACCAGCATGCGCACCGCGCTGTTCCTCCTGCTGCTGCTGGCGGTGGCCGCGGTGCCCGGATCGCTGTTCCCGCAGCGGCCTGCCAACCCCTCCGTGGTGACGCAGTACATCAAGGACCACCCCGACTACGGCAAGCTGCTGGATTCGGTGCAGCTGTACGACGTCTACTCCTCGGCCTGGTTCTCGGCCATCTACATCCTGCTGTTCATCTCGCTGATCGGCTGCGTGGTGCCCCGCGCCATCGCCCACTACAAGGCCATGCGTTCGCAGCCGCCGCGCACCCCGAAGCGACTGTCCCGCCTGCCCGAGTACGGCACCCTGGTGGTGCCCGCGGACGCCGGGATCCCGGCCTCGGACGCCATTGACGAGGCAGCGGCGCTGCTGAAGAAACGCGGGTACCGCGTTGAAGTAAGGCACGACGACGGTGCGCGGCCGTCTTTGGGCGCCGAGCGCGGCTTCCTGAAGGAAGTGGGAAACCTGGTCTTCCACACCTCGCTGATCGGCGTGTTGGTGTCCGTGGCCGCCGGCGGACTGTTCGGCTACAGCGGCCAGCGGATCCTCGTGGAGGGCGACACCTTCGTGAACACCCTGGTGGGCTACGACCAGTTCAACCCCGGCACCAACTTCCAAAGCAGCCAGCTCCAGCCCTACTCCATTCAGCTGGACAAGTTCCAGGCCACATTCGACCGCGAATCGCAGGGCAAGTTCGGCCAGCCCATCGACTTCACCGCGGACGTCACCACCAAGGAAAACCCCGGGGCGCCGGCCAAGAAGGAAGTCCTCAAGGTCAACGACCCCGTCACACTCGGCGGCACCAGCATCTACCTGACGGGCAACGGCTACGCCCCAGTGGTCACGGTCCGCGACGGCAAGGGCAACGTGGCCATGCAGGGTCCCGTGGTGGCCAAGCTGCAGGGCGAGAACTACTACTCCTCCGTGGTGATCAAGGTTCCCGACGCGAAGCCCGACCAGCTGGGCTTCGCCGGCTTCTTCCTGCCGACGGCGTTCGTGACCGAGCAGGGCATCTCCTTCAGCGGCGACCCGGACCTCATTAACCCGCAGCTGAGCCTGAACTCGTACTACGGCGACCTCGGCCTGGACAAGGGTGCGCCGCAGAACGTGTTTGAGCTTGACGTCAAGGGCCTCAAGGAGCTCAACAGCCGCAAGGCTGAGGCAGGTGGCATCACGCTCGCACCGGGCAACACCTACACGCTGCCCGAAGGCAAGGGGTCCATCACATTCGACGGTGTGAAGAAGTACGTGGGCCTGGACATCCACCACAACCCCGGGCAGCTTTCGGCACTGATCTTCGCGCTCCTTGCCGTGGCCGGCCTTATCGTCTCGCTCTACGTCAACCGGCGCCGCGTCTGGGTCCGCACCGGCACCCACGAAGACGGCCGGACCATGGTGGAATACGGTCTCCTGGCCCGCGGCGAGGACCACCGGCTGGCCGGCGAAGCCGCAACGCTGCGCAGCCTGCTGTCGCGCCAGTGGAACATCGACCCCGACCCCGAAACAGCACCTTCCAACTCCTCACCAGCCGGCTCGCCTGAGCCGAAGAAGGACCAGTAATGTTTCCCATCAACGAGACCATGGGCCAGTACAGCGAGCTCTTCATGCTGCTGGCGGCCGGCACCTACACCGTCGCCTTCATCGCGTTCGCGTGGGACCTGGCCAGGAGTAGCAAGTCCCTGAAGGCGATTGACCTCAAGGCCGCAGCTGCAGATGCGTCGGCGGCTACGTCCGCCAAGGTTCCGGTGGCGGCGGGCGCGTCCGCAGGAGCAGCCACGCCGCGGGCCGCGGGCAGCGGTGAGGGCCGCCTGTCCGGACCGGCAGACCGTGCCGAGCGGCCGTCGTCGTACGCCTCCTCCGCGGACGGCGCCGCCGGGCAGACCGCCGACGACAGCATGCGCTACGGCGAACGCCGGGCGCCCGCACGCGTTGCCGTGGCCCTGACCGTCCTGGGCGCCGCGATCCACGCCGCAGCCGTGCTGACCCGCGCTGTCGGCGCCGGCCGCGTGCCGTGGGGCAACATGTACGAGTTCCTCACCACCGGCGCGTTCGTGGCTGCCGCCGTGTTCCTCGTGGTGCTGATCCGCCGCGACCTGCGCTTTCTCGGCACGTTCGTGGTGGGCCTGGTGGTCATCATGCTGGTGGCCGCCTCCGTTGCGTTCTGGACGCCCGTCGGCCACCTGGTGCCCGCGCTGCAGAGCTACTGGCTGATCATCCACGTCTCCATCGCCGTGCTGTCCTCGGCGCTGTTCACGCTGACCTTCGCCATGTCCGCGCTGCAGCTGGTGCAGTCGCACCGGCAGAGGACCATTGCGGCCGGCGGCGCCGACAAGCTGGGCTTCATGCGCCTGGTGCCGTCCGCGCTGAGCCTCGAGAACCTGTCCTACCGCATCAACGCGATCGCCTTCATCGGCTGGACCTTCACCCTCATGTTCGGTGCGATCTGGGCAGAGAAGGCCTGGGGCCGGTTCTGGGGCTGGGACACCAAGGAAGTGTGGACCTTCGTGATCTGGGTGGTTTACGCTGGCTACCTGCACGCCCGTGCCACGCGCGGCTGGACGGGGACCCGCGCGGCCTGGCTGTCGATCGTGGGCTACCTGTGCGTGGTCTTCAACTTCACCATCGTGAACCAGTTCTTCAACGGCCTGCACTCATACTCCGGGCTTTAGGCGCTGCCGAACCATCAATACGGGCCGCTTGGCCCTCCGATTCACCAAGAAGGGCCGCTCAGCTTGCTGCTGGGCGGCCCTTCTTGGCGAAACGCTCGAACTGCTGTTTCCCGCCCGTGCGGGTACGAGCTAGGGCGCGGGATCGACGTCGCGTTTCGTTGGCTGAGGTCCGGCGGCTGCGGCGCGGACGTCTCCGTCCCCGTGCCCGCCCTTCTCCTTGCCGAAGGGCAGCACTTTCATCAGCGGGTGCATGACAGCCACGACGACGAGACCCCACGCGATTCCGAGGACGGCCGAGCACAGCGTGTTCACGAGCCAGGCCAGGAAGCCGCCCACCACCGGGATCCCGGCGAAAGGTGTCTCGAGGGCATGGACCAGGTCATACGGCGCGTGCCAGCCGAGGTCGTGTGCCCCCTGCAGCATGATGTGGCCGCCAACCCAAAGCATGGCGATCGTCCCGACGAGGGTTATAGCGCCCAGCACCGCGGGCATCCCCTTGACGAGCAGCTCGCCGAAGCGCTGGGAGCCCGCTGAGTCCTTGGTGGTCAGGTGCAGGCCGACGTCGTCCATTTTGACGATGAGCGCCACCGCACCGTACACGGCGATGGTGATCACAAACGCCACGACCACCAGGATGAGCGCGCGGACCCACAAGGACTCAGTGGCCACCTCGTTCATGGCGATGACCATGATCTCGCAGGACAGAATGAAGTCCGTGGTGATGGCGCCCTTGACGACCTTGGCCTCCGCCCCCGGCCCCCGATCGACCGCCGGCGCGTCTTCCTCCGCTGAGTGGTGGCCGCGGAGCTTGTGCCAAACCTTCTCGGCACCCTCGTAGCAGAGGTACGTGCCGCCCAGCATGAGAATGAACGGAATGATCCCGGGGACGAAGGCGCTGACGAGCAGCAGCGCCGGCAGGATGATCAACAGCTTGTTCCGGAGCGAGCCCCAGAAGATTTTCTTGATCATCGGCAGTTCGCGGGACGGATCCGCCCCGGACACGTACTGCGGGGTGACGGCAGCGTCGTCGATGACCACGCCGGCGGCCTTGGCCCCAGCCTTGGCAGCACCGGCAGCGACGTCGTCCGCCGACGCGGCGGCTATCCGGGCCAATGCGGCGACGTCATCCAGCAGTGCGACCAGACCGCCGCTCACAGGTCGCTCCCGCACGGTTCGACGGCGGACGGCTGGGCGTGGAGGGCTCGACTAAGGCGCGTGATTGGCATGTTCGGAGTATACGTGGCAGGCATGAACAGGCAGGATCCAAGCGCCTGTACCCTCAACATCGTGATGGGCTTCGGGGGTGCTACTTCGCCTCGGGGTTACCTTCGGCGTTGGCCTCGCCGGCGGCGCCCGGCTTGCGTGGACCCGGCTCACCAGCGGCCGGGCCGCCGGCATCCGAACTGCCGCTGGTGGCTCCCGGAGCGGCAGTGCCCGTAGTTCCCGTGCCTGCAGCTCCCGTGCCTGTGCTGCCCGAGCGGTGGGGGCCGCCGTCGGCCTGGGTCTTCCGCGCGGCGTCATCCCTCAGCTTGCGGAGGCGTTCCGCCTCGGCCTGGCGGCGACGCTGCTCGAGGTTCCGCAGGAAGTCGGGGTCGTCGTCGGGGGCGGTGGGGCGGTGCTGGTAGACCGGCTGGGCCACCGCCGATGCGCGGGGGCGGCCGATCAGGAACCACAGCGCCGCGCCGATGAGCGGCAGGAGCGCAACCATGATGATCCAGGTTGTTTTTGAGAACCCGCGCGTGAAACGGCCATCGGTCCGGATAACGTCCACCAGTCCATAGACGTAGATGGCGAGAACGGCGACTGCGATGGCGACACGAGGCATGCAATCAGTCTAGCCGCCGCGTGCCCCGGCGGAGATTACAGTATGCCCACAGTAAGGCGCCAGCAAAACGCCGAACGGCAGTCCCACGTGACATCCGACCTGCGCCGGGCCACGTGCCCGGAGACGGCCGGAGCAAGGGGAACAGGGCGCCCTTGCCACCGGCAGGATACGTTCAGGCAGGACGGCTAAACTTGGATCGTGGCTTTTCTGAAATACTCCCTGATCCGGTTCGCAATCTTCCTGCCCCTGTTTGTGCTGTTCGTCTTCCTGCAGCTGGGGTGGTTTCTTGCCGTCATCTGTGCAGGGCTGATTTCCTTCGCCATCAGCTACCTCTTCTTCCAGAAGCAGCGCGATGCGGCAACGGCGTCCCTGCATGCCCGTTTTTCCGGCCGAGCCAAGCCCATCCGCACCGCCGGCGAAGTAGACGATGCCCAGGCCGAGGACCGCCTCGTCGACACGCACCCGGACGTCACCATCCGCAACGACGCCAAGAACCGCGAACCCCGCGGCGAGGGCGCCTAGCCTCCAGCGACGCGCCCAGGCTTACAGCCCGCTGCTCAGCACGAGTCCCAGCGAGAACAACACGGCGTAGCCGAGGTTGATGAGGCCCGTCTGCTTCAGGACCGGGATGAGGCTCTTGCGCTTCCGCCCGTTGATCATAAGCCAGGCCGGCATCAGGCAGGCCGGGATCAGGAGCAGCACGATCAGCATCCACGGCCGCGTGGGCGCCAGGATCACCACCAGCAGGATGGCCACGGCCAGCATCAGCACGTAGCTCTCGCGCGCGTGCTTGTCGCCCAGCCGCACCGCCAGGGTTTTCTTCCCGGCCTCGATGTCCGACGGGATATCCCGCACGTTGTTGGCCATGAGCAGGGCGCACGCGATGAGTCCCGTGCCGATGGCGCCAATCACTGCAGGCAGGCCGATCTGCCCGGCCTGGGTGTACGTGGTGCCGAGTGTGGCCACGAGGCCGAAGAAGACAAACACGAAAACATCGCCCAGGCCCATGTAGCCGTACGGGTTCTTTCCGCCGGTGTAGCCCCATGCCGCCATCACACAGCCCGCGCCCACCAGCAGCAGCCACCAGGTCTGGGTGATGATGACCAGCACCAGCCCCACGAGCATCGCCAGGCCGAAGGCGCCGAACGCGGCATATTTCACGTGCTGGGGGCGGGCGGCACCGGAACCGACAAGACGCAGCGGCCCCACCCGGTTCTCGTCCGTCCCGCGGATCCCGTCCGAGTAATCGTTCGCGTAGTTGACGCCGATCTGCAGCAGCAGCGCCACGAGGGCCGCCAGAACCGCATTGAGCGGACGGAAGGAAGCCATCTCGTAGGCTGCCGCCGAGCCGATCAGGATAGGGGCGATCGCGGCCGGCAGCGTGCGGAGCCGGGCGCCTTGGATCCATTGTGCGGCTGTTGCCACGGTAAGTACCTCGCGTTGGGTCGGTGATGCGTTCAAAAAAACATGGGCGTGCGCTGGGCACACGGAAGCCGCAGCGGCGCGGCAGGACTACTCTATTTTCCCTGATGGAGCGCGTTGAGCCGTTCAATCATGGCCAGCCGGTCCGGCTTGCCGTTGGGCAGCATGATCAGTTCACCGGCCGGAAGAACAGTCTTGGGGGCCAGCAGCCCCAGCGTCCGGTGCCATTCCTCGGCCCACGCGGCCCCGTCGCGTGCAGCGCCACCGGCGCCGTCCCCGGACGCGGTTCCGGCGACGGCCACATAGGCCGCCACGGCCTGGCCCCATTTTGCGGACTCGACGCCCGCAACAAAAGCCGCGGACACGCCGTCGGACTTTTCCAGCTCCGCCTGCACGTGCGCGGCGGACACCTTGACGCCGCCGGTGATGATGACGTCGTCGGCGCGGCCCAGCACGGTGAGCCGGCCATCGGAATCGAGGGTGCCGAGGTCGTTGGTGCGGTACCAGCGGGTGCCGTCCTCCTCGACGAAGGCCTCGGCGGTCTGCCGCGGCGGGCCCAGGTAGCCGGCCGCGAGCGTGGCCCCGCCGAGGTGGATCCGCCCGTCTTCGGCGAGCCGCAGGGCCACGCCCTCGAGCGGATAGCCGTCGTACACGCAGCCGCCGCAGGTTTCCGCCGCCCCATAGGTGGTGACCACCCGGAGGCCGGCGTTGCGCGCTGACTCCAGGAGCTCGGCAGAGGCCGGGGCGCCGCCGAGCAGGATGCCGTTGAAGCGGCGCAACACAGCGAGCGTGTCAGGCGACGGGTCGGCGAGCAGGCGCTGCAGCTGCGTGGGCACCAGCGACGTGAAGCGGATGTTGTCCGTCAGCTCCAGCGCGGCCGCGGTGAAGCCCTCGGCCGTGAAGCCCCCGGACAGGTCCATGGCCCATGGCCGGGTGCCGGCGAACAGCGACCGGACCAGCACCTGCACACCGGCCACGTACTGCAGCGGCAGGGCCAGCAGCCACTGACCCTCGCCCTTGAGCGCGAAAGCGGTGGCCATCGACGACGCCGCCAGCGCATCCACGGTCAGGACCGTCGCCTTGGGCGTCCCGGTGGACCCGGAGGTGCGGACCACGGCGACGGCGTCCTCGAACCCGGGGGTCGGGACAGGCGTCACCACAGGCTCGCCGTCGGGGCCCACTGAGAGTTCGACGGCGGGGCCCTCACCGTGGAGGGCGGCCGCCAGCGCCTTGAGGGCCGGCTCGATATTCACTGCGTGCGCCCGCGTTGTGCGGACATACGATGCGGGGGCCTGGGGAGCATGGGGTGCCTTCCGACGGGTGCGGGCTTTTAGAAGTAGTACGGGAACCGGGACCAGTCGGGGTCGCGCTTTTGCAGGAAGGCCTCCTTGCCCTCCACGGCCTCGTCCGTCATGTACGCCAGCCGGGTGGCTTCGCCGGCGAACACCTGCTGGCCGGCCAGGCCGTCGTCGGCGAGGTTGAAGGCGAACTTGAGCATCCGGATGGCCTGCGGGGACTGCCGGGCGATGTCCGCGGCGTACTCCAGGGCCACCTCCTCCAGGCGCTCGTGGTCGACGGCCTCGTTCACGGCCCCCATCCGGACCATGTCCTCGGCGGAATACTCACGGGCAAGGAAGAAGATCTCCCGGGCGGCCTTCTGGCCGATCTGCCGGGCAAGCAGCGCCGAGCCGTAGCCGGCGTCGAAGCTGCCCACCGTGGCGTCCGTCTGCTTGAACTTTCCGAACTGGCGCGAAGCGATGGTCAGGTCCGAGACCACGTGGAGCGAGTGCCCGCCGCCGGCCGCCCAGCCGTTGACGACGGCGATGACCACCTTGGGCATGGTCCGCATGAGCCGCTGGACTTCCAGGATGTGGAGCCGCCCGGCGCGGGCCGGGTCGATGGTTTCCTGCGTCTCGCCGTCGGCTGTGTTCTGTACTACGTACCGATAGCCGTCCCGTCCCCGGATCCGCTGGTCCCCACCCGAGCAGAACGAGTGCCCGCCGTCCTTGGGGGAGGGGCCGTTGCCGGTGAGCAGCACGGTGGCCACGTCCGGCGTCATCCTGGCATGGTCCATGGCGCGGTAGAGCTCGTCCACGGTCCCCGGACGGAAGGCGTTGCGCACCTCCGGCCGGTTGAACGCGATGCGGACCGTGGGCAAGTCCCGTGCCACAGTGCCGTCGTCGGACCGCTCCACCTGCCGGTGGTAGGTCAGGTCCTGGAAGTCGTCGAAGCCGGACACGGTGCGCCAGCGGGACGGGTCAAAGACGTCCGATACCTTGGCGGGGAATTCGTTGCTCACCGTCCAAGTCTAGTAATCGGCTCAGCTGATGCAGAACTCGTTGCCCTCGGGGTCCGCCATGGTGTGCCATTCGTGGGGCCCCTGGCTGGCAGTCCAGAGGAAGGTGGCGCCGCGGGCCTCAAGTTCGGCGCGGACGTCGTCCTTGTCCCGGCCGTCGAGCCTGACGTCCCAGTGCACCCGGTTCTTGATCGTCTTCTGCTCCGGCACGGTCTGGAACAGCAGCCGCCGGGCGGGTGCCTTGGCGTCGAGTTCCTCGGTGGGCCTGATCGCCGCGCCGTCCTTCCACACCAGCCTGCCGTTGTGCGTCGTGGTCTGGTCGTCCGTCGCGAAGCCCTGGCTGATCATGGACCGGATGAATCCCTCATCCTGCGGCTCCACTGACCAGTCCAGCGTTTCGGCCCACCAGTCGGCGAGGTCATGCGGGTGCTTGCAATCGATGGCGATCTGAATGTTGAGTCCCATGGCACCAAACTACGACGGCGGCGCCGCCTCCGGATAGGGGCGGGTCTTCCGACGGGTGCGGGCGATTCTAGCCCTGGGCCCGCTGCAGCTGGTCCAGGAGCTCCGGCGGGATGGTGTACAAAAAGACCACAGCGAGCAGGTTCTTGGCGGCATGGACGAAGTAGGAAAACATCAGGTTCCTCCCTGTCCACACATAGACGAACACCAGCGTGGCGCCCATCGCCAGGTACGGCATGAGCGCGGGGAGGGTGATCGCTTCCTGGCCCACGATGTGCAGGGCGGCAAAGAGGACCACGGACAGCCCGCAGCAGAGCCAGATGTTGACCCGACGGCTCAGTTTCCCGATCAGCAGGTGCCGGAACACGTACTCCTCGACGAACGGGCCCACCACAACGATCAGCGGCACCATGAGCCAGGCCGGCACCTGCCGCATGAGCGCCTGCAGCCCGGCCTGGTTGGCGGACGTCTCGGTGGTCCCGCCCACGGCCACCAGGATCGCGGTGACAATCATCATGGCGACGACGGCCAGCGGCACCATGGCGAGCGTGAACCAGGGCCGCGTGGCAAGCACTTTGAGGTCCCGGGACACCACCCCGCGGGCGGCAAACAGCGCCAGGGCGCCGATGCCTGCGTAGAAGAGGAGGTTCACGCCATAGGATGCGACGGCCGGCGTCGGGGCCAGTTCGCGCAGCAGCGGCAGGATCAGTTCCCCGGCCAGCGCGAAGAAGGCCGCAACGGCGACATAAAGCCCCACGGCGGTGAGGTCCAGCGGCGAAAACCGGTAGAGATCCGGCCGCGGGGTCGGGAGCATGCGTCTGGTATTCACCATGCTTCCAGCGTAATGCGCCGGCGCCCGTGCGAACCTTGACGGGGCCGCCCGCAGCCGGGCAGGCTTGACCCATGAAGTCCTAGACCCCGACGTCGGCATCCACCGGCGTCGACATGGCCATAGACCAGGCCCCGAAGAGCATCGAGCTCCGGGGCCGCCCTTTGGACTGCGAGGACTCCCATGACTGAACCGAATTTCCGCACCGAACAGCTGCACCTGTCCGGCGTCTCCCACGGCTACGGGGACCGCGAACTCTTCACCGGCGTCGACCTGGTGATCGCCGCGGGGGAGCACGCCGCCGTCGTGGGCGAGAACGGTGCCGGCAAATCCACCCTGCTGCGGATCCTGGCCGGAATCGAGGCGCCGGCAGGCGGCACGGTCCGGCGGCACGGCCGGGTGGGATACCTGGCGCAGACGTCGGGGCTGCCCGCCCGGCTGACCGTGGCCGACGCGATCGACAATGCACTCCTCGCGCTCCGGGAAATGGAATCCGAGCTGGAACGGCTGGAGGACGGTCTGGCGGCGGCCGGGCCGAACGAACTCGAGGCGTACGGGAACCTGCAGACCCAGTACCAGCTGCGCGAGGGCTACACGGCGGAATCCCGTGTGGACGCGGCATTGGACAAGCTGGGCCTGGGCGGGGTGGACCGAGGCCGGGCACTGGGGTCGCTGTCGGGCGGGGAGCAGGAGCGCGTCGCCCTGGCCTGCTTGCTGGCCGACCCCGCGGACATCCTGCTCCTGGATGAGCCCACCAACCACCTGGACGCCGGCGGCACCGCCTGGCTGGAAGCACGACTCGCCGCGCACCGCGGAGCCGTGGTGGTGGTCTCCCACGACCGCGTGCTCCTGCGGAAAATCGCTGCCGCTGTCATCGAGGTGGACGCCGAGCGCCACACCGTGAACCGCTACGGCAACGGCTATGACGGCTACCTGAAGGAGAAACGGGCCGAACGCCAGCGCTGGGTGCAGCAGTACCACGGCTGGCTGGACGCCATGGCCTCGGAACGGCGGCAGGCGGACACCGTGGTGGACCGGATGGGCTATGCGCGCCGACGGGACAACGACAAGGCGGGCTTCGACTTCAAGACGGGAACGTGGGAGCGCGCCGCCGCCAGCAAGGTCCGCAATGCCCAGGAGCGACTTCGCCGTTTGGAGGACAACCCGGTGGAGCGCCCGCCGGAACGCCTGAAGCTCGACGCCGGGCTGAACGGCGCAGGGCCGGACGGCGCAGGTTCGGACAGCGCGGGGCCGGACCTGGGCGGTGAATCCCGGGACACGGCCAGCCGGGTCCTGCACGCCCGCAACGCCCGGGTGCCCGGCCGGCTGGACGTGCCCGAGTTCCGTGTGGACCGGGGGCAGAAAATCCTCATCACCGGTCCCAACGGCGCCGGCAAGTCCACGCTGCTCTCCGTTCTGGCTGGCACCCTCGAGCCGGCCGCGGGCCAGGTGGTGCGGCACGGCCGGATCGGTTATCTGCAGCAGGAGCTGGAGCTGCCCGAGCAGCCATCCCGGCGGCTGCTGCCGGCCTTTGCTGCCGGGCTGGGCGGGAACATCGACGACCACGCCGAGGCGCTGCTGCGGCTGGGCCTCTTCCGCACCAGCGAGTTCCATGTTCCGGTGGGCTCCCTTTCCGCGGGACAGCAGCGCCGGCTGTCGCTCGCCCGGCTCCTGCTCGGCCACAACGAGGTCATGCTCCTCGACGAGCCCACCAACCACCTGGCTCCCGTGCTCGTGGAGGAACTGGAATCGGCGCTCGCGGACTTCAGCGGAACCGTTGTGATGGTCAGCCACGACCGGGCCCTGGGCGAATGGTTCGACGGCTGCGCGGACAGGTCCCGCGGCCGGGCCGGCGAAGGGACGCCGGGCACGTGGCTCAGGTACACGATGGCGGAGGGCGCGCTGGAAAAGGTGGCGCTGCCCGCCTGAACCTCCGCATGCTGGCAGAAAAAACCCAGGCCCCGCGGGTGTGCCGCGGGGCCTGGGTTGTTGACCGCCTGGGTTTCGAACCGCCTGGGTTCCAGCCTCTCGGAAGAGTGGTTACCG
The DNA here is from genome assembly GCF_051965295.1 of Arthrobacter sp. SAFR-023. NCBI lineage: Bacteria > Bacillati > Actinomycetota > Actinomycetes > Micrococcales > Micrococcaceae > Arthrobacter > Arthrobacter sp. SAFR-023. Next base: position 66,310 of record NZ_JBQCMF010000011.1, on the reverse strand, counting down.
GAACAGGGCGCCGTAGGTTCCCATGATGATCCGGTCGCCCGGCTTCGACTTCTTGATGTAATCCACCACGGCCCAGTCGTCGAGCGAGATGCAGCCTGCCGTCGGGACCTTGTTCATGTGCAGGAAGATGGCGAAGCCGGCGTCCTGCACAATGTTGGGACGGTTGTAGTTGATGACCACGCCTTGACGGTAGTCATGCGAGGCGCGTGTGGCGAAGTACCACATGTTCTCGTCCCAGCCCACCCAGGACGAGGACTCGAAGTACTTGTTGTACGTCGCGGTCCACGGGTTGCCGCCCCAGCGGGAGCGGGGGTTCAGCGTGCGGTAGGGGAGCTGCGTTCCCGGGTTGCCCAGGCCGAATGCCTCGGTTACCGAGTACGACCCCGTGGGTGAGTACAGGTTGCGGGTGGGGCCGGACGGCACTCCCGGCGCCTTGAAGCCCGAGGCGCCCACATAGCCGTCCGTCTTCCAGTCCGGGAGGTACATGCCGGCGATCCGAACGCAGTAGACGTTGGTTGCGCGCGACTGCTTGTAACCCTGGGTGAACGTGAGGAGCACTCGGTTGGCACCGTACGCCGAGTACCTGGACCGTCCGTTGTTCAGTTTCTGGCATTCGGTAATGCCGTAGCTGCGGGTACCTGCCCTGGAAATCCAGCTGATGAAGCCGCGCTGGAACGACTGCACACACTGCCCCGAAGTGCACTTCTCATTGCTGACCGGGTACCCGAGTGAACCGCGGGTGGCGCCGGTGGCTGCGAACTTGCCGCCGATTGCCCCTCTGATGATCCATGCCCCGGAGGTTGGCGACCAATAGATGCGGCCGCCCTGGAAGCGCTGCACGCAACCCTTGCCCGGCTGGCCGCAGATCTCGCCGGTTACCGGGTATCCCATGCTGCTGTTCTGCGCACCGCTGGCAGTCCATCTGGTTCGGACTGCGCCACGGACAAGCTGGGCTCCTGTTGCCGGTGACCAGTAGACCGATCCCTTGGCGAATGTTTGGGAGCACCCCCGGTTCTTCAGTCCGCAGGCTTCCTTGGTGGCAGGCAGGCCCAGGCCGTTCACACCTCCCAGCGCGGTCCACCGGGCACCTATGGCGCCCCTCGTCCAGACCGGCAGTACGCCGTTGCCGGACGAGGTGAGGAGCCGCCCGCTTGAGAATTTCTGGGTGGTTCCTCCCGCCACCGCCACTTCGTCGGTAACGGGGTAGCCAAACGCCGCCAGCCGGCCGTTGCCGTACCAGTATGGTCCGGTCCTGCCGGAGACGTGCAGGACAGGGTGGGCGCCGCTAGCGGGCGTCCAGTAGACGGAGCCGGCTTTGAAGTTCTGGACGCACATGCCAGCCGAGCACCGCTCATTGGAGATTGGCTCGCCGAGGACCCCGGTTGCGCCTCCCATTCGCGTCCACTTTCCGCCGATGGCGCCATGGGTCACGAATTTTGGTTCGGGTTCTGGCTCCGTTACGGGCGGGTCCGCCGGCGGCGACGGTGCCGCCGGGTCGGTCGTTGCTGGTTCAGTGACCGGGTCAGCCGCGGCGCCTGTGGCGGCGTCCGTCGCCGGATCTGTCGTGGCGCCCGTGGCTGGTTCCGTTGCTGTCGTAGCCCCCGGCGATTCCGAGGTAGTCGAGCCGGGACTTGGCGTCATCGTGGCGGTGCCAGTTGTTTCCGCGCCTGACGTGGAAGCATCCGCAGTTTCCGTTGCCTGGGCCGGCGGCGAAGGGGTGGAATCAACCGCGAGGGCGGGCGAGGACGCAAGGGACCCGGCCACCAGGCTCAGGAGCAGGGCAGCCGCAAATATTGGTTTTTTCACGAAGCGTCCTCCACCGAGACAACGGGTTCGCACGTGCCGCCCTGGCCCGTGGTTTTGGCGAAGTTCTCAGCAGAAACCTCAGCCGATTTCCCTGCCGGGACGGTTTCCGTGATCAGGGTGTGGCCCTGGACTGCCGCGCCAACGGTGACCGCGATGGCCACGGTGTAGGTCTTGGCTTTGTCCGAGGAGTTGACCAGGGTTCCCTTGAACGTCCACTGGCCGTCCGCGCCGGCCGCGCAGGTGTGCGCCTGCAGGGCATCGATCGCGTTCAGCGATGTGGACACATCGGTGGGAAGGACAGGGGCCGTAGTGGGTGGTGAGGATTCCGGCGGCGGCTGGGACGCCGGCGTCGTACTGGCTGGTGATGCGCTGGGGCTGGGTCCGGAAGGGCCAGTGCCCCCGCCGGAACACCCCGAGGCTGCCAGCAGCAAGGCAGCCGGCAGCAGTAGAGCTCTCTTTCTCATAGTTCCCCCTGAACAAATGGCGCAAGTGCCGGCGCCGCATGAGACGGTGCGGTGCCATGGCCGGAAACGGATCCCCGGCCATGGTGCTCACAGTAGCCGCAACAGGGCCCCGCCGGGAGCCTTTTCTCCATTCGAATTAGAGCCGGGGTCTCGCGGGTGAGAGACGGCATCCCGCGGGTTCCGAATGTGCTGCCCACCGCAAGGCGTCTCCGTACACTGAAGTCCATGGCTTGCCGAATCAGCGAACTTGTCCTCAACTGTGCCGACCCCGAACTGCTCGCGCTGTTCTGGAGCGAGGTGCTCGGCTACGTCGAACTCGGCCGGGAGGACGGTGCGATCGAGATCGGCCCGCCCGGTGCCGGCTTCGGCGGCCTGCAGCCCACCATTATCCTGAGCCCCAGCAGCAACCCGCGGAGCGGAAAACTCCCGCTGCACATCGACGTCAACCCGGTCGACCGGGACCAGGACTCCGAACTGGAACGGCTGCTCGCCCTCGGTGCCCGTGCCGCCGACGTCGGGCAGACCGGCGACGAACAGTGGCACGTCCTGGCCGACCCCGAGGGCCATGAGTTCTGCCTCCTGCGCAGGCGGCTTGAGCCCTGATCTGACGACGTCCCGATAGCGCCGCTCGCACCATGCCCGGCACCCGTTCCGGCGGGGAATGTTGTCCCCGTCACGCACCACCCCGGGGAATCTTGTACGATGGATAGGCCGTGCGAACCTTCGATGCTCCACGAGTTTTTGTACACATACGGTCCTCAAGAGGGGCATGAAGTCGAATTATCTGTACAAAATCTCCAGGTTCCGGAACCGGCAGTGCCCTATCCAAGGCAACCCCCGACCTACAAGGAACAGTTGTGCCTCAAAGTACCCCAACAGAACTTATGAGCCCGACGGCTCCATCCGCCGCCGTCGACTCGACCCTCAGCGCCGAGGGCTACAAGAAGACCCTGGGCCGGCGCCACGTCACCATGATCGCCATGGGCGGCGCCATCGGCGTCGGCCTCTTCATGGGCGCGGGCGGCCGCCTGGCCTCCACCGGCCCCGCGCTGATTTTCTCCTACGCCATCGCCGGCGTCATCGCCTACCTGCTGATGCGCGCCCTCGGTGAACTCGTCATGTACCGCCAGACCTCCGGCTCCTTCGTCAGCTACTCCGGTGAAATGTTCGGCAAGAAGGGCGCCTACCTCTCCGGCTGGATGTACTTCATCAACTGGGGCATGACCGGGATCGCGGAACTCATCGCGATCGGCCTCTACTTCCAGTTCTTCTTCCCGAACGTACCGGTGGAAGCCTCCGCCATCGCCGCGCTGGCCCTGCTGGTGGCGGTCAACCTGCTCAGCGTCAAGGCGTTCGGCGAATTTGAGTTTTGGGCGTCCTGCCTGAAGGTGGGCGCCATCCTGATCTTCCTGGCCGTGGGCACCTTCATGGTGGTCACCAACGCCAGGGTCGGCGACGGCCATGCCTCGGTCGCCAACCTCTTCGCGGCCGACGGCGGGCTGTTCCCCAAGGGCGCCCTGGTGATGGTCCTGGTCCTGAACGCGGTCATCTTCGCGTACAACGGCATCGAGCTCGTCGGCATCACCGCCGGTGAGATGCAGAATCCGGAACGCGAAGTGCCCAAGGCGATCCGCGCCGTCGTGCTCCGCATTGTGGTGTTCTACGTCGGTTCCGTCACCCTGTTGGCCATGCTTCTCCCGTCCGACCAGTACAAGGCCGGCACCTCCCCGTTCGTCACCGTCTTCGGCCAGATGGGCCTGGGCTGGGTGGGCGACGTGATGAACATGGTGGTCATCACCGCCGCCCTGTCCTCCTGCAACTCGGGGCTCTACTCGATCGGCCGCGTGTTCCGCACCATGGCCAACAACGGGCACGCCCCGCAGTGGCTCACCCGGATGTCCAAGCGCCACGTACCGTACGCCGCGATCCTGGCCATCGCCGCGTTCTACCTGGTGGGCATCCTGCTCAACATCTGGCTGGGCGGCTCGCACGCCTTCGACCTCGCGCTCAACACCGCCTCCATCGGCGTCATCTTCACGTGGGGCGCCATCTTCGCGAGCCAGATCGCGCTGCGGCACCGCAAGGGCCAGGTTTCGAGCCTGCCGATGCCGGGCTCGCCCTGGACCAGCTGGGCCGGGCTCGTGGGCCTGCTCGCCATCACGGTGCTGATCGGCTTCGACACCATGACCAGCAAGACCGGCGAGGTCTTCCACCTCGGCCTGTGGACCCTTGCCACCGTTCCGTTCTTCGCCGTGGTTCTGTGGCTCGGCTGGCAGAAGGTCAAGAACAACGAGCCGAAGAGCGAACTCTTCAGCTAGCCTTCTGTTTTGATTACGACGGCGGGCCCTCCTTTTCGGAGGCGCTCGCCGTCGTCGTTCGCGCTGGAGGTTTAGTCCCGCAGGTACCGGGCGAAGTGGTCCTCGATCCGGCGCCATGCCTCGGGGGCGGCGGCCGGATCCGGGCCAATTCCCATTACGCGCGCCAGCGGGCGCATTGCCCGGGGGCCTTCCTCCTGGTCGTTCAGGAAGGAGTGCCCCGCCGTCGGGAATTCCTTGACGTCGTGTTCAATGCCCCCCACGGCCAGGGCGGATTCCAGCCTGGCCGCCGCGCCCCGCAGGGTGCGGTCTTGCGCGCCGTAGTTCGCCACGAGCGGGCACGCGCCCCGAAGGGCCGGCTGGAGGTCGCGGGGAAGGCGGCCGTAATTCACTGAAGCGGCGTCGAAGCCGTCATTGGCCGCCAGCAGCGCGAACCCGCCGCCCATGCAGAAGCCGATGACGCCCGTCCGGCCGTTCGAGAGCTGCGATGCCTGCAGCCAACTCCGCGCCGCGGCGATGTCGGCAAAGACCCGTCCTTCGCCCGTCATCATGGATTTCATGGTGCCGATCAGGCAGCGGCGCGGGCCGCCGTCGCTGTAGAGGTCCACGGCGAGCGTGAGGTAGCCGGCAGCGGCCAGCCGGTCGGCATGGCGGCGGATCTGGTCGGTGAGGCCGAACGCCTCGTGGATCATCACCACGCCGGGAAAGGGACCGGTGCCGGTAGGGGTGGCTAGGTAGCCGCGAAGGTTCTTGGATCCGGCGGCAGTGGCAGTCCCGCTCAGGTCTACATGCGTCATGGGCCCAGTGTTGCATGGGTGCAGTGTTGCATCGGCCGACTCTGGGCTTCAACACGGCCGGCATGCAAAAACGGCGACGCCGGGCTCCCCCCAAGGGAGTCCGGCGTCGCCGTTGAGCGGGGGTACTAATCCCGCTTAAGTTCGTCCTTGACGTCTTCGCCGACCTTCTTGGCGTCGGCGACCACCTGGTCCTTCTGGCCCTCTGCCTTCAGGCGGTCATTGTCCGTCGCGTTGCCTGCTGCTTCCTTCGCCTTACCGCCGAAGTCCTCTGCAGCGTTCTGGATCTTGTCTCCGATACCCATGGTGGGAACCACCTTCCGTCGCCGGTTGAACTGACAAATCCGTTTCAGCCTAACACGAAGCATGCTTACTATTTCAAGTCCCGGTCCAAAACGTCTGCCGCCGCGGCTAGGCTCGAAGGATGGATCACAGCATCAGCCTGAGTCAGCACGTGAACGCCACTCCGGAGAAAGTTTGGCGGGTGATCTCGGATATTCCGGGGTCGGCCGCCACGCTTTCCGGCGTCGAATCCATCCAGATGGTCAGTGAAGGGCCGTACGGCGAAGGGACCCGCTGGAAGGAGACGAGGTCCATGATGGGCCGGCGCGAAACCGTGGAAATGTGGGTGTCGCAGGCAGATCCGCCACGCAGCACAACCGTCAAGGCGCTGCAGGGCGGAGCAGACTACACGTCCAGGTTCACGCTGGAAGAACGTGGCAGCGGGACCGACCTGACCCTGACCCTCGGCGCGGAGCTCCTCAGGCCCACCGTGTTCAGCCGGCTGATGCTGGCCCTCTTCGGGCGGCTGGGCATGAGCATGACGCGCAAGGCCCTGGCGAAGGACCTCGCCGAGATTGCCGCGAAAGCGGAGCAGCTGTAGTGGCGGGACGGTCCGCGGGGAAACCCCGGCAGGGTGCCGCCTCGAAGATCACGCCGCCAAGGCTGGTACCGGTCCGGCTGGAGGGCCTCCGGGAGGACGATGAGCCGGACTTTCGGCGCGCCGAGCGGTACGACGGCATGCGCTATACCCGGGCGGCCGCCGACGGGCTGGAGCTCAGCGGTGTCACCTTCGCCGAGTGCGAATTCGCCGGTGTCTCCTTCAATGAAGCCCAGCTGCGCGGTGCCAGCTTCCGGGACTGCGTCATCGAGGAGGCCTTTGCCCCCGTCCTGAACCTGGCCCGGTCCACCATGCACGACGTCGTCATCAGCAACCCGAGATGGGGCTCGGCGGAGCTCTACGAGAGCGGCTGGCAGTCGGTGCGGATTGACGGCGGCAAGCTGGACTACCTGAACCTGCGCGGTTCGCGGCTGGCGGACGTGCAGATCAGCGACTGCATCATCAGCGAGCTGGACCTGGGTTCCGCAACCGCCGCCCGCGTGGCCCTGAAGAACTGCACCATCGGAACCCTGGACCTGGCGGGCGCCAAGCTGAAGGACTTCGACCTGCGCAGCACGGACTTCCGGAGCATCAGCGGTCTGGGCAGCCTGGCCGGCGTCGTGATTGACGAGTACCAGCTGGGACTCCTGGCTCCACTCCTGGCGGCCCACCTGGGCGTGGTCGTCGCCTGACGAAGTCGTGCCCGAAAACTCCGGTTCCGTTGACCGGTTGCCCGCACCGTGTAATCTTTATAGAACGAACGGTCGGTAATTTATTCGCTGCCGGCCCAGCTTCTGCGAAAAGGATGTTCTCATGGTCGAGGCTTTTCTGGTCGGCGGTGCCCGCACCCCGGTAGGACGATACGGCGGGGCGCTCTCGGCGGTCCGGCCCGATGATCTCGCCGCGCTGGTGGTCCGCGAGGCCGTGGCCAGGGCGGGAGTTGATCCGGACGCGATCGACGAGGTCATCCTCGGCAACGCCAACGGCGCCGGCGAGGAGAACCGCAACGTGGCGCGCATGGCCACCATCCTCGCCGGCCTCCCGCTGCACATCCCCGGCATCACCGTGAACCGGCTCTGCGCCTCGGGCCTGAGCGCCATCATCATGGCCAGCCAGATGATCAAGTCAGGCGCCGCGGACATCGTGGTGGCCGGCGGCGTCGAGTCCATGAGCCGCGCGCCCTGGGTCCAGGAGAAGCCGCAGGCTGCCTTCGCCAAGCCCGGCGACATCTTCGACACCTCCATCGGCTGGCGCTTCGTGAACCCCCTGTTCAAGAAGGGCGAGCTGTCGCGCGACGGCAAGATGACGTTCTCCATGCCGGAAACCGCGGAGGAGGTGGGCCGCGTGGACAACATCTCCCGCGAGGACGCCGACGCCTTCGCGGTCCGCTCGCACGAAAGGGCGCTCGCGGCCATTGACGCTGGCCGTTTCAAGGACGAAATCGTCCCGGTGACGGTCAAGAGCCGCAAGGCCGAGACGGTGGTGGACACCGATGAGGGACCCCGCGCCGGCACCAGCATGGACGTGCTGTCCGGCCTCCGTCCGGTGGTTCCGGGCGGCTCGGTGGTCACCGCCGGCAACTCGTCCTCCCTCAACGACGGCGCCTCCGCGATCATCGTCGCCTCCGAGGCCGCAATCCAGCGGCTGGGCCTGACGCCCCGCGCCCGCTTTATCGACGGCGCGTCCGCCGGCTGCGAGCCGGAAATCATGGGCATCGGCCCGGTTCCGGCAACCCAGAAAGTGCTCAAACGGAGCGGGCTCAGCGTCGGCGACCTTGGCGCCGTCGAACTTAACGAGGCGTTTGCCACCCAGTCCCTTGCGAGCGTGCGTCGCCTTGGGCTGGACCCGGACATTGTGAACAACGACGGCGGTGCGATCGCTTTGGGGCACCCGCTGGGTTCCAGCGGCTCCCGGATCGCCATCACCCTGCTGGGCCGGATGGAGCGCGAAGACGCGCGGATCGGCCTGGCCACCATGTGCATCGGCGTTGGCCAGGGAACAGCCATGCTGCTGGAGCGCGTGTAGTGCCGGGACAGGACAGCGCGGACGGACACTTGGGCACCCTGCAATTCAGCACCATCCTGGTCGAAGAGCGCGCCGACCGGGTGGTGGTGCTCCTCAACCGGCCGGACGTCCGCAACGCCATCGACCAGCAGATGGTGGACGAGCTCCATGCCGTGTGCGCCGCGCTCGAGAAGGAGCCCAAGGTCCTCATCATCGCCGGCACCGAGGGCGTGTTTGCCTCCGGCGCGGACATCGCCCAGCTGCGGGAACGGCGCCGCGACGACGCGCTGCAGGGCATCAACTCCACCATCTTTGTGCGGATCGCCAAACTGCCCATGCCGGTGATCGCCGCGCTGGACGGCTACTGCCTGGGCGGCGGCGCCGAACTGGCCTACGCTGCCGACTTCCGGATCGGCACCCCGGCGGTGCGGATCGGCAACCCGGAAACCGGCCTGGGCATCCTGGCCGCTGCCGGCGCCAGCTGGCGGCTGAAGGAGTTGGTGGGGGAGCCCTTGGCCAAGGAAATCCTGCTGGCCGGACGGGTGCTGAAGGCGGAGGAGGCCCTCGCCGTCAACCTGGTCACCGAACTCCACGAGGCTGCCGAGCTCATGGACGCCGCCCACCGGCTGGCCGACCGCATTGCGCGCCAGGACCCGCTGGCCGTCCGGATCACCAAGTCGGTGTTCCACGCCCCGGCCGAGGCACATCCGCTGATCGACCAGCTGGCGCAGGGAATCCTGTTCGAATCGCAGGCCAAGTTCGACCGGATGCAGAACTTCCTGGACAGGAAAAGCACAGACAGGAAGAACTCAGACAAGAAAAACGACAAGAACACCACAGACGGGACCAAGTCATGACCGCCATTCCCCAGCACGTCGGAGTCCTCGGCGGCGGCCGGATGGGCGCAGGAATCGCCCACGCCTTCCTGATCAAGGGCGCCACTGTGGTGGTGGTGGAGCGCGACGGCGATGCTGCCGCCGGCGCCCGCACGCGGGTCGCCGACGCCGTGGCCAAGTCCGCAGCCCGCGGCGCTTTGGACGGAGCCCCGGAGGATGTCCTGGCCCGTTTCAGCACGGCCACCGACTACTCGGCCTTCGCTGGCTGCGGCCTCGTGGTGGAGGCGGTGCCGGAGGACTTCGAGCTCAAGGTCAGCGCCCTGAAGGCCGTCGAGGAACAGCTTGCCCCCGAGGCGTTCCTGGCCTCGAACACCTCATCGCTCTCGGTCACCGACCTCGCGGCCCAGCTGCAGCGGCCGGCCAGCTTCGTGGGGCTGCACTTCTTCAATCCCGTGCCCGCATCCACCCTGATCGAGGTGGTGGTGGCCAAGGAGACGTCACCCGCGCTGGCGGACCAAGCGAAAGGCTGGACGGAAGCGCTGGGCAAGACCGCCGTCGTCGTCAATGATGCCCCGGGGTTCGCGTCCTCGCGGCTGGGCGTGGCCATTGCGTTGGAAGCGATGCGCATGGTGGAAGAGGGCGTGGCGTCGGCGGAGGACATCGACGCCGCCATGGTGCTCGGCTACAAGCACCCCACCGGCCCGTTGAAGACCACCGATATTGTGGGCCTGGACGTCCGCCTGGGCATCGCCGAGTACCTGCACTCAACGCTGGGGGAGCGTTTCGCCCCGCCGCAGATCCTTCGAGACAAGGTGGCCCGCGGCGAACTGGGCCGCAAGACCGGCAAGGGGTTCTTCGAGTGGGCTGACTGAGCGACTGAACCTGATCCGGTCAGCCTGCCCCTGCCGCCGTCGGCCGCGGCCCGCCTACAGCAGCGTGGGCCTAGAGCAGTCCCACGAAGTAGCCGACGAAGAACAGCAGGCACAGCAGCACCACAATTCCGATGACGATCAGCACCGCCACCTGGGTTCCCCGCGGCGGTCCGCCCTCGTCGTGCCCCTGCGGTCCGCCGGTTGAAGCTTCAGCAGGCGGCGTTTCCCCGGGCGGTACTCCGCCGCCCGGTTCCAACCCGGTCAGGTGGTCTTCAAGGGGGTCGGGGTTCTGGCTGCTCATGGGGTCCTCCTGTGCTGAAGTGCGGCTGGGACGGTTACAGCGACTCGAGTTTCTGCCGAAGCCCGTTCAGGGCCGGATCGCGCAGCTTCATGAACTGCGGCTTGAGGAACGGCTGCAGCAGCTTGTAGGGCCAGTTGATGCTGAACTGGGCCGTGTACAGGATCTCGGAACCGGAACTGAGCGACCGCACGTCGATTGAGTCAAAGGCCACGAGATTGCGGTGCTCGCCCCGGAGCTTGATGTGGTTGTCGAAGAGCTCGATGACCTCATACTCGATGGGCTGGCGCTTGTCCCGGAACAGCGCCTCGGCATGGTAGCGGTGGCCGACGGCGACGGGCCCCTCGGTCAGCTTGTCCATCACCGCCGTGCCCGGGTCCCACTCACTGGTGTGTTCGAAGGCGGACAAGTAAGCGAACGCAGTCCGCGCCGGCAGGGAAGAACTGACAGTGCCCGAGACTGTGATCATGATCCCAGCCTAGCCACACGGGCCGGAGGGCACACCCCCGGCCGGCATTCGGAGCCAGCCTGCGGCTAGGGCACCAGCCCGGTGAGGGCAGGCACGTACCCGTAGCGGTAGCCTGTGGCGGTCGGGTGGAACACATCCCCCAGCCGATCGGCCGGCGCGCAGGTGTATGAGAGCTTGCAGGCCGGCAGGGGTCCGACGATCCAGGGATCGGCCGATCCGACGCCATGGTTGGTGAACTGGTTCGTGACGCTGACGTACTTCACCCGGTTGGCCAGCGCGGAGAGGGCGATGGTGCCGTTGAGGAGGTCCGCGGCGGAGTTCAAGGTGCGGACGGTGGTTTTCTGCTCCTCGGGCATCGAGGCGTTCGCCGTGAACAGCCGGGGGTATCCGGTCAGCACAATCCTGGCCCGGGGAGCGTACTTCTTGATCACTGCCACCATGGCCTTGATCTTGCCGGGGAGTTGGGGGAGCTTAACGGCCAGCGAATTCACCAGGGCGGCCTTGCAGATTGCTGTGGCGGTGGAGCCCGCGCATTGCGCAGCCGCAGTTCCAGCCTCGATGTCGTTTCCGCCCACCGTGACTGTGATGACGGAGGCGTTCGCCAGGTACGGCGCCGTGGTGCGGTTGTAGGCAGCAGCCGTCACGACGGCGGACACGTCTGCCGTGGTCGCCCCCGAACAGGCCAGGTTCTTACCGTGCAGCATGGTGGAATACGCCACCGCTGTTTGAACACAGTCCTTCGGAGTCCAGTCGGGCCCAGCCTGATATGCCCCGCCGCCGATTCCTGCTGCATAGGAGTCGCCAAACCCGAGGTAGATGGGCGGCGGATCGGCGGCTGTGGCGGGTGCGGCGGTAAGACTGGCGGTGAGCGCCAAAGCGGCCAGGGCGCCGGCCAGTCGGGCTGTGCGGCGTCGGATCGGTTCGTTGGTCAACACGATGAAACCCCCTCATTCAGGGAAAACCACGGAAACGGATGCAGGGAAGGCTGCGGAGAATCGGCAAGCGATGAGCCAGGCCTGCCGTGGGCGGCAGGCCTGGAAACGGACGGCGCAAAGCGGCGCTCATCGCCCTAGGGTATGCCCGCGGAAGGGTCCGGACGCTGGCACGCAGTACTCGTTTTTCCGCCGCGCGCTCCGGCACTACTTGCTTTAAGCCCTGCACCCGGACCGGAAGATGTGGTTAGCTGGCTGCGTGAATGCGAGCGGACAGGTCGGCTGGGACGGGGCAGTAAACGCCTGGCTGGTGGCCGGCTCCGTGTACCGGATGGGGCGGCGGGAATGGGTTACCGAGGCTGGCTGGAGGAAGGCCTACGGGGACGGCATCCGCACCATCATCGACCTCCGGAACGCCGCCGAACGCCAGCCCCGGCCCAGCGACCCTGACGTGGGCGTGGCGCTCGCCGCGTTCGACGTCGTGCACGCGCCCACGGAGGACCCGGACAACCTTGAGTTCAAGGCCCTCTGCGATCCGTACCTCAACGATCCCGCGCACTATGCCGCCAACGCCCGCCTGTTCCCGGACCGGCTGGCCGCCGTCTTCAAAGCGGTGGCCGCTTCCTCCGGTGGCGTGGTGATTCACTGTTCCGCCGGCCGCGACCGGAGCGGCATGATCGCGGCCATGCTGCAGGACCTCGCGGGTACAGGCGACTCGGAGATCGTCGCCAGCTACCAAGCCGCCATGCGCGGCATCAACGAACGCCACCGGACCATGTGGCCCCCGCACCCGCACGAACGCTACCTTGACGAGGAAACCCTCGCCCCGCTCCTGGAAACCCGCGGTGCCCGGGTTCTGGGCTTCGTGCGGCAGCTCAATACCCGGGAATTCCTGCTGCGGAACGGCGTCACCGAGCCTGAGCTGGAGCAGGTGCTGGCCGTCCTCGGCGCTAGGGTTGCCCTGTGACCTCTTCCACTTCCGGCCCTTTGCTCCGGCGCGCACTCGCCCTTGGGGCCGCGGCTGCGGTGGCGCTCGGTGCCCCGGTCGCGTCCGTGCCGGCTTACGCTGCCCCGGAAACCACGACGGCGGCGGTTGGGGCCGGCGCGGGCGCGTCGCCGGCGTCGCCGTCCCCTGCCGCCGATCCTGCCGGGGGTTCCGGAGGGCCGGGCACCGCCGCATTCCCAACAGCCCCGGCGGCCGGGGCGGCAACGGCGGAATTGTCCGGAGAAGGCCTTGCCGGCGCCGTTCTGCGGGACCTGGGCATGACCATGGCGGAATTCAACGCCGCAGGAGAGCAAGGCAAGCGAGCGGCCGCCGCCCTGCCAAGGCTCCGGAAGGCGGCCGGATTCGAATCAATCAGGCTGGACGGGGGCAGGATCCTGGTCGAAGGCACCGGCGCGGAGCTCGCCGACGCCGTGCGCGCACTCAACGACGCCGATGCCGCGTCCCGGCAGGAGTTCGTGCTGGTACGCTCTGAGGCGCCCGCCCCGGAGACCCCTTCCCCGCAATCCTCCCCGCTCCCGGTGTCCCCTGATTCTTCACCCACCCCGCCTGCCGCCGAGCCGGACAGCGCGGCGGCAGATCTCCGTGCGACGGGCATTGACCAGCTTTACCAGGCCTACCTCCGGGAAGTGGGACCGGCAGGCCTCCAGGCTGTGGCCGAGGCGAACGGCAAGTTCGTCATCCGCACGGGTGGTGTGAACCAGCCCGAGTCGAAGCCGCAGGCCCGGCGTGTTGCTGACAGCGACGGTCCTGCGGCCGCGATTGCTGGCACGCCCGGCGGGTCACACCTGTCGCCGTCGGAATTTGTGGAGCAGTATGCCAACGTGGTCCTGGAGAGCGGCGAACCTCTGGTTCGGGAGGAGGACTTCTTCGGCGGACAAGGCTACAGGATCGACGGCTGGGTGGCCTGCTCCGCCGGGTTCAGTGCCTTCAACGCTGAGGGCCTGCCCCTGGTCCTCACTGCCGGCCACTGCGCTGACGACGGCGCCGCGCGGCTCGCCGAGGTGACCCTGCCCGCCGGGGATCCCGCGGGCGGATCCGTGACCGACCCCGCCGTCACCGGAAAACTTGGAACGTTCGGGTTCAGCCAGTTTGGCGGCCCCGGGAACTCGCGGGTCACCGATCCGAAGAATCCCGGCACCCCCGGGAACGACATCGCCGTCATCGAGTCCATCCGAGCGGACCTGGATGCGCGCCCGGCTGCCGCCACCTGGGCGGATGCCGCCAATCTCGCAACCGGCTCAGTACCCATCGTGGGCGCGGCGGCGCCGTTCCAGGGGCAACCCGTCTGCCGTTCCGGACGGACCGTTGGCTGGTCGTGCGGAACTGTCGACGAGGTGGGGATTTACATCGTGGGCGGGGGCTCGGGGGACCCTGCAGACCTGCGTTCCTTCCGCGGACTGTTCTCCAGATCCGTGGAATCCAGCGGCGGCGATTCCGGCGGCCCCTGGATCAGCGGAAACTACGCCGTGGGCACACACTCCGCGGGTAACAGCAGCTTCTCCACCGAGAACTTCGCCGTGGCGGCAACACTTGAGGAGTCCATGGCGGTCCTTCCCGGCGTGCAGCTGAGGCTGTTTCTGAACAGGCCAGTCCTTGCCGGCGTCCTGCCTCCGGGGCCCATCAAAACCGGCCAGCGCGTCGCCGGCCGGCTCGCCGCAGCTCCGGCCACCGACGTGCCGGCACGAACGCAGGTCCGGGTGACGTTCCCCGGCAGCGAACCGTTCGACGTGGACGTGGACGACCAAGGAAACTGGGCCTTCACTGCACCCGCTCCGGCCGGCGAGTTCACGGCCCAGACGGTGAACGGCTTCAGCCGCTCCGGGCTGAGCACCTTCAGCACAGTGCCCGAACCGGCGGCGCCTGAATCACCAGCACCGGGCGGTGCCGGTGCCGGTGCCGGTGCGCCCAGCCCCGGCGGGTCACCGTCCGCGCCCCCGTCGGTGGCGGCCCAGGACCCCAAACCGGCCGGCCTTGTGCCCGCGCCGCAGCCGACGGTGGTGGCCGTGCTTCCTGCTGCAGTTCCGGACCCGGATTCACGGCCGACGATGCTCGCCGACACGGGGGTATCCGGTCTGACGCTCGCCGCTGCTGTAGCAGGCGCGGCCCTGCTGCTCGGCGGCCTGGTGCTGGTAGTCGTGCGGCGCCGCGGCAGGCGCTAGCCTCACGGCGACAGCGGAGCTGGGGCGGATGAAGCCGTGCCGGCTCAGCCGATTGTGGCGGCTTCGTCCAGCGTGTGCGGTTCGAAGTGCTCAATGATGTCGCGGATCGATGCGAGGCCCTCGGTGAACGCTGGCGACGCCCGCCACTGCTCGACCTGCTCGAGTGAGGCCCAGGGCCCGGTGCTGATGAAGCGGTTGGGCACATCCCGGTCACGCATCAGCAGGCCCCGGCCGCCCGGATAATCCTTGTGGGTCCTGTCGGCCATGTCCTTCCAGGCCTTTACGAAGTCGTCCTCGTGGCCCGGCTTCACGAGCCAGATACCCAATGTGTAGACAGACACATCCACCACCTCCATTGGTGTGCAGAGCGGATACCTGATTATCGTCCCGCACCGCAGCGCAGGGAAGACGCTGCTGGCTTACGCCACAGCCGGACTCCTACTTCGGCTGGGTTCCTACTTCAGCGGTGCCGGCCGCACGCGGACCGGGGCCAGCAAGGTGATGAGCATGATGGCGGTGACCGACCCGGCGGCGATGATCGAGGCCAGCACGACGATCTGGAACCGGCCCGCCTCCAGCGGTGAAAGCCCGCCGAAGATTGCGCCGACGAAGGCGCCCGGCAGCGTGACCAGGCCCGTCGTCTTGGTCTGGTCCACCGACGGAATGAGGGCGGAGTACACGGCGCTGCGTGCCATCTCGCGGGTTGCCTGCCGGGGAGAGGCGCCCAGGGCGAGCCAGCCCTCCACCTGGTCCCAGCGGTCGATCACCGCCTCGTTGAACCTGCGGCCCGCAAGCGCCGCGATCGCCATGGAATTGCCCACCACGATCCCGCCGATCGCCAGCGCGTAGCGGGAGGTGAGCTCGATGGCGCCGGTACCGAACACGATGGCCAGGGATGCGAGGATGCCGGCGGCCATCGAACCGGCCACGACGGCAAGGTGGCGCCAGGACCAGGCGAGGCGGCGTGCGGCGGTAAGGGTGGCGACCGTGAACATGACGGCCAGCGCCACGGCCACCCATTCGGCGCTGGCGATCACGGCGCCGAGGACCAGGCTGACCGCGGCGAGCTGCGCAGCGCCGCGGAGGATGGCGAGGGCCGGCGCGAAAGCATGCGGAACCCGGAAACCCTTGAGGACGGCAGCCGTCAGGACCATCAGGAGACCCACCGCGATTAGGGTGGGGGTCAGGCTGCCAAGCTCGGTCACCAGATCAGCCTAGCCGGGGTGCCCCCGCGTAGGACGTCAGGCCCTCGGGGCAAGCAGCAGGTTGGTGATCCGCATGCTGCAGAGCCGCTGCCCGGCGTCGTTGGTGATCAGTACTTCGTGCGTGGTCAGCGTGCCGCCAAGGTGGATGGGAGTGGCCGTGATGGTGATGACGCCGGTCCGGGCCGAGCGGTGGTGCGTTGCGGAGACGTCCACGCCCACGGCGGTCTTGCCCAGCGTGCTGGCGTGGATCACCGCAGCCCACGATCCCACGGCTTCGCCCACGGCCAGCGAGGCGCCGCCGTGCAGCAGGCCGAATGACTGCCGGTTTCCCTCCACCGGCATGGTCGCCACGACGCGCTCGACGGACTCCTCCACGATTCTCACGCCCATCTTCTCGTCCAGCTCGCCGAGGGTGATCTTCCACAGCTCTCCGGGCGTTGGGCCTTCGGGTGCTTTAGTGGCCGCCAGTTCTGCGTCGCGGGCTTCCGGCGTCATGTGCTCTCCTTGGGTCGTGTGGGGTGCCACTAGTGTGCAGCGGGGCTCATTCATGTACTGTAGACATATTACCGAACGGACGGTCAGTAATGTTCTGGCCGGATCAGATTTGTCCCCGTTGGAAGGACCCGTCAACGATGACCACCACCGCCACTGCCCCCGAGGCCACCCTGGACACCGTGCAAACCGTCCCCAGTTTCGTGCAGGACTCCTGGTGGACTCCCGACGCCGGCTCGGCAGCTTCCGCTGTTCCCGTCCGGGACGCCAGCACGGGGGAGATCCTGGCCAAGGTGAGCACCGACGGACTGGACCTTGCCGCCGTGGTGGATTACGGCCGCACCACCGGCCAAACGGAACTCGGCAAGCTGACCTTCCACCAGCGTGCCCTCAAGCTCAAGGAGCTGGCTCAGTACCTGAACGCGCGGCGCGAGCACTTCTACGCGTTCTCCGCGCAGACCGGCGCCACGAAGATCGACTCGATGATCGACATCGACGGCGGCATCGGCGTGCTGTTCACGTTCGGGTCCAAGGGCCGGCGTGAGCTGCCCAACGCCCAGGTGGTGGTGGACGGGCCCATGGAAGTGCTGTCCAAGGACGGCTCATTCGCCGGCGAGCACATCTATACCCGCATCCCCGGGGTCGCGGTGCAGATCAACGCCTTCAACTTCCCGGTCTGGGGCATGCTGGAGAAGCTCGCGCCCGCGTTCATCGCCGGCGTCCCCACCATCGTCAAGCCCGCCACGCCCACCGGCTACGTCGCCGCGGCCGTGGTGAAGGCCATCATCGAATCCAACATCCTGCCCAAGGGATCGCTGCAGCTGATTTCCGGCTCGGTCCGCGGGCTGCTGGACGTGCTGGACTACCGCGACCTCGTGGCCTTCACCGGCTCGGCGTCCACCTCGCAGTCCCTCAGGTCCCACCCGAACGTTGTGCTGGGCGGCGTGCGGTTCACGTCGGAGACCGACTCGCTCAACGCCGCCATCCTCGGCCCGGACGCCGTGGAAGGCACCCCGGAATTCGATGCCTTCATCAAGTCCGTGGTCACCGAAATGACGGTTAAGGCCGGGCAGAAGTGCACCGCAATCCGCCGCGCCATCGTGCCGCAGGAACTGGTGCCCGCCGTGGTTTCCGCCATCGGAGCCCGCGTGGAGCAGCGCGTGGTGCTCGGCGATCCCCGGGCCGAGGGGGTCACCATGGGCGCGCTCGCCTCGGTGGAGCAGCTCGCCGATGTCCGCGCCGCCGTGCAGTCCATGCTCGACGCCGGCGGTGAGCTGGCGTACGGAACGCTCGATTCGCCGTCGGTCACCAGCGCGGATGGCGCAACCGGCGTTGTGGAAGGCGGTGCCTTCATGTCTCCCGTGGTGCTCAGCTGGGCTGACGCCGACGCCGAGCCGGTGCACTCCCTGGAAGCCTTCGGCCCGGTGTCGTCCGTGATCGGGTACAAGGACATTCCCGACGCCGTCCGGCTCGCCGCCCGCGGCGGCGGTTCGCTGGTCGCCTCGGTCTGCACCAACGATCCGTCCGTTGCGCAGGAACTGGTCACGGGCATCGCCGCCCACCACGGCCGCGTGCTGATGCTGAACCGCGAGGACGCGCGGTCGTCAACCGGCCACGGATCGCCCGTCCCGCACCTGGTCCACGGCGGACCGGGACGTGCCGGCGGCGGCGAGGAACTGGGCGGCATCCGTTCGGTGATGCACCACATGCAGCGCACCGCCATCCAGGGCTCGCCCAACATGCTCACCGCCGTGACCGGGATCTGGCACACCGGCGCCGACCGCAACTTCACCGTGGACACCGAGGGCACGCACCCGTTCCGCAAGTCCCTCGAGACCCTGCACATCGGCGACGCTGTCCGTTCGGAACTGCGTGAGGTGTCGCTCGAGGACATCTCGGCCTTCGCGAACTCGACCGGTGACACGTTCTACGCCCACACCAACCAGGAGGCCGCGGAAGCCAACCCGTTCTTCCCGGGCATCGTGGCGCACGGCTACCTGCTGCTGGCCTGGGCTGCCGGGCTGTTCGTCGAGCCGGCTCCGGGTCCGGTCCTGGCCAACTACGGCCTGGAGAACCTGCGGTTCATCACTCCTGTGGCTGCGGGCGACTCCATTCGGGTGACCCTGACCGCCAAGAAGATCACCCCGCGCGAGACCGATGAGTACGGCGAGGTGGCCTGGGATGCCGTCCTGACCAACCAGAACGACGAAATCGTGGCCACCTACGACGTCCTCACCCTCGTGGAGAAGTAACCCCGACGCGCTATCAGATCCTGCAGAATTTCCCCGACGCTCCATCAGATCCTGCAGGGTTTTCCCGGACGTGTCCCCACTGGGCGCGGCCGGGCGGAATTTGCCCTGCTCTTTCGGGGTTCTCCGGGCGTAAAATGACCCGCGTAGGAGGTGGCGAAATGACCCTAGCACTGAGAACAGCCACTACCATCCTGCCTGTCGATGATCCGGACCGCGCCCGCGGATTTTACGCGGAAACGTTGGGCCTCCCACACCGTGGCAAGGCTGAGGATGGAAGCGATTTATTCGGCAACGCTGACGGCCCCATGCTGCAGCTGATGCCTGTAACTGACGGAAAGCACTCGGAGCACACTGCGTTGAGTTTCGAGGTCACTGACATCGAACGGACCGTCCAGGACATGGAGTCCAAGGGCGTTCGGTTCCAGGACTACGACCTCCCCGATTTGAAGACCGACCACCACATCTGTTCAACCGACGCCGAGAAATGCGCCTGGTTCATGGACACCGAAAACAACATCCTCTGCGTCCACGAAAGGCTCGGAACACAGGCTGAATATCAGCTCTGATCCGCCCACCGTTGCAGATTCCCAAACCCTTCCTCACCTAGGTGAGGAGGGGTTTGGTATTAGGCGGCAGGAGGTGGGAGAGGGTTGGTTTTGGCGTCTCAGGACCACGGGGTGACCGGGTGCTCCTGCGGTTCGCCGTCCACGGACACGTCCGCCCGCTCGTTGAAGAAGCAGACCAGGCCGTGGATCTGGCGGGCGTCGATGAACCGCGAGTCGTAGGCCCAGGCGATGTTCTTGCCCCGGGCCGACTCCGGAAAGCTCCAGTACTTGGCCTCGCCCTTATAGGGGCAGACGGTGCGGTGCGGGCTGGCCTCGAGCAGGTCCAGCCGGACGTCCTCGGGCGGGATGTAGTACCGCACGGGAAGCAGCGTTTCGTAGAGCAGATGGGCTCCGACCGTGTCCGCCAGCATCACGCCGTCGAGCTTCACCTCGATGCGCCGCAGCGTGGCACGGATGTCCACGCGGTGGAACGGGTCCCGCGGGTGGCCGATGATCTCCTCGTGGTCCTCGAACCAGTGGAAGGCGCCGAAATCCAGGATGACGTAGCCTTCCAGATCCGGATCCGAGGGCCGGAACGCTGCCCGGGGCACACTGAACGCGGATGCCACGACGTCGAGCTCCTCGCCCGCCGCAGTGTGCCGCCTGAACCCGGTCCGCGGGTCCAGGGCCGGCGGAGCCTCTGCCATCAGGCGGACCGGATACTCGTCCGGACCGGCGTCCGCATCAGCTCCAGGCGGCTCGAGCCGCGCCAGCAGATCCTTTTCGGGCACGGCGTAAACCGGGGTGACGCGTTTCGGTTCCCAGACCAGGAGGGCTTCCACAGTGTCGACGACGGGGCTTCCGTCGATGCCCGCACGGATCCTTTTGGAGGTGGGCTGGTACCGGAGATCAGGAAATGCGCCGAACAGAAGATCCGACAGTTTCGTGGCCATGCATACAATGTGGGCATCAGGGCGCCCGGCGTCAACGGCTAATTCGCCAACGCCTGTTCGCTAGCCTGTCAGGGCTTGGCATGCAGGCCGTCGAACGCCATGGTGATGACGTCGTCGGCCAGCTTTTCCGGCGAGAGCGAACCGCCCGGCTTGTACCACTCGACGATCGAGTTGATGGTTCCGAACAGGAGGCGGGTCACGGTGCGGGGATCTATGTCCTGGCGCAGTGACCCCTCGTCGCGGGCCGCGGAGATCAGCTCCGCCACCCGGTGGTCGAAGGCACGGCGGCGTTCCATGGCGTCCCGTTCGATGTCCGTGTTCCCGCGCAGCCGCAGCAGCAGCGTGACGAAGGGCAGCCGCTCCACCAGCACGGCGATGGTCTGGCGCAGCACGAACTCCAGCCGCGCGTCGGCTGCCCCGGAGGTTGCCCCCGGCTGCTCCAGGATGGCTTCCAGCCCGCCGAGCGCGTGGTCCAGGGCCAGCTTCAGCAGATCGCCCTTTGACGGCACATGATGGTAGATCGCCGACTTGGAGATGCCCAGGTTTTCGGCGAGGATGCCCATGGATGTGGCGTCGTAGCCGTGGCGGTTGAAGACCTCGACGGCGATCAGCAGCACCGACTGCTGGTCGTAGCCGGGACGGCCGCGCTTGGTGGGGGCTGCTGTGTTTGCTGCTGTGTTTGCTGCTGTACTGGGCATACGGGCTATTTTCTCATGAACGTTCGGTAATCCCGGCAGACCGCCAATTCGGAGGGTCTGCGCGGCGGGCCGTCAGCGTTTTCCCAAGGTCCGGATCCCACAGTTTTCTTTCGTCAGGGGAATCAGTGCGGCAAAGCTGACCAGCGGGACAAGGAGGTCCCGGTGGTCGGCGTTCGGTCTCAGAACCACATATTGGGATGACCGCCGGGGCGATGCGTTTGGCATGTGCCCCGGGCCAAGGAGGCACTGAGCATGTCTGAAAAAACAACATCAAACGGGCTGGGACGCCGCGCGCTGCTGCGCCTGGGTGCGGCCGGAGGAGCCGGAGCGGCGCTCGCGGCCGCACAAACCTGGGCCGGTCCGAGGCTGGCTCAGCGAGGGCTGCTGTCGCCCGACGGCGCATTCGCCGCCACATCCACAGCCCTGAGTGACGAGTTGTTCTACATCGAAAAATACCCAACGAGTCCGCTGATCCTCGCGCCGTTCCGTGACGCGCTGCCCATCCCCAAGGCGCTGGCCCCGGTGCCGCGGTCGGTCTATAGCTCCTGGCGGAATCCGCCGGGGCCGGGGCCGGGCCAGCAGAACTCGCTGCGCAACGACCAGCATCAGTTGTGGCCCAGTCGGATCGGCTATCCGGACCCCATTGTCTACAAGATCGACGTGTTGCTGCGGACCCATAGGTTCACGACGTCGCAGGTGCTTGCGATCGACTCGGACGGCAATCCGACGCGGTCATACGACTCACTCGGCCGAAGGGTCGATGCCGGCATCAAGCGGACGTTGCCCCCGAGCACGATCTACGGTTTCAACGGGACCTTCCCCGGCCCGATGATCAACGCCGAATACGGCAGGCCGGTGCTGGTGCGGTTCGAAAACCATCTGGACGAGAACCCGCTGAACCTGGACCGCCAGGACTTCGGGTCACCGGACTGGTCCTTCCTGACCCACCTGCATAACGGCCACACTGCCCCGGAGAGCGACGGCAACCCGCACTACTCCATGGTGAGCGGGCCGAAGCACCCGGGCTACCTGCCAAAGATGTTCGTGGACAACCTCTACCTGAACTGGCCGGCCGGCGGCGACGACCGCGAGAAGCAGAGCTTCTTCTGGTTCCACGACCACCGGATGGACCACACCGGCTCCAACGTCTACAAGGGCATGGTGGGCCTGTACCCGATCTATGACCCGAAGTACGGCACGGACATGGGCGACGAGCGCCAGGGGCTGCGGCTGCCCGGCGTGCGAACCAACAACCCGGACGGGTCCTTCGACGTCAAGTACGACATCCCGCTGGCCTTCTACGACTGCCGGCTGGACGACGGCGAAACTGTGCACAAGGACATCCACGACGTGCAGAACGAGTTCCCGGCCGCGAAGAACCCGGCCGAGCATCCGGAGTGGTGGGGCAAGACCTTCTACAAGCACTTCCCCAATCACGGCTTCGTGGGCGACATCTTCACGGTCAACGGCACCGCGTCGCCGGTACTGGAGGTAAAGCGGCGCAAATACCGCTTCCGCTTCCTGGATGCTTCCGTCGCGAGGATCTACGAGTTCAAGCTGATGAGCTCTACCCAGGGACCAAAATCGTCGGCGTCCCTGGGCTACCAGGACGACGAACTCGACGGCCAGTACCGCATCCCCGACGCGCAGCAGTGCATGCAGTTCACCCAGATCGCGTCCGACGGCGGGCTGCTGCCAGTGCCGCTCAAGCGCGACTCCTTTGAGCTGTGGCCGGCCAAGCGCCGCGAGGTCATCATCGATTTCACCCGGTACCAGGACGGTACGCCCACCACGAAGGGCGACGTCATCTACCTCACCAACGTGATGAAGATGCCCAACGGACGCATGTGGTCCAACTCGTCCCGCTTCTCGCCGGACCCGAAGTACAAGGTGCCGGTGCTTAAGTTCGTGATCGGCGACAGCGCCCCGGATGACAGCCTGATCCCCACGGCCCTCCGGCCCCTTCCGCCGCTGCCAAGCAACTGGCAGACCATGCTGGACAACAGGATGGTCTTCGAGGTGAAGCGCGGCAGCCTGGGAGGGGAGACCGAGTGGCTCATCAACGGCAAGCCCTTTGACCCGGCAGCGGTGGCGGCGAGCCTGAGAAATCCCGCCGGCCGCGCACCCCTGGCCCAGCAAAGGAAGGGCAGCTTTAATCTGTGGGAGGTCCGCAACGGGGGCGGCGGCTGGGTCCACCCGTTCCACCTGCACATGGAGGAACACCGGACGGTCATGCGCAACGGCAAGGACGTTACCCGGGGTGGCGACAAGTCGCATCCCGATGACGTGTCCAAGGAAGACCTGGTGGCCCTCGATCCCGGCGAGTCGACGATCCTCTACCGGGGCTTCCGCGACTTCGTGGGCCCGTACGTGGCGCACTGCCACAACCTGGCACACGAGGACCACGCCATGATGTTCGGCTGGTCGATCACGCCATGACCGTCCGTTGAACCTGGCGCCGGGACCCGCCGGCTGGCGGGTCCCGGCGTGCGGATGGACTTACCCCTTCGGGCGCAGGTCGTAGATCCGGCGCAGCTTGCCGTTGGAGCGTTCGAGCGAGCCTGGCTCCACCACATTCACGGTGCACGAAGAACCCACGTGGATCTTGATCTGCTCGCGCAGGGTGCGGGCCGCCGTCGTGCTGTCCTCGGACGTGACATTGTCACGGCGCTCGATCTTCACGGTCAGCTGGTCCATGCGCTGGCCCTCCGGCCGGGTCAGTTCGAGCTGGAAGTGGGGGCTGAGCTCGGGGATGCGCAGGGCGATTTCCTCGATCTGGGACGGGAAGAGGTTCACGCCGCGGAGGATGATCATGTCGTCGCTGCGGCCGGTGATGCGGCCCATCCGGCGATGTGCCGGGCGGGCGGTGCCGGGGAGCAGGCGCGTGAGGTCCTTGGTGCGGTACCGGATGATCGGCAGGGCTTCCTTGGTGAGCGAGGTGAACACCAGCTCGCCGTGCTCGCCGTCGCCCAGCACGTTCTCCTTGCCCGGGGCAGGGTTGAAGGGGTCGATGATCTCCGGCCGGAAGTGGTCCTCCCAGATGTGGCTGCCGTCCTGGGTCTCCACACATTCGCCCGCGACGCCGGGGCCCATGACCTCGGAGAGCCCGTAAATGTCGCATGCCTTGATGTTCATGGTGACCTCAAGCTCGTGCCGCATCTCCTGCGTCCATGGCTCCGCACCCAGGACCGCGTACTTCAGCGAGGTGGAGGTCGGGTCGATCCCCATGTGCGCCATGGCATCGGCGATGGTGAGCAGGTAGGTGGGCGTGGCCAGTATGACGTCCGGCTCGAAGTCCTGGATCATCTGGATCTGGCGCTCGGTCTGCCCGCCGGACATCGGAATCACCGTGCAGCCGAGGGCCTCGGCGCCGGCGTGGGCACCCAGTCCGCCGGTGAACAGGCCGTAGCCGTAGGCGTTGTGGACCTTCATGCCCGGACGGACGCCGGAGGCGCGGAGGCAGCGGGCCACCAGTTTGGCCCAGTCGGCCAGGTCCTGCTTGGTGTACCCGACGACGGTGGGCCGGCCCGTGGTGCCCGAGCTCGCGTGCACGCGCGCCACCTCGCTCTGCGGCACCGCGAACATGCCGAACGGGTACTCCTGGCGCAGGTCCTCCTTGGTGGTGAAGGGGAAGTTGCCGAGATCAGTCAGTTCACGCAGGTCCGAGGGGTGGATGCCGGCGTCGTCGAACTTGCGCTTGTACAGCGGGACCCGGTCGTAGGCGTACGCGACGGTGTGCTGGAGCCGGCTGAGCTGCAGCGCCTCAAGCTCGTCCCGGGACATGGTCTCCTCGGGGTCCAGGATGGCGTCGATGGCGGCGGGGACGGCCACAGTGCGCGCAGCGACGGTGGGTTCAGGGGCGTGGAGGGTCATGGTCTGCTTCCTACTTCTTGGGGATGGTACGGCTGCGTCCGCGGAACTCGGCAATGAGTTCCCCCGGCTGGCCGGCGCTGGCCCCAGCACCGGGATCGGCAGCGAAGATCTGGATGTCGTAAAGGCCGCTGCGGCCAGCGCTGGAGCGGCGGTCGGCGACGGCGGTGATCACCTGGCCGTGGTAGGCCGGCTTGAGGAAGTTGATGTCGACGCCGGCAGCAACGGTGATGCTGTCGGGGTCGGCGGGCGACGCGGGGTTGCAGGCGAGGGCGAAAGCGGTGTCTGCGAAGGCGAAGATCATTCCGCCGTGGGCCATGCCGAAGCCGTTGAGCATTTCCTGCCGGAGGGTCATCCGGATGGTTGCGTGGCCGTCGCTCACGGCGAGGACTTCTATGCCCATCCATTCCGAGGCGTAGTCGTTCTCAAGGATGTGGTGGGCCACACCGGGGATTGCCGTTTCAGCCATGCGTCGTTGCCTCCAGCTTTATTTACCGAATGTTCATTAGGTAATCCCATTGGAGGGGTGCGTGTCAAGGGTGCGGGCCAGGCGGAGGGGGCCGGCGACGGCAATGACCACCAGCGCTGCCAGGACATGGAGGAGCGCCACGGTCCACCAGAGCGTAAGGTAGTCGGGCCCCAGCATGGCGGGGAAGACCAGGGCCCCGGAGGTGTTGAATGCCGCGTGGAAGACCATGCAAATGGGCACGCTTCCGCTGGTGTTGTAGAGCCAAGCCAGCAGCACGGACTGCGCCAGGACCATCAGCAGGAACGGAAGCGGCGGCCGCTGCCCGGTGGGATCCGACAGCAGCTCGGGCAGGTGCCATGCCGCCCACACCAGCCCGAGGAGCAGCGCCGCGGACAGGGCGGGGCGGTCCCGCTGCAGGAGCGGCAGGGCGTAGCCGCGCCAGCCCAGCTCCTCGAAGAGGCCCACGGCCACCAGCGTGAAGGCGAAGGTGCCCAGCAGCATGAACCAGCCGGGGTTCGGGCCAAGCGAAGGCTCGGGTGCGCCGCCGGAGACGGTGAGACCGGCAGAGACCGCCACCAGCAGGCATGGCAGTCCCATGGCGGCGGCGTACCAGCGGCCGGCCACGCGCCAGCGGGCGAGCTGCCGGAGCAGTCGCAGCAGCTCGGCCTTGCCGCCTGCGAGGTAGGCGGTGATGGCCGCGGCCAAAGCGGGTCCGAATGGTATCAGGGGCGAGCTGTCCGGGTTGAGGAGGGTCAACGGCCAAAGCATCCACGAAATGGCGAACGCCAGAGCAAAGAACAGCGGGAGCCGGTGGCCCGCCGGCCAGGCCAGGGCCCGGCGCCGCGCCCCTTCCTTCCGGGTCCGACGGCGGTCCCCGCCGTCAGCGGGCACTGCCCGTCCGGCGGGCATGGGCTGCTCAGCCGGCGACGGCTGCGCCATGACCCGCCTCCGCCGTCAGTGTGCGGAATTTCCGGAGCAGCGCCAGGACCACCAGCAAAACGGTGGCCGCGGCAATCTGCTGCCAGGCGCCGTCGAACACTGCCAGTTTCGGCGGCTCCGAGGCGCTGAACGAGGCGTGGAGGAGGGCCACGATCAGCAGGCTCTGGCGCGTTCCAAGGTAGGCGAACGCTGCCACCGGGAGCCCAGCGATGAGCCGGCGCAGGGGACGGGCGGACGATGCTGCGGATGGATCGGAAGCGCGGCCAGCGGGGTTCATCGGGACCACCATCGTTCAGGAACGTTGCAGCTCGGGAGGCTGCTGCGGATGGGCCGGTCCCGGGGCGCTGGCCCACTCCGGGTCCGGACGGCGAATGTGCGCCGACGTGGCAATCAACACCATTGTCTGCTCCCGGAAGCGAGGCAACAAGTGAAAGTATGGGGGAGTGCGCGCCCCGGCGCGTGCAAGTCAGCACACCGGCACGTCCAATGCAGTACGTTCCATGCAGGAGCTTCCAACCAGGGGACAGAACATGGCCAAAGGGATATATGTCAGTGCGACCACTCCGGGATCGGGGAAGTCGCTCATAGCGCTGGGCCTGGCGGACACGCTCCACCGGCACGCGGACCGGATCGGATTCTTCAAGCCGGTGGTCCATGGGGAGGACGCCGGCGCGGATCCGATGGTGGCGCTGATGAAGTCCCGCTTTGATCTCGGGGACGATCGCTGCCGCGGAGGGCTGACATTCACCGAAGTCCGAGGCCTGCTCGCGGAGGGCAGGCGCGAAGACATCGACTCCCGCTGTGTGGAGATCTTCGCGGAGATGGGCCGGCACTGCGACGTGATCATCGTGGAGGGCACGGACCTCACCGGCCACGACGCCGCCGTCGAGTTCGACCTCAACGCGCGTCTCGCCAACAACCTGGCCGCGCCCGTCGTGGCGGTGGTGGGCGCCAAGGGTCGCAGCGTGGCGGAGGCTGCGGCCGCCGTCGACGTTGCCCGCAAGGAGCTGGCCGCCGAGAAGTGCTCGCTGCTGGCCATGATGGTTAACCGGGCGGACCCGGAGGACGTGGACGCAATCGTCGCCGCGGTGAAGCCGGGCGCCTCCGGCCGGCCGGTGTACGTTTTCCCTGAACTGGAGGACATCGCCCGGCCCACCACCGGGGAGGTGGGCGCCGTCCTCGGCCTGCAGCAGATTGCCGGCCGCGCGGACATGGAGCGGGACGTCCGTGACGTCAAGGTGGCCGCCATGAACGTGGGCAACTTTTTGAACGTGCTCGACGACGGCGCGCTGGTGATTGCGCCCGGCGACCGGGCGGACGTGATGGTGGCCTGCCTGGCGTCGTCGTTCTCGCCTGAGTTCCCGGTGCCGTCGGGGCTGATCCTCACCGGCGGCTTGGCCCCGGACGCCAACATCTATCCGCTTCTGGCCTCCGCCCCGTTCCCGGTGTTCGCCACGGAGGACGACACCTACACCACGGCCCGGCGCGTCTCCGAGGTCCGCAGTGAGATCTGGAGTGGCCACCGGCGGAAGGTGGCGTCCGCGCTGGGGCTGTGGTCCCGGCAGGTGGACGAGGCCGAGATGCTCGAGCGCCTGCACCTGCCCCGCGCCGAGCGAATGACCCCGCTGCGGTTCCTGCACGACCTCATTGAACGGGCCCGCTCGCAGCGCCGTCACATCGTGCTGCCGGAGGGCAAGGACATCCGGATCCTGAAGGCCGCCGAGATCCTGCACCGCCGGGACGTCTGCGACCTGACGCTGCTGGGCCGGGAAGCCGACGTCCGGGAGCTCGCGGCCAGCCGGGGCATCGACCTCGCCGGCATCAACATCGTGGACCCCGCAACGTCCGAGCTGCGCCAGGACTTCGCCGCCAGGTACGCCGAGCTGCGGGCGCACAAGGGCGTGGACCTGGCCCGGGCGCTGGAGGTCATGCAGGACGAAAGCTACTTCGGCACCATGATGGTCCAGCTCGGCGTCGTGGACGGCATGGTCTCCGGCGCAGCGCACACCACGGCCCACACCATCCGCCCGGCGCTGGAGTTCGTGAAGACCCGGGAGGGCGTGAAGATCGTCTCCTCGGTGTTCCTCATGCTCATGCCGGACCGGGTGCTGGTCTATGGCGACTGTGCGGTGAACCCGGATCCGAACGTGGAGCAGCTCGCGGACATCGCACTGGCCTCGGCGGAGACCGCGGGCCAGTTCGGCGTGGAGCCGAGGGTGGCCATGCTGTCCTACTCCACCGGCGGTTCGGGCTCCGGCGAGGCCGTGGAGGAAGTCCGGCAGGCCACCGACCTGGTGCGTGAGCGCCGCCCGGACCTCGCCGTCGAAGGCCCCATCCAGTACGACGCCGCCGTGGATGCTTCCATCGCCGAATCCAAGATGCCTGGCTCGTCCGTGGCCGGGCAGGCGACCGTGTTCATCTTCCCGGACCTCAACACCGGCAACAACACGTACAAGGCGGTGCAGCAGAGCTCCGGAGCAGTCGCCGTCGGGCCGGTCCTGCAGGGGCTGCGCAAGCCCGTCAATGACCTCTCCCGCGGCTGCACCGTGGAGGACATCGTGAACACGGTGGCCATCACCGCCATCCAAGCGCAGACCGCGGAACCCGCCCCAGAACCCAGTACAGAACCGTCCGCCGTTTCAGCAGCCCAGGCTTAGGAGGCCCCATGCTCGTGCTCGTCATCAACTCCGGCTCGTCCTCGCTCAAGTACCAGGTCCGCGACGTCGCCGAAGGCAGCGTGCTCACCGAGGGACTGATCGAGCGGATCGGGGTGTCCAACGGCGGCCAGGGCGACGGCGAAGTGGTCGGCCCGGCGGACCATGCCGAAGCCCTCGAACAGGTGGACGCGGCCATCCATGAGGTGCTGGGCGAGAGGCAGTTGGACGCGGTCGGGCACCGGGTGGTGCACGGCGGCGAGCGGTTCGGCGAGCCCGTGCTGATCGACAACGAGATCACCCGTGCCATCGAGCGGCTCAACCCGCTCGCGCCGCTGCATAACCCTGCCAACGTGCTGGGCATCCGCGCCATCACCAAGAAGTGGCCGGACATGCCGCAGGTGGCCGTGTTCGACACCGCCTTCCACCGCAGTCTGCCCGAGCACGCCTGGCGCTACGCCGTTCCCGACGAGCTCTACACCAACCACGGGATCCGCCGCTACGGCTTCCACGGCACGTCTCACGAATACGTCACCAACCGTGCCGCCGCGCTGCTGGACATCCCCGTGGAGGAGTTCGACGGCGTGATCGCCCACCTCGGCAACGGCGCCTCCGTCACGGCGATCCGGGGCGGCAAATCCGTGGACACCTCGATGGGTTTCACGCCGCTGGAGGGCCTGGTCATGGGCACCCGCTCCGGCGATCTGGATCCGTCCATCCTGGTGTTCCTGGCCCGCACCGGCTGGAACGCCGAGGACCTCGATTCGATGCTGAACCGCGAGTCGGGGCTCAAGGGGCTGGCCGGCAGCAACGACATGCGCTCGGTGGTGGAGGCGGCCGAGTCCGGCAATGCGCGCGCGGCCACTGCCCTGGCTGTCACCTCCTACCGGCTGGCCAAGTACATCGGGGGCTACCACGTGGCGGTCGGCGGGGCGAAGGCGCTGGTTTTCACGGCCGGGATAGGCGAGAACTCGCACCAGTTCCGTGCCCTGGTGGGGGAGAAGCTGGGGGCGTTGGGCATCGAGCTCGACGCCGGGCTGAACAGTGAGCGGTCCAGGGAACCCCGCTTGATTTCCACCGAGGCCTCCGCCATCCCCGTGCTGGTGGTGCCCACGGACGAGGAGCGCGCCATCGCCGAGGCAACAGCCGCCGTCGTCGGAGGCTAGGCGCTCGTCCATTGCGCCCCGCTGGTTGAGCTTGTCGAAACCCGCGAGCCAATCAGCGGTCCTCAGCCGGGCCAGACGTCCTGCGTGGCGAGGCGGTCGGTGAACTCCGCGGCGGGGAGGGGGCGGCTGAAGTAGTAGCCCTGCCCGCTGATGCAGCCCGTGCTGCGCAGGTGCTCGGCCTGCTCCGCGTTCTCAACGCCCTCCCACACGGCCTCGAGCCCGCAGGCCCGGATGAGCTGGTGGATGGCGGCGATCAGGGCCGGCTGCGCGGGGTCGCTGCCGAGGGCGGTGAGCAGTGTCCGGTCCACCTTGACCCGGTCCACGGGCAGGCGCCGGAGGTAGCTGATGGACGAGTATCCGGTGCCGAAGTCGTCGATCTCCAGGCCCACGCCTAGCTTCCGGAGGCTGGCGAGCGTGTACCTGTCGAGCTCGTTGCCCTGGATGATCGCGCCTTCCGTGAGCTCCAGGACCAGCAGGCCCGGCTCGAGGTCGGCGGCGGTGAGCGCTTCCCGGACGTCCTCAATGAATTGGAGCCGCTGAAGGTCCGCCGCCGTAATGTTGATGCGCATGTCGAAATTGTGCCGGCCGGTTGCGGAAGACGATCGCCAGAGCCGGAGCTGCTCCACCGCATTCTTCAGCACCCAGTTGCCCAGCTCCGAGATGAGGCCGGTTTCCTCGGCGATGGGGATGAATTCGTCCGGCATAATCAGGCCGCGCTTGGGGTGTTTCCAACGGACCAGGGCCTCCACGCCTTCGATTTTGCCCGAGGCAAGTTCGATGACCGGCTGGTAGTACAGCACCAGCTGGTCATTAGCGATAGCCTCGCGCAGTTCCCCCACCAGCTGGTTGCGGAGCTGCCGGGCATGCAGCATGGCCGGTTCGAACACCCGCAGCTTGTTGCGGCCATCGGCCTTGGAGGCGTACATCGCGATGTCCGCCTCCATCAGCAGCTCCTCCGACGTCTCGCCGGGATCCGCAATCCGAAGCCCCAGGCTCGCGCCGCAGCGGATGGTCTTGCCGTCCACTTGCAGGGTTTCGTTGAGCGAATCCAGGATCCGGTTTCCGACGGCGGCCGCCTTGGCCGGCGTGGTGGGAGGAAGCAGGACGGCGAACTCGTCGCCGCCCAGCCGGGCCACCATGCCGCCGTCGCCCACGCACGAACGGATCCGTGCGCCGACCGTTGCCAGCACCTGGTCGCCCATCGAGTGGCCGTACGAATCATTGATGCTCTTGAAGGCGTCCAGGTCCAGCAGCAGCAGCGCCGGCGGAGGCCCGCCGTCGGCCACCTCTGCCTGGGCCGCGTTGACGGCGCTGACCAGCGCCGACCGGTTGTAGAGTCCGGTCAGGGAATCGGTGAGCGCCATCTGCTGCAGCTCTTCGTGCGCCGCGTTGAGCATGCGCGTGCGCAGTTCCACGCGCTGCTCGAGCTCCTGGTAGATGATCTGCAAATCCTCGGCGAGCAGGTTGGTGCCCATGATCACCGCGTCCAGCTCGTCCCTGGCCTCGGAAATCTCAATGCGCGAGTGGAGTTCCCCGGCTGCCAGGCGGACGATTCCGTCGAGAAGCTTCCCCAGCCGGGGATCGTCGTTAGAGAACGTCGTCAAGGCGGCTCAACCAGTCGAGGGCGTCGTTTTCGTCGGTGAAATAGCGGGCCGGCACGGAGCTGAATTCGCCGCCCAGCAGAAAGTGCCCCAGCAGCCTGTCCACCGGCGATTCGCCCAGGATCGCCCAGGCGGACACCGACGGGATCGCTGCGTAGGCAGCACGTGCCGCGCGGGTCACGGAGGCCACTCCCGTGAGTTCAAGTACGACGGCGACCCTCCGTTCTCCCGCCAGCTCGCCGAGGCGGCGGTGCAGGTGGGCGGCCGCGGTCTCGTTAAGGTGCGCGCCGGGCGGGAGGACCGCTTTGACGGCAAGGTCGGGCAGCACGGTAAAGACGGCAGCGGCGGGAGGCGCCGTGGGCTGCAGCGGCGCGGCACCGGGAAACACTCTGGCTTCTGGCATTTACCCCCCCTGGAGAAATTGCTGTTGGCGCCGGTCCGAAGGCTCCGCTGAGGCGATGAAGCCACGGACGGTGGCGCTACGCTCCGGTGCAGCAGCTGTATCGAACAGCGTAGCGGCATCGTCAAGCATTCGCAGCGATTCCGGTTCGTGTCCCTGCGCCATCAGTGCCTTGCCCAGGATGAAGGTGGCTTCCGCCGCGGTCTGGGTGGCAAGGATGGGGAACTTGCTGCGAAGCGGAGTCAGGAGGCTGATTGCCGCTTCCATGTCCCCGGTGAGGAAGCACCAGTGGGCACGCACCAGTGACATCTCCAGGATGTCCCGTTCGCTGCCGCCCACCACTTCGGTGGCAAGTTCCGCGCGTTCGATGCAGCGCAGCGTTGCCGCGTCAGCCAGCTTAGCCTGCAGGCGCATTTCGGCGGAGGCGCGGTTGAACCTGGCCCACAGGTCGACGTCCTGCGAGGGGGAAAGTTTGCCCGCGGCCAGGTCGTGGTAGTGGCCGCCTTCGCTGACCCGGTTGCTGAGGAACGCGACGTTGCCAATAACCCAATAGGCCTTGCCGGCTGTATCTTCGTCCACGTGCTCGGTGAGCAGCGACTCCAGGTCCATGCACTCCTCCCAGGCGTCCTCGAGCCGGCCACTTTCCCCGAGGGCGGCGATCAGTGCCTGCTGGGCGTGGATGTGCAGGTAAACGTTTTCGAAGTCGCCGGCCACCAGAGCGGCTGCGGTGGAAGCAGCATCCACCGCCTCGTGGAGCCGGCCAAGGCCCTGCAACGAATGTGCCAGCAGCATGGCGGCGCGGGCACCCAGATCGGGGGCCGAACCCGCAACCGGATGGGCTGCGAGTTCCGCGGCGAGCTTCTGGCACTCCTGCATGGCGCCCTGGTCCCGCAGGCATTCGGCCTGTAGCAGGACCATCTTCCACCAGCGCAGCTCGTCACCGGCCTCCCGGGCCAGTTCCGCCGCGTGCCCGGCCTGGTCGTGTCCGGCGGTGTAGTCCCGCCGCTTCCAGCTTTCGCGCGCAGCCAGCTCTGCAATCACGAAGGGGGACAGGTCACGCTGCATAGGCATGCTCCCAATTATCCACAATCCCGTCCGTGGGAGGACCGGGTAAGGGGCAGAACCACGGTTGTTACGGCAATTGCAAGAACGGGCGAAAAAAACATGGCGAATCCTTCGGAATTGACAGGATTTGACTTGACCAAACCTTGATCTGATGACCGTATACTGTCGCCGTAATGTGCAATTCGGTTTACAGCTACAAACAACGAAAGGGACAGCGGATGAAGAAACTTGCCGCAACACTTGTTATGACCGGCATCCTTGCAGTTGCAGGCTTCGCTGCTCCTGCCAACGCGGCCTCGAAGGACAAGGACATCTCCACGACCTCCACTTCGAGCTCCGAGGTCAATTACGCCAGCGTCGGCTGGTGGCCCCACTAGGATTGGCCCCTGGCCAAGCAAAATTGTGAAAAGCCGCCCCGGACCATAATGGCCGGGGCGGCTTTCGTTTGGGCTAAGCCGGTTGTTTAGGCGTCGGGCGTGGGGCCGCCGGACCCTGCGTCGTGGTCGTCCTCGGCGTTCTCCTCGGCCTGGGGTCCGTCGACCGGAAGGGTCACGGATACGGTGGTTCCCTTGCCCAGAACGGACGAAAGGTCCAGTGAGCCGCCATGGCGGCGGACGATGTCCTGTGCGATGGCGAGTCCCAGGCCGCTGCCCGGGATGGCGGCTGAGGAAGCATTGGATGCCCGGTAGAAACGCGTAAACACCTGGGCGATTTCCTGATCGGGAATCCCCACCCCTGTGTCTGTGATGCTCACGGCGGCGCAGGACCTCCCGCCCGCGGAGTCAAGGGACATGAAGGTGATGCTGATCCGGCCGCCATGGGGCGTGAACTTGATGGCGTTCGCCACGATGTTGGTGAAGACCTGCTCCAGCTGGGCCTCGTCGGCCTGGACCTTGACGTCCTCGTGCGAGTCGGCGCCGGCGATGGTGACGTTCCGCGACTCGGCGAGCGGGCGCAATGCGGCCACGACGATCCGCAGGACCTGGCCGAGCTCCACCTGCTTGAGGTTCAGGTTGCCGGGGGTGTCTTGCTGGGAGACCGTGAGCATGTCCTCGATCAGCCGTCGGAGGCGGTCGGAGTTCCGCGAGATGACGTCCATCATGGATTCGATGCCCGCGGGAACGGGGCCACCGGCTCCGTCGCGGATCATGTCGAGGTAGGCCGTGATGGACGTGAGCGGCGTGCGGAGCTCGTGGTTGACCGTGGCGAGGAAGTCTGTCTTGGCCTTGTCCAGTTCGCGGAGCTGCTGCAGCACCTGCAACTGGGCGCTGATCAGGTGGCCCTGGATGAGGCTGTGGGCGAGGTTGCCAGCGACGTGCTGGATTAGGGCGATCTCGGCCCTGGTCCAGTCGCGAGGAGCCGACACCTGCGCTATCCAAACGATCCCCAGGGCCGTCTCGCCTTCCCCCACGGGCAGGGCAACCGACGCGCGGACCGGGCCCAGGCCGGACCACTCCCGCAATCCCTCGGCCAGTGCTGCGGATTGTTCCCTCTGGTGGTCCGGAACCGCGAGGGCCTCGGCGGCCGACCACAGCGACGTCGTCTGCTCCCGGGCAGCATCCTCGAAGGAGCCGAGCGTGTCCGGCAGCTTGGAGTGGCCGGGCAGGCACCACTGGGCGCTGATCCTTGGCACGCGCGAATCCTGGAACGTGGTGAACCAGACGTGGTCCACCCCCAGGGATTCCCCGAAGCCGCGGACCAGGTGCCCCGCCATCTGCTGGGGGCTGTTGGTGCCGCGGATGGCGGCCGAGACGTTCCGGAGGCTTTCGCGCAGGAACTCGGCTTCAGCCCGGATGCGGCGGCGTTCCCGGGCCCGGCCAATCAGCGTTTCCACCCGGTGGGTCAGCTCCCGGGCAGCTGCGTCATAGGAGATGTAGTCGGCGATGCCCCACGGTTCGAGCTGGGCCAGGTCGAAGTCACCGGCGAGGTCCACCAGCAGCAGCACGGGGGTGCCCTCCCACGCGTACCCGTCCGTCAGTTCGGTATCAAGAAGTACGACGGCGGCGGTGTTGCCTTCCAGCGCATCGGCAAGTGATCCGGCGTCGGGCGCTTTACGGACGGTAAAACCCGCATCGGTGAGAACCGACGCCACGGCGTCCAGGCGGGCGGCGTCGGTAAGGGCGACCACCGCCTCGCGAGGTGCGGAGGCAGACTCCGCCGGTGCCTGGACCATGTGCCCCCTGTGTTGCAAGTGCCTTTTGAGGCTACCGTGACTTTGGACTCACATTATCAGTCCGCGGAGCGTTGGCCGCGGACGGAATGGCTGTACCTTGATACTTGTCCCCTTAGCCACCGCGGAGGTTTGATTTGGATTCCCACAGCACGGGCCCGCACACACTGTTCGACTTGGAATTGGATCCCGAATACCTCCTTCGGCTGACCTGGGCGCGGGACGCCAGCATCACCGAGGCCGATGCCGAGGCTGCCATGGAGAGGGTGAACCTCCTTTGCGGTCAGAACCGGCATCCCATGCTCGTGGACATGGCCACGACTGCCGATGTGAGCCGCGGCGCGCGTGCCGTCTTCGGCCGTCCGTGCCAGGCCTCAAGGATCGCGCTGCTCGGTTCGTCTCCGGTAGACCGGGTAATGGCCAACTTCTTCCTGGGCATCAACAAGCTCCCGTGCCCCACAAGGTTTTTCACGTCCGAGGCCGACGCCCTCGCCTGGCTGAAGCTCAGGTAGCCCCAGGTCCTGCCCGCCGGCTCTCCGGCGGGCTCCTTCGCGCCCTCAGCGTGCCTGGAGCACCGCGAAATAGCCCGGAATCTGTTCCGGCCGGTCAACGGACCTGAGGGGCCGGGTTTCGATGGTGACCGGACCGTCTTCCACCACATCCCACTGCGCCTCCGGAAAGGCCCGCCGGCGCTGCTCGGCGCCGAAGCGGCCGGGGATGGGCAGGGCGCGGATGGCCTTTTCGAGGGGTCCGGGGATGGAGTGCGGTGTCGCACCAAGATGGCTGACGTACTCGATGGGATTCCCGCGGAAGTTAGTCTCGGCCAGGAACACGCGGCCGCGTTTGCCCACGAGCGTATGCAGCTGCCCGGCCAACGCCGCCTGGGCAGGCCGTTTCAGCACGTGGAAGACGCCCCGGATGAAGATGTTGGCTTCACCGGAGAATCCGGCTGCGGCCAGGGCGTCGGCCACGGCACGGGTGCCCGCGGCGCTTGTCATGTCGGCCGCGACGAAGGAGACCCGCGCCAGCCCTTCTGATTCGGTGGCCGCACGGGCGACGGCGTTGGCTGAGACGTCCACCCCCAGAACGTACGGAAAGTAGGTGGCAAGCGCGCGGCTGAAGACGCCGCTGCCGCACCCGACATCGACGAGGGGAATGGTGGGGTCCAGCTGCCGCGTCAGGTGCTCCAGATACGCCTGCAGCTCGTGGTCACTGCCGGAATCCCACAGGACGTCGCCTCGGGCGCCAGTGGCTCCCACCCGCCCCCAGTACTGGTCCCAGGCCACACCGGGATCCTTTGGCGCATTCGAGGACAACTTCACCAGTTTGGGGAGCAGCAGGTATTTCTTGAGCGCCGAGAGCATCATTCAAATATATGTTGCCTGGGACACATCGCCGTTCAGCGGGCACCCCGTGGCCCGCGCTCGTTATTTCGCCGCCCGGGGGTCTACGGGCCGGCCGCGTCCTGCGTCGGTGACCCGGGCGCCGCGCTGGCAGGACCCGTAGCCGCCGGGTCCGGGGCCGCACCTGTCGGGGCTGGTGCGGGAACTGCGGGGTCCGGGGCCGCACCTGTGGAGGCTGGCGCGGGAACCGCAGGGCCCGCCGTCGTTTCTGGCGGCGGCGCACCCGGAGATGCTGCGCCCGGCGACTGCGCACCTTGCGACGGGACGGCCGGCTGCCCCGGCGTCGGTGCACCCGGCTGGGATCCTGAGCCCGGGTCAGACCCGCCAGTGGCTCCGGGCGACGGCGATGATCCGGGCGACGGCGCGCCCGTGCCGGTTTCGGGCTTGGCGCTTGGATCGGTTCGGATGATCTCCATGAGCTGTTCCTTGTAGGCGCCCAACCGTCCCTCGATCTCGGACAGGGGAACGCCCTGCAGGGTGCGTCCGAACTCGGCGATCTCCTGCCACAGCGCATTGAGCCGGGCCATGCCGTTCGTGCTGAGCGGCCCGTCGAGGGTGAGTACCAGCTGGCTGGCCAGGGCGTACGTCAGGCAGCGGACGCAGTTGTAATTCGCGGCGGCGGACAGGTTCTCGGGGACCACCACATCCGCCTGGCCAACGATCAGCACCACCTGGAACCCGACGGCCACCGCCGCGCAGTCCCTGCAACTGGCGAAGGCGTACGCCTCGTTGCGGGTGTCCACCGGCCCGTCCTCGGCCCACACCAGCGCGAACGCGACGTCGTAAGTAACGGAGCCGTCGGTCCTGTTCACGGCGAGTGCCTGGTTGCCGTCCTCTTCCGGGGCCGGGGGCTTGTCGAAGGGAAAGACCCACGACGGCGGCGCGGCGTCACCGGTTGCCGTACCCGGGCTTTGGTCTCGGGCCGGGCCGGGCTGGTTGCGTTCCGTTTGGCCCGGAGCGGATGCGGTTGCTGCTCCTTGCCTCGGCACGAGCACCATGCTGAGTTGCGGCTCCTCCCGCGTGGGCAGCGCCGTTCCGTCCGGCCAGAGCGCCACGGTCTGCCCCGTCCGGCCCTCGTGAAGGGCGCCGTCGGGACCAGCCATGGCCGGATAGACGGCGGCCGTGGCATCGGCGAGGGTCCCGCGTTCGTAGGGCTGCACCGGGCGGTAGTTGTCGGGCCCTGGCCACCACGCCCACGCCAGCCCGGCGGCGACGGCGCCCGCCGTTGCCAAGGCGGTCGCGCGCTGCAGGGGCCTGCCCCGGGTTTTGGTCCAGAGGCCCGTGAGGAGTTGCCGCGCCAGCCGCAGCAGCATGTACACCACGCCCAGCACGGGAAGGACGACGGCGGCAATCGCCAGCACGCGCACGGCACCGTCAGCAACGTTTCCACTCGTAAGGCTTCCGGACAGAAGGGCTTGCTGATGCTGCAGGCTCGCCCACGCCGTGCCCAGGAGCCGCGGGAAGGAGACAACCATGAGCACCAGGCTGAGCAGCAGCAGGGGGACGGTGACCAGGACCCAGACCGTGATGATGGCCCGCGCCCACGGCCTAAGGGCCTGCGCCTCGGGTTCAGGCTTGCCCCAGCGCCAGGGCAGAAGCCCGTGCAGAGTGGGCCGGATCCGCTGGAAGAGGTCGGGCACTCCTGTGGCGTCGGCCAGGATGTGGTACCCGTCGAAGCGGACCAGAGGAAGGAGTTGGCGCACCATTTGCAGGATCTGCGTGAGCACCACCAGGAGCAGCGCATCGAAACCTGTCGCCCACCAGACACCCATGGTGGCGATCGCGACGATGGCGTTGAAGTACAGGCCGCCCATATCCGTCCGCAGCCTGCCACCACGCCCCAGCCGGTAGGAGTCGGTGACATCCGTGTAGAAGGCTGGCCAGACGAGGTAGAGCCCGGCACCCATCGCGCCGGGAGTAGCACCGCCGCGGCGTGCTGCAGCGGCGTGGCCGAATTCGTGGAAGCCGGCCGACAGTACCGTGACGGCGAAAATCAGCAGGAGCAGCCAAGGGTTGGCGAAGGCGTCGTGCGTGGCGGAGGCCAGGCCTTTAACCATCAGGACCCACCAGCACGATGCCAGGAATCCCCCGGCGACAACTGCCACGATCAGGGGATTGAACAGCACCGCGAACGGGGCCGTCAGCCTCCGGGTGCGTTCCGGGTCCGTGACGGTGTACCGGAATCGCATGCCCAGCAGCGGATCCGTTCGGCGGACTTCCGGCTGCGACCCGTCCGCCAGCTGCAGCAGGCCAAGTGGCAGCAGCTGCCCCTCGATCAGCGTCCTGACATTGTCTCCGGTGATGAGCCGGCCTGACCGCGGGCTGGCCACCTCGGCGATCTCATCCACGTCCCGAACACCGTCGATGGCTTCGAGGACGTGAAAAAGCAGCCGGGTGAGCTGGATGGTCTGGCCGTCGGCTCGGCGGACCAGCGAAGGGGCCTCCCGGTACCCGGACGCCTTCGCCTCACCGATGAGCTGGATCCCCGCCGCCCGCACCGGCACGTCGCCGCTTGTGCCAGGGCTGAGTACGACGGCGGCGGGGGTACCTCGCGTGGGGGACCCGCCGGCCGTCGTCGGACCCGGTGAGGGAACCGGATCCGGTGAGGGAACCGGGGTGGCTGGGGGCGTAGGGGAAACCGGCGGGCCGTCCACGCCGGACGGCCCGCTGTGTTTGGCGCTCATTCAGGAACTACTGCTGCAGATCGGACTGCTGATCTGCCGATGCGGTTGCCTCGCCGTCGATGTCCTGCGTGATGATGGCGTCCTGCTGGGCCACGGCGAAGGCATCGCTGTCGATCGAGCCGATGTTGGCTGCAACTGCGGCGTCGATGGGCGCGGCAACGTTGGCGTTCGCAGCCACGGCGCCGTTGATGGGTGCGGCGATGTCGGCGTCGGCCGCGAGATCTACGTTGACGTTGAGCAGGTCCCCGTCGAGGGCATCGGCCGGATCGACGGGTAGGGAGCCGACACCCGTGCCGTCGGGAAGGGTTCCGTCCGGAAGGGTGCCGTCGGGAACCGTGCCATCGGGCAGCGTGCCGCCGTCGATGAGGCTGTCCGAGGTGTTGTCGGAAGCGCCGCCGTCGATGACGCCAGTCGAGGTGCTGCCCGGCGTCGCGCCGTCGACATTTCCGCCGTCAGCATTCCCGCCGTCAACACCGGATCCTTGGGTGATGGTGCTGTCCTGCACGGAGTCCGCCGTGGCATCCGCCGTAATTCCCTGGTCGATGATGACGCCCTGGTCGGCGAGGGCCTGCGACTCCGACCCAAAGGACAGGATGTTGGCGGAGGCCGCCGCGTCAATCGGCGCTGCGACGTTGGCATTGGCCGCCACGGCGAGGTCGATCGGCGCGGCGGCGCTGATGCCCAAGTCGAGGTCCGCGTTGAGGTCGAGTACGGACGCGACTTCCTTGTCCGGCAGGGCGGTGCCCGCCTGCGCATTGAGTTCGTCGTCGGAAAGCGGGGTCAATCCCTGTTCATTGCTCACGCTAGGCTCCAGTTCCGGCGTCGGATTCCCCGCCCCCAGCGGACAGGTGCACCGAGCCCGTATGCCCGTCAATAGTAAGCAGGATTACTATTTCCTGAAAACACCTCAGCGCAGGCGGGAACCCCACAAAACCCCTCCATTGCTCCGAAGATGCCCTTCTCAGGGTTCAAAAGGGCACTTCCGGAGCAACGGATGGGCTATTTGAGCCCGGCGCCGGGCAGCAGCTCCGTGGCCCCTAGCGAGTCCGCAATGAAGCCGTAATCCCAGGCCCGCTCGCGCCACTGCACATAGCGGCCCGAAGCCCCGCCGTGGCCACCGTCCATCTCAATCTTCATGACGATCGGCTCGCTGCCCGTGGTCTTGTTCCGCAGTTCCTGCACCCACTTGGCCGGCTCCACGTAGAGCACGCGGGTGTCGTTGAAGGACGTCACCGCCGCGATCTTCGGGTAGGCAACCTCGCGGACATTCTCGTACGGCGTGTACGACTTCATGTACTCATACACCGCGGGATCGGTGATCGGGTTGCCCCATTCCTCCCACTCGAGGGCCGACAACGGCAGCTCGGGGTCCAGGATGCTGGTGAGGGGATCAACGAACGGAACCTGCGCCACGATGGCGGTGTACTTCTCCGGGGCGAGGTTGGCCACCGCGCCCATAAGCAGGCCGCCCGCGGATCCGCCCAGCGCGGCGATCCGGTCCGGTGCCACCCAGCCGGACTGCGCCAGCCAGTCTGTGGCCGCAATGAAGTCTGTGAACGTGTTTTTCTTGCTGAGCTTCTTGCCGTCCTCGTACCAGTGCCGGCCGAGTTCGCCGCCTCCGCGGATGTGGGCGATGACGAACACAACTCCGCGGTCCAGCAGGGAAAGCCGGGCGATGCCGAAGCCCGGGTCCATGCTCAGCTCATACGAGCCGTAGCCATAAACCAGCCCGGCCGCCGTCGAGTCCTGCTTGACGGCTTTGTGCCGCAGCACCGACAGGGGGATCCGGGTGCCGTCGGCGGCGTCGGCCCACTCCCGGGTGGCCACGTAGTCGGAGCCGTCGTAGCCGCCGAGCACCGGGCTTTCCTTGCGCAGCAGCAGTTCGCCGGCCGGCCGCTCCGGCGTGGGCAGGACGAAGTCGTACACCCGCGACGGCGTGAAATAGGACGTGTAGCCAAGCCGGATGACGGGAGCTTCGTAGTCGGAGCCGCCCACCCCCGAGGTGTACAGCTCCTCATCGAATGCAGGCTCCACCGGAGCCTGCTGGGCGGCGGTGCCCAGCCCGGACAGGGGCCTCACCTGGACCCGCTCGATGGTGTCCTTCCGGATCGAGACCACCAGGTGGGTGGCGGTGACCCCCGCCCCGTTGACCCTGACGTCGTCGGAATGCTCGACGACGGTGCTCCAGTGCTGTTCGGCCAGCGGCTTGGACAGCTCGGCCGGGTCCACCAGCGAGACCATCGAGTTCACGGCGTTGCGGTTGTGGGTGATCAGGATGCGTTCGGTTTTCTGCCCGTCCGGGCCCTCAAGCAGGAAGGGTTCGGCCTCGTAAAGCACGCGCTCGTTGCGGGAGATGACGGTGGACAGGCCGCCCGCGGGGTCGTCAAAGCGCAGCAGGCGCGTTTCGCTGTACTCGGAGCAGCCGATGCCGAGCACGAGGTGACGCCGGTCCGAGGAGAGCTCAAAGCCCAGCCACATGGCGGCGTCATCCTCCTGGTAAATCACCTCATCGTCGGTGACGGGGGTTCCCAGGACGTGGGACTTGACCTGGTACGGCCGCCAGGAATCATCCACCACGGTGTAGAAGATGCGGGTGCCGTCCGGGGAGAAGGAAACCCCGTAGAAGACGTTCTCGATGATGTCCGGCAGCAGTTCGCCGGTTCGCAGGTCCTTGATCCGCAGGGTGAACCGTTCGTCGCCGGAGTTGTCCACGGCGTAGGCGTAAAGGTTTCCGTCGATGGTGACTGCGGTGCCGCCCACGGAGAAGAACGGCTTGCCTTCGGCCTCGACGTTGCCGTCCAGCAGGACTTCCTCACCGGGGATCTCGACGCCGGCCTCCACAGCCGGCGGCGTCCACTCCGCCACGGGATTGCCTGTGTTTCGGGCGCGGACCCGGCACTGGATGCCGTACTCCTTGCCCTCGACAGACCGGCTGAAGTACCACCAGCTGTCCTTGCGGTTGGGAACGGACAGGTCTGTCTCTTTGGTCCTGCTTTTGATCTCCTGGAAGATGGCCTCGCGCAGCGGTTCCTGGTGGGCCGTCAGGGCTTCCTGGTAGGCGTTCTCTGCCTTCAGGTGCGCCACGACTTCCTCGGACTCCTTGTCCCGCAGCCACTCATACTGGTCCAGGAAGGTATCCCCGTGATGCGTTCGCTCGGCCGGCACCCTCTTGGCGACGGGCGGCCGGGGCGGGGCAGCGGCGGAGGAGCTTGCGGGTTGCTGCAGCGGAGTGTGGGTCATTTCCTCAATATATAGAGCCGCTCCGACATTTGGGCTGCCGTTCGCTACCGGGGGAGAGGTTGGCTTTTTGACGCTCTCCGCCCGCAAGCCAAGGCCCTGTCCCCGTTCAGGCGCCGGGCGTATCCTGAACTCGCGTCAGCAATATGAACCCACACGAGCCTTCGAGGGGGAAGCATGACCATCCCGCCAGTGCATGAACCGGAGCCGTTTCCGCCGGAGCCCGGACCGGATCCGATGCGGCCGGACCCGTCCCGTCCCGCACCGCCGAACCCTGTTCCCACGCCCGAGCCGCCCGGCCCGCTTCCGGTGCCGGACCCCGGGCCCGAGCCACTGCGCCCCGACCCGACCCGCAGTTAGGCTGCCCGCCGGCCGTCCGCCGTCGTCGTCGAACGCGTGAGGATGGCGGTGAGGACACGCAAAATACCTGGGGACGCGGAAACTAGCTGGGGACGCACAAAATACCTGAGGACGC
The DNA here is from genome assembly GCF_051965295.1 of Arthrobacter sp. SAFR-023. Taxonomy (NCBI): domain Bacteria; kingdom Bacillati; phylum Actinomycetota; class Actinomycetes; order Micrococcales; family Micrococcaceae; genus Arthrobacter; species Arthrobacter sp. SAFR-023. Next base: position 23,197 of record NZ_JBQCMF010000011.1, on the reverse strand, counting down.
GCACATGGTCCGGCGATGCGGGGATTCCCGCATCGCCGGGCCATTTTCGTGTCCCGGGCCCAAATGCGCGTCGCCAACCGCATGCCGAGCAGCAGGGAAATGTCCCAATTCCGCAACATTCGGGATTTTCCTGTTACCTGAGTCACATGCAGGCTAGGGTTAGATCCGGTCGCAGCGTCGCGGCCAAGCATGAGGGGAGAAGTTTTGAACCAGAAGCTCAAGGTACTGGTCCGCGTGGACCTTGACTGCGGTGAGGCTCAGGCCGCCGCCCAGGGACATGTAACCGCCCAAAGCATCCAAGCTCTTTACGTCGTTATGAAGCGCGCCAACCACCTCCGTCAGGGCCTGCAGCTCGTCGTCGATGTCAGCCACGCCCGTGTCGAACCCGTCGCGCTGGAACAGTTGCGGGAATGCTCCAAAACGCACCACCTGCCGCGTTCCATTGATCCGCAGCAGTCCGAATGCAACGTCCGCGTCCTGGCCCCGGCCGACGGCGGTACGGGCGCCCGAGCGCGCCGCTTCCCGGTCGCTGCGGCTGCTTGAGCGGTTCATAAGTTAGCTGGACTGCACACCTTGCTGAACTGCACAGCTACTTGAACTGAACACAGCGAGGCCCCGGATTCCCCAAGGAGTCCGGGGCCTCAGTCTGTGCCGGAAGGTGCCTGCGGCAGCGGCCGGGCCTGAGTGCCAGGAGCCGCCGGATCAGACGTCCGGATTCGGGTTCTTCACGTCGCGCTCGCCGATGTCTGCAGCACCCAGAGCGTCAGCCACCGGGGAGTGCACGGCGTCGTGTTCGCGAACGCGCAGCTCGGGATGGTGCAGGTCCAGGGCGGGGCGTTCGGAGCGGATGCGCGGCAGGGACGTGAAGTTGTGCCGCGGCGGCGGGCAGGACGTGGCCCATTCCAGCGAGGCACCGAAGCCCCAGGGATCGTCGACTTCCACCTTTTCCCGGCTCCGGGCGGTGATGAAAACGTTCCAGAAGAACGGAATCAGCGAGGCCCCCAGCAGGAACGAGCCAATGGTGGAGAACTGGTTCATGGCCTCGAAGTTGTCCTGCGGCATGTAGTCCGCGTAGCGGCGGGGCATGCCTTCAACGCCTAGCCAGTGCTGGATCAGGAACGTGGCGTGGAAGCCCACGAGCAGCATCCAGAAGTGGATCTTGCCGAGGCGCTCGTTGAGCATCTTGCCCGTCCACTTCGGCCACCAGAAGTAGAAGCCGGCGAACATCGCGAACACCACGGTGCCGAAGACCACGTAGTGGAAGTGTGCCACCACGAAGTAGGAGTCGGAGACGTGGAAGTCCAGCGGCGGGGAGGCCAGGATGATGCCGGTCAGGCCGCCGAAGAGGAACGTGATGAGGAAGCCGATGCTCCACAGCATGGGGGTCTCGAATGTCAGCGAACCGCCCCACAGGGTCCCGATCCAGTTGAAGAACTTCACGCCGGTGGGGACCGCGATGAACATGGTCATGAGCGCAAAGAACGGGAGCAGCACGGAGCCGGTGACGTACATGTGGTGCGCCCAGACCGTGGCCGACAGGGCGGCGATGGCGATGGTCGCGTAGACCAGGCCCTTGTAGCCGAAGATCGGCTTGCGGCTGAAGACCGGGAAGATCTCGGACACGATGCCGAAGAACGGCAGCGCGATGATGTACACCTCGGGGTGCCCGAAGAACCAGAACAGGTGCTGCCACAACAACGCCCCGCCATTCTCGGGGTCGTAGATGTGGGCGCCGAAGCGGCGGTCCGCGCCGACACCGAACAGCGCGGCGGCCAGTGGCGGGAAGGCCATGATCACCAGCACCGAGGTGATGAAGGTATTCCAGGTGAAGATCGGCATGCGCCACATGGTCATGCCGGGGGCGCGCATGCAGATGATGGTGGTGATGAAGTTGACCGCGCCTAGGATCGTGCCGAAGCCGGACAGTGCCAGGCCGAAGACCCAGAGGTCACCGCCAATGCCCGGTGTAAACGTGGTGTTGTTAAGCGGCGCGTACGCCGTCCAGCCGAAGGACGCCGATCCCTGCGGGGTGATGAAGCCGGACACGGCGATGGTGGAGCCGAACAGGAAGAACCAGAAGGCCAGCGCGTTCAGCCGGGGGAACGCGACGTCAGGTGCACCGATCTGCAGGGGCATGATCACGTTGGTGAAGCCGGCGAACAGCGGGGTGGCGAACATGAGCAGCATGACCGTGCCGTGCATGGTGAACATCTGGTTGTACTGTTCCTTCGTCACCAGAATCTGCATGCCGGGTTCGAAGAGCTCTGCGCGGATGATCAAAGCCATCACGCCGCCGAGGCAGAAGAAAACGAAGGACGCGATCAGGTACATGTACCCGATGGTCTTGTGGTCTGTGGAGGTGATCCACTTGACCACCATGTTGCCTTTTCGGCGGGGCACCACACGAGGAGCCTCGGTGGCGGTGGTGCTGGCTGGTTGCTGATATGCGGTCATTTTCTGCCACTCCCCGGCATCGCGCTTCAACGCCCCGTTTGGTGCGGGGGTGCCGGCAACACCGTGAGCGGTTCACAGAACCGACGGCATCAGGATAGCGCCTGCGGCACCCCCGCAAAAGGTTTACAGATTAATGGCCCGTGGCTGGACCGTGGACCCTCCTGGTGTTGCGGGAGAGCAACAGGGCCAGTCCGATCATGCCGACGCCCAGCAGGAAGTGCAGCCAGTTGTCAGCTGTATTGACCGGAACGAAGTTTGCTGCGGTGTCGTGGCCGATGAGCAGGCCATACAGCCAGAGGACCAGGTATATGACCCCGCCGTACAGCAGGTAGCTCTTGGCCTGTCCCGGCGTCCGGGCCATGAGCAGTCCGGCCACGCCGAAGAGCAGGTGGACGATGTTGTGCAGGATGGATACCTGGAAGACGCCCAGAAGCATGGCTTCGGAGGCGGGTCCGGCCATTCCCAGCGACGGGTAATTCGAGGTGATGCCGGGAATGAAGCCGAGGATGCCGACGAGCAGGAATACTGCTCCGACGGCCTGGGCGGCCCTTTGCAGCCGGGACCTTGCACCGGCCGCGCTGTCCATGGTGGTCATGGCGCCTACTCCTTAATTGGAAGTGGTGAAACGGCTACTCAATTGGAACTGGTGAAGCGGCTACTCTGATGTGGCCCTGTTATGGAAGCCCGTTCTCGGCGGCACTTAGACCACGGTTTTGTTCCCGCGGCGGCGTCGCCAGACAAAGATGACGATCAGGGTGACAATCAATACCGCCGCGATGACGTACGGGGCGTAGTTGAGGCGGTTGGCTTCCGATTCGGCCGGTTCTCCGGTGCCTGGGTTGGCCGGAGGCTCCGACGGGGTTGCGGACGGGGACGACGTTCCGGTGGGCGCGGGCGTTCCGGCCGCATCGGACGTGCCCGTCTGGACCGCGACAGCTTGGACTGTCCCGGCGTGGACAGCCGCCGTTGCGCTCGTAACGGATGGCCCTGCATACGACGGTGCAGCGAGCAAAAGTCCGGCACCGGCAAGGGCAAGTACGGCGGTGAAAGTGGCAAACACTCTGCGCATAGATTCTCCTGCGGTTGTCCAATGCTGGCATGAATATAGTAAGCATGATTAGTATCTGAAGATAAGTACCCGGCGCAACTTGTGTTGGCGCCAGTCCAAAAGGCGGTTCTGTGGGAAACGGACAGGAAGTCCAAGTTGGAGATCTTCAGGAGCTGGTCTTTGCCCTGACCCAGGACCAGTGGCAGCCGTCGGAGGCCAAGTACCGCATCAACATCGCCTACCGCGGCCTCTCCTCGGACGAATACCCGCTGGAGACCGGCCTCGCCAGGCTGCAGGCTGAAGCCGCCGGTGGCCTGGAGCAGCACCTGCTGCGCAACTTCAAGAAGTACGCCCACCGGAATGCCACGCCTGGCGATTCGCTCTGGAACTGGCTGAGCGTCGCGCAGCACCACGGACTTCCAACCCGCCTGCTCGACTGGACGTTCTCCCCGTACGTCGCACTCCACTTCGCCACCTCGAACCTCCGGGGCTACGGGCGGCCCGGTGTGGTTTGGTGCGTGGACTACGTGGCGGCGCACGAGCTGCTGCCGTCGGGCCTGCGGACCCATGTGGAGCCGCTGGGCCACGGCCTGTTCACCACAGAAATCCTCTCCGCTGCGGCTGAGTCGCTGGAAGGCTTCGATGAATACAGGTCCGACGACGGCGGCGGCGTCCCGCTGTTCTTTGAACCTCCGTCACTGGATGACCGGATCGTCAACCAGTCCGCCGTGTTCTCGATCATGACGGATCCGGAGGCTTCGCTGGCGGACTGGCTGGCGGAGCATCCGGAGCTGTACCGCAAGGTGGTGTTTCCGGCTGAGTTGAAATGGGCCATCCGGAACCACCTGGACCAGGCAAACGTCACCGAACGTGTGCTGTTTCCCGGCCTCGACGGGCTGTGCCGCTGGCTCGCCCGTTATTACGGCGACCGCCCCGAGCAGGTGTACCCGGACGCCCAGATCTCGCCCACCGAGCCTGCCGACACCGAGCCTGCCGACAGCGGCGACGGGCAGCCCGGTTCCGGCGATGGGCAGCCCGGCACCCGCTCTGGCGCTCAGTAGGAGATGAACTCCACTAGTTCGCCCACCCGGTCCTCCGGATAGTTCCTGGCAATGTCGGCCTGGCTGAGCATTCCGATCAGGTCGTGGCCGTCGATGACCGGCAGCCTGCGCACCTGGTGCTGCTGCATGGTCCTGATGGCTTCCTCGACTGTGTCGTCGGCGCCGATGGTCACGGGCTTGCCTTCGGCGAGATCGCCTGCCTTGGTGCTCTTGGGGTCGCCGCCTTCCGCCAGGCAGCGGACCACGATGTCCCGGTCGGTCAGCATGCCCTTGAGCCGGTTGTCTTCACCGCAGATCGGGAGGGAACCAACGTCGAGGTCTTTCATCTTCCTGGCCGCCTGTTCCAGGGTTTCGTTGGCGCCGATGCACTCTGCCCCACCGGTCATGATGTCGCGTGCCAAGATGGACATTGCCGTTCTCCTCACCTTCGTTGCCCGTACGACGGCGGGCTGCCGCCGCTCCCTGCGGTCCTTGTCAGTCCGGCACCTCCATTTGGAACCCGCAGACGCAGTGCAGCAGCCGGGTGGGCAGATGCACGTCGTGGATGGTGCGGTGCCGGCCGAGCTCCGAGCCGAAGATGCTGCTGGTTCCCGAACTGGCCGATGTCATCGGCGCGCCGCAGTGGAAGTATTCGCCGCCGAATTGCAGCACCCCCATCACCTGGCCGTGACGGTTCAGCACACCGGCGACATCGTGGACGCCGGCCGGGTGGGCATAGAAGTGGTCGCACTCGACGCAGGTGTAGGACACGTCCACTAAGCCGTCCTGCGGGGGATGAAGGGCCTCGATCGACTCGACGATCAGGTGCTCATCCGTCTGGCACTCGGAACACCACAAGGGGTCGCCGGACGGACGCTGCGCTTCGCCGGGCAGTTGGGCGTTGGAGATAGTCGTCATTGACGTGCTCCTGGTAAGGGGGCATCGGTGCCCTGCTGCTTGAGCTCAATCCCACGCTTAAAATACTCCCGCCCTCCCGGAGCAAGCAATAGGAGCCCCAGCCGGCCGGGCTCCGCCGAAACAGCCGGCCGGCCGCCGTCGTACGCCTTCAATCCCTGATAGCGCACGGCAGCAGCATCCGGATCCTCTCGCGGACGGCCTCCGGCGGAATGAGCGGGGGCCGTCCCTTCATTTGCGCCCCGAGCGGTGCGGAAGCCCCGCCCTGCTGACAGTCGGGCAGCAATTGGATACGCTCTTAATACAGGTCTCCTAGTTGTGCGCGGGGGTTCGTTGCCCGCCGTGCACCCATACTGCGGCACCGTTTGGCAGGAGCGCCAGGTGAATAGGACCAGAGGCCACGTCAGGGCGGGCGTTCTAGCGGCGGTGTCCTTGGCGGCGGCCTTCCTGGTGTCGTGCACGTCCGGCAACGGGCAGCCACCCGCACCCAACCTGGACGCCGACCACCACAACATCACGGTCTGGACCACCGAGACGCTTCCGGACCGCATGGCCAAGCTTCGGGTGGTCATCGAGGATTTCACCGCGGCCACAGGCATCAAGGCTGACCTTGTGGGGGTGCCCCCGCACCGCTTCAACCAGGTGCTGACCTCCTCGGCCGCCTCCGGAGACCTTCCCGACGTGATGGCTTCCCTGTCGCTGGGGCAGGTCCGGACCATGGCGGCGGCCGGCCACATCAACTACAAGACAAATGCGGACATAGTGCAGAGCCTCGGCGAACAAACCTGGACCGCCCGCGCACTCGAACTGACGCGCGAAGACGGCCAGCAGCTGGCCGTCCCCGGCTCCGCCTGGCAGCAGCTGATCTATTACCGCAAGGACATCTTCGCCGAGGCTGGATTGAAGGCGCCGCGGACGTACGCGGACATTGTTGCCGCGGCCAGGAAGCTGAATTCCCCGGAGCTGGCGGGCATTGTCGCGGCAAACAAGACCGGCCAGGCTTTCACGCAGCAGTCCTTTGAGCACATTGCGCAGGGCAACGGCTGCGAGATGGTCGATGCCAAGGGTCGTATCACGTTCGGCAGCCCGCAGTGCGTGGCGGCGCTCGCCTTCTACCGAGACCTGCTCAGGGACTACTCCAGGCCCGGCGTCCAGGATGTTGATACGGTGCGGACCGCGTACTTCGCCGGCAAGGCCGCCATGGCGATCTGGCCCACGCACATGTTGGATGAACTGGCCGGCACCCGCGTTGACGCACGGCCCAGTTGCCCCGAATGCAGCAAAGACCCGCTGTTCCTGGCGCGGAACACGGGGGTAGTTGCCGGCCTCCAGGGTCCCAACGGGCAGCGTCCGGCACACTTCGGCGAGGTCATCTCGTGGACCGTGACAGCTGATTCGGACACCGAACCTGCCCGCCGGTTCGTGGAGTACTTCCTGACCGACGGCTATGCCGACTGGCTGGCAATCGCCCCGGAGGAGCGGGTTCCCGTGCGCTCCGGCAGCGCCGCAAATCCGGGCGAGTACGCGGAGGCCTGGATGTCCATTCCCGTGGCAGCGGGAAAGGCTGAGCGTTTCGGCAGCGTCTACGGAAAAGACCTTCTCTCCACCGTGCTGCAGGGCTCCGGGGACCTGGAACACTGGGGGATTGTCCCGGGCCACGGTGACCTTGCCGCTGCTGCTACGAACGAACTGCCCATAGCGAATGCCGTCAGCGACGTTGCAGCGGGCCGGGCCGGGCCGCAGGCCGCAGCCGCCAAGGCCGCCGCGTCCCTCCGCTCCATCCTGAAGTCAATGAAGTGAGCCGCCGGTTGCGCTGGCCGCTGCTAGGTGGACAACTCCATCATGAGCGGGGGCAGTTCCTCGGCAAGTTCCCGAGCCAGATAGCCCAGGCTGCCCACCCGGCTGGCGAGCCTGTCGCCTGCTGCGGCGTGAAGGTGCGTGCCCCAGCAGGCGGCCTGGGCGTCGCTGGTGCCCCGCGCGCGGAGCCCGGCAATCGCACCCGCCAGAATGTCGCCGCTGCCGGACGTCCCCAGGCCGCCGTATCCGGTAGTGATTTCCCAGTGGTCTCCGGTGTCCGGGAAGTCGACGCCGGGGGGGCCGGTGCCGGGTGCGCCGCCGTCGGGGTTTCCCACGCCGGGAGGCCCGGCAATGACGCCCTGGCAGCTCACCACCGCCCGGTACTTCCGGGCGAGCTCGACGACGTCGGCCGCCAAGTCCGCAGCGTCCCGGCCCAGCAGGATCCCGGCCTCGGTGGGGTTCGGCGTGAGGATCAGCCGCCCCGCCCAGGGGCCCAGTTCGTCGAGCAGCCGGGGGAGGGCGCCCAGGGCGTAGGCGTCAAGCACAACTGTCGGAGCATCACCCGGATCCCGGGAGGACTCATGCCGCAGCAGGCCGCGGAGGAGGGCTTCGGTCTGCTCGATGTCGTCCAGTCCCGGGCCGATCAGGACGGCATCGGCCGCATCGAAGTCCGCGAGCAGGTTTTCCAGCCCGGCATCGGCCACGGAACCGCCTGCGGACTGGGGCAGCCCGATCACCCCTGCCTCCGGCAGCGTCACCCCCAGCTGAACGGCCACTGACTCCGCTACGGCCAGGGTCACCCGGCCGGCTCCGGCGCGCAGTGCGGCGGTGCCGGCGAGCAGTGCGGCACCCGGAGTGCGCCGGCCGCCGCCGATGACCAGCACCGCGCCGCGGGAGTATTTGTCGGAACCGGCCGAGGGCAGCGGCCAGCTCCGCAGCAGCGTCGGCGTGATCAGGGTGGCGGCCGCGCCGGCGGCACTGTCGGCGGCAGGCGCCCTGGCAGGTTCAGCGCGGGTGGACACTGGCGTCCCCGGCGTGTTCCGTCACTTCAACGCCCTGCTCCATCAGGTGGTCGGCCACGTTGAAACTGTCCAGCGTCCACGGGCCCACGCCGTCCGGCCGCACATAACGGGTCATCGAGGCGTTCAGGACCGGATTGCTGGCCGCCACGTCCAGGAGCTCCCGTTCGGACATGCCTTCGAGGATGTAGCGGAACAGCATGACGATGGCGTCGTGGCAGACCAGCATCACCCGGTGGCCGCTGCCCAGCGCGTTCAGTTCCCCGATCACGGAACGAAGCCGGAGTGCCACGTCCGCCCAGGATTCCCCGCCCGGCGGGCGGTAGTAGAACTTGCCCAGCCACCGCCGTCGTTCTGCCTCCTGCGGAAGCCGGGTTTCCACGCCAAAGGCAGTGAGCATGTCCAGGATGCCCAGTTCGCGGTCGCGGAGGCGCTCGTCCGAGCGGACGGGGACGGGCCAGCCCGCCGTCTCCACGGCGATCTCCGCCGTCTGGTAGGCACGCATGTACGGGGAGGAGATGACGACGTCGGGCCGGCGGTCCTCGGGAACCGCCGCCAGTGCGCGGCCCAGGGCCGTCACCTGTTCCCGCCCAGTGGAGGAAAGCTCGACGTCGGCATCACGGGCCGGGACCGCGATCACCTCGGCGCCCGAAACCGTTGCGTCGGTGGCGGCCACGTTGCCCTGGCTCTCGCCGTGCCGGATCAGGATGAGTTCCACGGCACCGGCGGTCCAGGCAGCCGGTACCGGGGCATCCTTGTGCGTTCCGTCAGCGGAGATTCCGTTCTGTCCCACGATTGCACTCCCGTTCAGCCTAGGCCTGCGAATTTTCCACGTTACTAGTGCCGTACCCGGAATGTCAGCAGAGTAACCACCCGCCGCGCAACCCCACACGCTTCCTCAGGTCTCGTCGCCCTTTTCGGCACGCTTCCTCACATCTCGTCGCCTTTTCCGGCACGCTTCCTCAGGTAAGACGTGAGGAAGCGATGGGCCGAAACGTGCAGGATCTGAGGAAGCGTTGGAAGGGTCAGGGGATGCGTTGGCCGCCCGAGCGGTTGATGAAGAACACCAGCACGGCTGCCAGCAGGAGGACCGGCGCCACCCACAGCAGGAAGGCCACCGCCTTGATGACGGCGCCCACGATGAAAAACGCCACCGCGACGGCAACGATGATCCATAAGAGTTTTCTCATCGAATAATTTCCCCTTATTTGAGAGCGTCTCACTTCCCCAGCGTGGCGGCGTACTGCCCCAACCGGTCCTTCCCCAGCGCTGCGCCAACCTGGGCCACGGCGCCGTAGTCCGGCAGGATGATCGACTGCCCGTCGGTGCTGGTCCCAAATCCCGCCGTCGGAAGCGTGAACGAGACCGCGTCCTCCACCCGGACATTCCGCAGGCTGTAGGCGAGGCTGGCCAGCGTCGCAGCATTGAGGCCCTTGTCCACCGTAATGTACTTGGACGCTGTGCTGACCAGCTTGTAGAGCGTGACCGGGTTCGCCAGGGTGCGGGCCGAGAGCAGCTTGCCCAGCGTGGAGCGGAGGAAAAGCTGCTGGTTCGCGACGCGCTGGAAGTCACCGTCTGCAAATGCGTAGCGCTCGCGGACGAATTCGAGCGCGCGCTGGCCCTTGAGCCGGTTCACTCCGGCGGGAAAATGTTGGTGCGTGTCGTGCGTCGAGGTGAAGGCCTCCCGAACGTTCACGTCCACGCCGCCGAGCGCCTCGGTGATTCCCCTGAAGCCTTCAAAATCGATCATGACCGAGTGCTGGATCTTCTGCCCGAACAGCGATTCCACTGTTTTCACGGCGAGCGGCATGCCGCCCTGCTCGAGCGAGGCGTTGATCTTTGCTTCGCCGTATCCAGGGATCGAAACCCACAGGTCGCGCATGAGCGAGATGCCGTAGGCGTGTTTGCCGTCGGCCGCGAGGTGCACCAGAATCAGGACGTCCGAGCGCTGGTTCGGCAGGCCCTTGGGCGTGGGGGCGTCGCCTTTACGGTGATCGCTGCCGATGAGCAGGATGTTCATCGGCAGCGTGGGCGGGGGTGGGGGCTTCACCGGTTTGGCGGGCGAAGGTTTGGCGGTGGCTGTTTGCGGAGGGTTTTCCGGGGCCGCGCTGATCTCTGTCTTGGCGGTCTGGGTATTCCATATCTGTGCCACATTGAACAGGAAGCCGGAGGCCACCAGGGCAATCCCGAGCAGCCCTATTAAAACCACGTTGCGTATGGTCCGCTTGGGTTTGGCGCCGCCATTGGCACCTGGAGCGGGGTCGCCGTTGCCCCCTGCTCCCGGACTGTTCCGGGATTTCATGATCGGACGCTACCATCAAAAGTCGCTCATGAGAACGACGGCGGCCGGCCGGGTTTAAGAGGGCGCGTTCAGCCGGGCGAAACGCAGGATGGAGATGATCGCCGGGGCCAGTTCGTCTTCCATCTGCCGGTAGTACTCGTCGCTGCGGCGGTAGGGGTCGACGACGTCGTTGTCCGCGGCGTCTGGGGCCAGCGCGAGGTGCCGCACGGATGCTGCCTTGGCGGGAAGCTTGCGCCACAGCTTGGTGTTGGCCGCGAGCCGTTCACCGTTGAGGCCGCCGCTCCGGGGTGGCTGGTCCTCGCGCTCCTCCAGTACGTCGAGCATCCTGGCAAACTCGCGGATGGTAAAGGTGCGCTTCAGCAGCGACGCGTCCAGCTGCAGCACCTCGCCCCGGTGCCCCGACGTCATGGTGAGGACCAGGTCCACGTTCCGAAGAATCTTGCCCGACAGTTGGCGTGCCGCGAAGCCCTCGGCCGTGCCGCCGAAGGTGTGGATGATGTCCGCGGAGAGCGGCTGGACGGGGTCACCCACCAGGGCGCGGGTTCCCGCGCTGCGCACCTCGAAGCCGCCGGGGAGCACCTGGTCAAGGCCTGCCTGGAGCAGGCGTTCCGCCACGGGGGAACGGCAGATGTTGCCCGTGCAGACGGTCAGGATTCGGACTGGCGAAGGCGATTCCACGTATTGGCTCTCTCAGTCTGGCGCGCAGGACAGGCCTGTCCCACCACTTCAACTTAACACGTGAGCCAACCCGTCTTCCGGAGGATCGGGGTGCGCCCTCCCAAACAACTCCCAGCTTTCTTTCATGCTGCTACCGGGACAGCGGTGCCAGCATGGCCCGGGACTCATGTCTGCTGGCCCAGCATCGGGGACGCCTTCGGCCTGCCCTATCTGGGGTACGCTGCCGCCCCCGGGCTGAACCGCTTCGGGGCCGATTTTTTCAGCCGCTGGACCAGCAGAAATGTCAGCAGCGCCGCCGCAACGTGCGCATAGAGCAGCACGTGCAGGGGCTGGGTTGGCACGCCGGCCAGCAGCAGGCCGGGGCCGGTGAACTGGGCTGCGGCTGCATGTCCGTGGCCGGCCAGGGTGGTGGTGGCCAACGGGTTGGAGAAGAATGCGAACGCCCAGTGAATGACCTGCTGTCCCACCCCGGCCAGCACCAGCAGGGCCCAGTTCGGAACACCAAGGCGGGTGACGGCTGCGCCGGCCAGGCTCAGCAGCGCGGCGGTGGCGACGACGATCGGCGCCGCAGGCACGGTATGGCCGGCCGCAGCGTGAATGACCAAGCCCAGGACAACACTGGCGGACCCGAAGAGCCAGCCGGCAACAGCAAACTGTGTGCGACCATCACGTTCCGCCATGCGCCCATCCTCCACCTGGTTGCCCGCCGATGCCAGTGGGTCCTAGTAGGCTGGCAATGAGAGTCACCCGGATCTGCCGTGAGGACAGTGTGGAATGGCATCACTCATGAATGAGCCAGCAAGGAAGGCCGGTTCTCCGGGCGGGGAGGACGAATTCGTCCCCCAGCGGATTGCCGGCCCGGTGGTGGCCGGCATCGTGCCCGGGCAGCCGGCCGCCGTCGTGCACAGCGCCGCCCGGTTGGCGTACTCCCTGAACGTCAAGCTCATCTGTGCCTACGTGGACATCACCTCCTACCTCAGCAACGAGCGGGACGACCAGGACCTGCTGCAAACGGCGGGGCAGGACGGAACCGTCGACGACGCCGAGCAAACGAGCGCCCACCTGAGGGAGCACCTGCAGGCTGTCCTCGGCAAGGCGGGGATCCGCTGGTCGCTCCTGACCCTTGTCGGGGAACCCGCGCGGGCGCTGGCGCGGCTGGCCGATTCGGCGGATGCCTCGGTCATTGTGGTGGGCACGCGCGAAGGCGGGGTGGGCGCGCGGCTGGAGCAGTTGCTGCTCGGCTCGGTGGCCGGCCACCTGACGCACTGGCAGACCCGGCCGGTAGTGGTTGTTCCGCTCGCTCCGCAGAGACGGCACCGCCCGAAGGAGGACGCCTGACGCTGTTCGGACTAGCCTGACGGTCCACACACAAACACCATCACCCAGACAAGCTGAATGCGAGGGACTTCACATGGCCGACCTGATCGATTTTCTGGAAGCGCGGATCGCCGAGGACGAGGCGGATGCCCGGCGGGGACTGGAGATGGAGGGATCGGCGGGACCCGTTGTCGGCTGGTTCAATCCCGGGCGCGTGCTTTCGGAATGCGCGGCCAAACGAGTGATTCTGGGCAATGTCCCGCTGGTCACCGATGTCCCCTCCGCGATTGGCACCACGAGCGAGTACGTCCTGATGTCCCTCGCCGCGGTTTACAAGGACCACCCGGACTACCAGGAAGGCTGGACCGTTGACGGGCTGTGAGGCGGCACTAGCCGGTGGCGCCGGTGTCGTCGTGCGCCGAGCCGACGGGCTTGGACTCCGGTGAGCCGCGCTGGCGAAGGTAGATCGACAGCACAACCATGGAACCGACCGCGAGGAACTCCGACTGCCAGTTCTGCAGGGTGCGGTTCCAAAACTCCGGCGAGGCGATGTACTCAGGCCAGCTGACCGGCTGCTGGAAATTCTGGATCTGCTCCTGGTTGTAGTTACTGTTGCCGGCAATCGACTGGACCAGCCAGGACAGGAGGAAGATCAGCCCCATGGTGAGGCACAGCGAGTTGGAGTACAGGGTGCGGCGCCAGCCGGAAACGCGCGCCCACTTGGGGGATTTCGCATTGCTGTACTCGCCCACGAGTTGTTCCTCATCCGACTCGATGCCGGGCTCGTCAAGTTCCTTCGACTCGGGGGATCCCTTCTGGACCAGCCAGATGGTGGCGAAGATGTATAGCAGGAACTGCAGGTACTCGGATTGCCAGTTTTCGGAGACGTCCACGGCAAAGTTCGACGACACCAGGTACTGCGTGAAGCTGATCTCCTCCAGCCCGGAGGCGACCTGCTCCTCGTTGAAAAGTGCGTGGCCGGTGAGCGCCTGGCCCAGCAGGGCCAGAAGGAAGATCACGCCGAAGAAGAGGCTAAGGCCGTTATTTCTGAGTGCTTTTTTCACCGTCCGCCTATCCCCGAACGAGCCCGACGATGGCCATGTAGGCCAGTCCGCCGAAGATCAGGATGAGATAAAGGGCAAAGCTCCAGCGCATTCTATTTGCCTCCCACTTCGCAGGTGAACGGCGCTTCTTCTCCGTTGGGTTTGCAACCGGCGCCCGTTATTTTCCAGCCCGCATCGGAGGCGGCCAGGAAGACAACGTCGTTCTCGAACTCCACGAAGGCGTCGCGGCCGAACTGCTCGGTGCTCAGCAGCTTCCCGGCGTCCGGAATTTTTGCCTTTTCCAGCTGGCTTTCGCACGTCCCGGCGTCACTCGCCCGGGCTGTGTCCTCCCGCGTCTTGGACTGGAGCAGCGAGCATGCCGCGGTCATGTCGGAATTGGCCACATCCCGGTGGAATTCTTCGGCTGCGAGGGACGCCGCAGTTCCCTCCGGTGCGCAACCGGAAAGTGCGCCCCCTGCAACCGTGAGCAGGGCGAGAAATGCAGGCTGGAGGCCTCGCCGTGCCCTATGCGTCTTCACGTTCCGGGTTTTCAAGACGGAAAAAGTTGGACTGCGTTCCATCCGTACGCTGTTCCTGGTAGATGAAATTCAGGCCTCGGCCGTCAAACGTCTTGAACCATTCCTCCCAGCTGACGCGGCGCAGGTTGGTGTCGTTGCCGCCGAAATCTATGCGCAGCACGCCAAGATGGTCGCCGTGTTCGGTGCCTTCAACCGTGGCCGGCACCCCACCGCGTTCCTCGGCCCACTGCCTGATGACCTCGTGGTGGGTCGTGGCCAGGCTGCGGCCCTCCCGTTCGGGCTCATCCTCAGTGGAGGTGACCTCCTGCGAATACTTCAAGGAGCTGGACGAGGCGTTGCCGTGGCGGATCTTGCCGCCTTCGGGGCCGGCGCCCAGATCACCAGCGTCAGCGCCGCCGTCGTCGTTGCCCCCGCCTTCGGAACGGGCTTTGGCGACTTCCTGCACCAGTTCCTCTTTGCGCATCCCGGAAGTCCCGCTGACGTTTTCGTCCTTCGCCTCCTGGCGCAGTGCATCCACCTTCATCTCGCGCAGCTCCGTCTCGCTGACATCGGGCGTGTTCGGCGTCTGGTTACCTGGCTTGTCGCTCATGGCAATTCCTCCTCGTGCAGGACGTCAACAATTACTAAGGCTACTTATTGTCTAGTCCGTGCGGTGCGCGCCGTCAAGCTGTCCCATCCCTCTGAACAGGAGAAGTGCGTTTTCGACTCTGGGATGTCAGGCCTTGTGCCGGCGCAAGTTTCGGGCAATGGCCACTACGGCCGCACCGGCGAGGATCCATGGGCCCGCGACCAGGGCAGGGTCGATCCACTGGTGCGCGAGGTCGGCACGTTTCTTGCCGAATCGTGACCGGACGCCGTGCCCGGAGAACTCACTGAGGACGCCGGTTTCGGTGATCGGGTTGTCCGGATGCAGCGAAACGAAGGACCCCAGATGGGCCTCCCAGGCGTTCACGCGGTCGGCGGCGAGCAGGATCAGCCAGTGGGCCGCCCGGCCTTCGCTGTACCGGTAGGCGAACCTGCGCAGGGTTCCGGAGACGCCGGCGGGCGGGGTGGACGTGCCGAAGACGGGGGTAAGGAACTTGTGCTCGATGGACCGCTCCCGCGGTACCTTCTCTTCCTGCCGCTCAGGGAACTCCCAGTGGGCCCCGGTGGGGCGGTCCCTGCGTTCCCGCGGCACGGACGGCCGGTCCTTCGGGTCCAGGTCTACGCCCCACCCCGGGATGCGGGCCCGCAGTTGCTCGCTGGTTTCCTTCGGCTGGGGCTTATCTGCTGTGTAGGGCATGGCATCCGCTCCTTTCAGCTGGCACTCGGGACGATGAGCGGCTTGATGATCCCATCAAGCTTGGCGGAGAACATGTGATACCCCTCCGCGATGTGTTCCAGCGGGATGCGGTGCGTGACAATGTCGCTGGGTTTGAGGTAGCCGTTGCGGACGTGCTCGAAGAGCCGCGGCCACTGCCGCTTGACCGGGCACTGGTTCATCCGCAGCGTCAGGCCCTTGTTCACGGCGTCGCCGAATTTAACGGCGCTGAACATGGGACCGTAGGCCCCCATCACGGACACTGTCCCGCCCTTGCGGACAGAATCAATGGCCCAATTGAGGGCCACAGGCGACCCGCCCTGCAACTTCAGCTGGGAGGACGTCACATGCTGGGTGAGGTTGCCGTCCGCTTCTGCGCCCACGGCGTCGATCACCACCCGCCCGGCCCCCATCAGCCACGAGGACTTGGCAGCGAATAGTCCCACCGGTCCGGCACCGAAGACCACCACGGTGTCGCCTTCACTGATGTCACCGAGCTGGGCGCCGAAGTAACCCGTGGCGACGGCGTCCGTGAGCAGTACCGCATCCTCCTCGTCCATCCACTCGGGAATCAGGGAAGGTCCCACGTCCGCAAAGGGCACGCGTACATACTCGGACTGCCCGCCGTCGTAACCCCCGCAGGTGTGGGAGTACCCGTAAATGCCGCCCACCGCCGTGGCGTTCGCGTTCACGTTGTGGCAGTTGGAATAAAGCCCCCGGGCGCAGAAGTAGCACGACCCGCAGAAGATGTTGAACGGCACCATCACACGGTCCCCGGGCTTCAGGTTCTGCCCAGAGGATCCGACCTCGTGGACCGTGCCGACAAATTCGTGCCCGAACGTCATCCCCACCCGGGTGTCAGGCATCATGCCGTGATAAAGATGCAGGTCCGAGCCGCAGGTCGCTGCCAGGGAGACGCGCGCAATGGCGTCGTTAGGATGTTCAACCTTTGGAATGTCTTTTTCTTCCACCCGGCAGCGAGGAGGTCAAGAGGGCGTCCTGTTTCCGCCCCAGTACATCCCAGAGAAATGCCAGCGTCGCTGCGCCCGCTTTCAGGATGTCGATGTTTACGCTTTCGTCGCTGTCGTGCCAGTTGTCCTCCACCAGCCCCGTCCCGAAAAAGACCACCGGAACATCCAGCGCGGAGGAGAGAAGGTCGGCGGGTCCGCCGCCCGCGTTTCCCATCCGCCCCACGTCGCCAGCCCCGAAGCCCTTTGCCATTGCCACCGAGAGGGCCTCTACAAATACGCAGTCCGGCGTTCGGTAGGCTTCCTGGGCGGTCTCGGTTTCGATCGACAGCTCGTAGGCGTAGCGGTCACTGATGGTCGCGGCAACCCAGCGCCGGAGCTGGTCAGCGACTTCTTTCACTTTCTGCCCGGAGACGGTGCGGATGCTGAGGTCCGCCGACGCCATCGAGGGAACCGCTGCCCGGGCAACGCCGATGGGGTCCCCAGCCGCCACCGCAATGACCTCGACGGCGGGACGCTCCCAGAGCCGCTCCGGAACCGTGTAGCCTTCCTCGCCGCCGATGCTGCGGGTATGCGAACGCTCCAGCCAGTCCTCCGCGTCGAATGGGAGTGCGGCCAGTTCGGCACGGCGGCGGGGAAAGATCTCCTCGACGTCGTCGTAGAAGCCCGGGAGCGTGATCCTGCCTTTTTGGTCATGCAGCTGCGCAAGCACGTTGCTGAGCGCGAAGGCAGGGTTGGGCGCGGTGCCGGACACGGCGCCGCTATGAATGTCCGTCAGCGGACCATAGACCTCGAGCCTGGCCCCGAGCATGCCGCGGATGCTGGTGCAGAGTGCCGGATGGTCGGCGCGCCACAGCAGGGTGTCGGAGAAAATCACTGCGTCCACGTCCAGTCGGGACCGGTGCTCCCGAAGAATGTCTGCCAGTCCCGGGGAGCCAGCCTCTTCCTCGCCTTCCACGATCACCTTGAGGTTTACGGCCGGTGCCGTGCGTCCCGTGGCGTGAAGGTGCGCGCGAAGGCCCCACATGTGGGCCATGACCTGGCCCTTGGCATCCGAACTTCCCCGGCCGTAGAGGCGGCCGTCCCGCGGCACGGGGTCGAACGGGGAGGTCTGGTCCCAGTTTTCCTCCTTGACGGCGCGGACATCATGGTGGCTGTAGATAAGAACCGTGGGGGCGTCCGGGGCGCCGGACCATTCGGCAAAGACAGCAGGGCCATCGGCCCCCTCCCAGATCTCCGTTGTGGGGAACCCGACGTCGCGCAGTTCCCCGGCCAGCCAGTTTGCTGACCGGGTCAGATTGTGTTTCCGTTCGGGAACGCCGGCCACCGAGGGTATGCGGACCCACTCGGTCAGCCGCTCCAGCAGCGCAGGCAGGTTGGCGTCCAGGTAGCTTCGGACCTTATCGTCCACATCCATATGGTGGTGCTCCCGTCGGGTAGTCAGGCTGATTGAAGTCGTCCCGGCACAGCAGGCAGCCCCTGCCTTGTTCCATGTGTGAGTTCCACGGCCTCCATCACTACGGCCGTCAGGCTTTGGCTGTTGAGCATCACTTCCCGCTGCCGCCGTGCACCCGTGCCGGCCGCAAGAATGCGAGCGAGCCCGGTGGTTACCTGTTCCTCGTCGCCTGTTTCTGCCAGGGAGGGGTGTACATGGGTCAAGAGGGCCTGCACCACTTCAGTTGCCGGGCGCGGGGCGTTAAGCAACGGGTGTACCAGGTTTCCGTCCACGCCCGCCGAACTCGCCTTCCACGAGGCGAGACGGAGTTCCGCGGCGGAGACGCGGGGAGCTGGCCTGCCGGCTGCCACTTCCCGGGCCGCCTGCCCGACCAGTGCCCGCACGAGGGCTGCAATGACCGTGGCATGGCCGGCCTCAAGGCACACGTCGGCGATGCGAACTTCTACCGTGGGATGGCTCCGCGACAGGCGGGCGTCGAAATACACCATGCCTTCATCCAGAAGTACGCCTGTAGCCAGCAGGGATCGGATATGGCGCCGGTATTCGCGCGCAGAGCCAAAGCGCTCGCAGGGGCCGGCGGTCTGCCAGCGGCACCAGGCCTGGTACCGGAAGCTCGCGTAACCGCTGTCGGTTCCCCGCCAGAACGGGGAATTCCCGCTCAACGCAAGCACAACCGGCAACCAAATGCGGATCCGGTCCAGAATCGCGACACCTTCCTCGGCCGACCTGATCCGGACGTGAACATGGAAGCCGCACGTGAGTTGCTCTTGGAAGGTCAGTCCGAACCGGGCAGCCATGTTCAGGTACCGCGGCTGGGGTACCACCGTCGGAGTCGTTGGCAGGGGGCTCGTGCCGAGCGCCACTGCCCGGGCTCCCACCGACATGGCAGCCTCGTCGGCCATGGTGCGGCCTGCGCGGATAGCTGAAGCCACCTCCTGCAGGGTAGAACAGACTGGGCCAACCGCCTCGAGTTGCTCCTGCTTGACCTCCAGTGTCAGTGCCGGGCCCGGGACTGCTCCCGCAGGATGATGGCGGCGGGAAAGTGCCTGTTCGGCGACTGGCATGGGCTGCCCCGTCTGGCCGTCGACGAGCAGGAACTCTTCTTCCACGCCGAACGTGCGGGCTTTCTCCCTATGCATAGTTGGTCCAACTCGGCTCATGGAGATCCTAGATGGGAAAGGGCCGGTCAACGCCCCAGGCTGTGGTGGCTGCTGAACTATCAGCACCAGCGGCCCTCCTGCAAGAGCCTCAGCCGCCGCCTGATCCCGCAGACGTGAAGGCCGATGATTTTCCCAGATTACCCACCATCTCCTCACGTGGGAAGGCTCAGGGGCTGTAACCAGGGGGAGGCCGCGGTAGCGTACGCCTATGGCAAGACAGGAAGACCTTCGCGGAGCAGCCGGAATTCCCCCGTCCAAGGCGGGGGGAATTCTCTTCGGCCTGGGTCTGGGCGGTTTTGTGGACGGCATCGTTCTCCACCAGATCCTGCAGTGGCACCATATGGTGAGCAACACGCACGATCACCCGGTGGACACGGTGCCGGGACTGGAAGTGAACACGCTCGTGGACGGGTTTTTCCACCTCGCGATGTGGCTCCTGGTCCTCGCGGCGTCCGTTGTCACGATTAGCGCCTGGCGCCGGGGGAGGCTGGCACCCAACTGGAGCTTTCATTTCGGCCTGGTGCTCGCCGGCTGGGGGATCTTCAACGTCGTGGAAGGCCTCGTGGATCATCAGCTGCTTCAGATCCACCACGTCCGGGACGACCTGGGAGGCCCGCTGGCGTGGGACCTCGGGTTCCTGGCCATCAGCCTGCTACTCATCGCTGGCGGCTGGTTGCTCCATAGGCGGGGTTTGGCTGCGCTCGCGGTCAGGAGCACCTGACTTATGCTCCGGCACGATCACTGCTATTTTGGCAAGACTGACCGGTGCCTGCCGTCCTTGCTGGCAACGCAGGCTGTTGTTTTAGGAGGTTGCTTCAATGAACGATGTTCCTGAACACGATGAATTGCCCCTCGCGGATTATGACCACATCCCCAGCGGAACCCTGCCGTCCCGGATCTCGGGGCTTGACGAGGGCGGCGTGGGCCAGCTGCTGGAGTACGAGCGGGCCCATGGCAACAGGCTCCCGGTGGTGCAGATCCTGGAGCACCGCCTGGAGGCCCTAAAGGGAGGCGCGCAGCCCAGCGGCTCCTCCGCGCCGGACACCCCGGAAGTGGGCCAGACCCAGACGGGCTCCAAGGTCAGCCCGGCGACATCGGGACCGCCCATCAATCCGCCGTCGCACGGCGTCCCCAACAATCCGTCGCAGCAGCCCCGCTGACGCGCACGGAGCTGACGGGCTGGAGCTGGCTGCCGACGGCGGGCTGAGGCGTCGACGCCGTTAACTGACGACGGCGGGACTAACGTGGGAGCCGCGGCCCGGCTCCTCCAAGTCCCGCCTCAGTCCCCATGCGAGTTGCCCAGTTCGTACATGGCGTGGTCCAGCAGGTCCCGCTGTATGGGCCGCAGCATGTACGAACCGTGAAGGTAAGCCTCGATCTCCAGTGCGCCCGCGTCGCCGCCGATACTGAAGTAGTGCATCCAGAGTTCGTCGACTTCGAGGTCTGCCTCCCGGAATGCCTTGGCAGTCAGCTCCCGCTGCGCCTCTCCCTCCCCGTCAACGCTCATGACATCTGGCGGGGGTCCGTTGCGGGTTCGATGATGTCACGGGCCACGGCGCTGAGGAGGGTTTCCTCGGCGCGTGACCGGGTGATCATGACCTGCAGGGCACCACGTTCGCTCACCCGCAGCCGCTCCATGAGCACGCCCTTGGCCATGTCAACAAGGCTCCGGCTGTGCAAGGCATCTTTCAGAACCTCGCTGACGTGGGCCGCGCGTTCCCTCGCCTGGAGGTTCGACAGAAAAAGCGCAGCTGGGCCAGCCAGAAGGGACAGGACCTGCTCGCTATGCTCGTCGAAGGCATGCGGCTGGTCCGCGTAGACTTTCAGGGCTCCAATGGGTTCAGGTTCACTGGCCCCGTTCACATCGGGTACCAGCATCGGGACGCTGATGCACGACATCAGACCCAGACGGGCACTTGCGGCGCTCCACTCCGGCCAGCGGTCCTCCTGTCGGAGGTCGTCTACGCGGACAGCACGGCCGCTGGCCCAGGCTGACAGGCAGGGTCCCTCCCCGAGGTCGTACTGCAGGCGGTCCGCCTCTTCCACGAGGCTGTTCGTCGAGGCCGTGCTGGTTGGCCGGCCCTGGACGTCGATAAGCGTCCCGCCGGCACCGACACTGCCGGCAAGGGTTTCATGAGCAGCCTGGGCAATGTTGGCCACGGCTCCGTCAACCACAGATTCTGTGAGCAGCAGACCCGCCACCCGAGCAAAGATCTCGGGCAGCTCACCTGCCATTTGGTGCTTCCGCGTCACTGGCTGGCCTCGCATGTCCTCAGGGTTGTGAATATCCCTTTGGGGGAAATATACAACAGGTGCTCTCCATACTAGTCCCGGTCCTTCGGCCAAGGCCGTGGCTATTGGTCCGCCTCGCCATCACGGTATTGCTGCTCCGGGAGCTCAGAACCATTGAGGATATCGGTCGCGATCTGCCTGAGTTGTTGTTTGCCGGACCGTGCCATGCCATGGAGAAGCTTGGCGGCTTCCTCACGGCTGCCCCGGGTCTGGGCCATGACGAGGCTTAGTGCGGCGTCGACTGCTGCCCTTGATTGCAGGGCGCGGTGCAAGCCTTCGGGATGCACCGGGGAGCGATGTACCCGAAGTGCCAGGCGGAGAATGCGGGACAGGGACACGCTGTAGGATTCCACGGCGGCTATGGTCGACGTGTCGAAAGTGGAAGTACTCCGGGCATAACAGTTAAGAGCTGCCGCTGCGTTGGCTCCTGCATCAATGGGAACTGCGAGGACCGATACGACGCCTTCACCTGTGACCGCTTCTGAGTACCGCTGCCATCTCTCCGACGTTCTGAGGTCTTCGACCAGTACGGTGCGGTCTTCCCTCAAAGCGGTCAGGCAGGGGCCGTCGTCGAACCCGTACTGCTTCTCATCCATTTGCTTGGCGGCTTCGCTGCTGCTGGCTACGGTGATCGGCCCGCCGTCGCGCTCCAACGAAATCGCGCACAGCAACGGTTCGGACGCTGCGAGCTTCGACGCCGAGAAAACCGTCAACTCAAGGAGGAACTCGTCAAAACCAGGGCTTTCCAGCAGCAGGTCCTGCAACTGCTCGAGCGTTGGTGTGCGATCTTGTCCGGATTTCGGCGGCCGGCCAGACTCAGTGGCCATGAAGTGCCCCGATCCACGTGGAGCCGGTTGCCCGGTCCGTTTCTACGGCCGGATTTAAGGTCCGGGAACGATCGTGGACTGGTTGCCTCCACGGCCAATGACGTGACGAACAGGAGGATCACGACCTTGGCACCAGCAGCGTGCTGCAATTGGATGATCGTTTCGCCTTCACTTTTGAGCCTACTCCCTATCCGTTGGAACTACATCAATTGTCCTCATCCACTTGGCTGGATGGCGGACGAGCTGCAGCAACACTTCCGCCAATGTGTTCCGCCAGCTCTTCAATCCCCGAATCCTCTGCCCAGGGCGGGGGCAGGACGTACTCCCTGTCCGGTCCTGCGCCCACTGACGTCATCCACTCCCCCCCATGCCCCCATAGCGCGGTCAGGGCCAGACGGGCGGAACGCTACATCCGCAGGTCGCGGATGTAGCGTTCCAGATCGAGGCGGAGGGCGGACTCTGTATCCGGCCTGCTCTCCGTGAGGCGCTGGACCAAGGCTGCGGCAGTGGCCAGTGCCTTCCGGCCGTGGTGCGTGAGCCGGATGTCGGTGTAGCGCCGGTCGTCGCTGCGTTCCATGCTTAGGAAGCCAAGCCCCTGAAGGCGATGGACCACCCTGCCCATGCTTTGCTTGCTTACACAGAGCAAGGCGGCCAGATCGGAAACGGTGACCGGCTCGAGCTCCGCCACCGATTCCAGCACGTCCAGCGATCCTTTGGTCAGGCCCAGGTGCGTGAGGTTGCGGTTGATTCGCAGCTCATCCAGACGGGCCGCGATGCTGAGGAGCCGGTGCGTTGGCCAGCGTTCCGGTCCTGTTGAATGAGCCAGGCTCATGCCGGTTCACGGGTTTTGGACGTGGTCCTTGGCGTCCGTGGCGGTGGCTTTGACGTCGGAGGCGGCGGTTTGGCCTTCGTCTTTGACGTGCTGGGCGGCGTCGGTGGCGGTGGCCTTGACGTTTTCCATGGCTTCCTGGGCGGGTTCCTTCCAGCCCTGGGCCATGTCCTTGGCGGCCTCGGTGACCTGGCTGGTCATCGGTTCGGCCGC
>NZ_JBQCMF010000010.1:0-192635 GCF_051965295.1 Arthrobacter sp. SAFR-023 | reverse complement strand
GTCAGGCGGCCGCCGGACACTGTGGATCAGGTGTGGAACGCCAGGAACGAGGACTGGACCTACCCCATGCACTGCCACGCCGAACCGTCCCAGACAGCCCGCGGCGGCTTGTACCCCGGCGGGCTGGTGGCGGACTGGGTGCTGGCCGCCCAGCCCGCCCCGGCGCAGGGGACGCCGCCGACGGCCGCGGATCCGCACCACACCTTCAGGAGCCAGGTGGATTTCTCCTCCGACCAGCCCCATGAGGGCAGCCCGGAAACCGAGTTTGCGCTGAAGCCTGACGTGTTCCTCGAGTTGGACTTCTTCAACAGGAAGTTCGATTTTCCCGACGGTTCCGAGCATGAGATGTGGAGCTTCGAGGGCAACGAATTAGGGCGCCAGTTCCCGGGGTCTACGGTGCGGATGCAGGAGGGCCAGCTGTTCCAGTCGACCATCAAGCCCAGCAAGAGGGTCCACACCATCCACTGGCACGGCATCGAGCCGGATCCGAGGAACGACGGTGTGGGCCACACCTCCTTCGAGGTCACCGGCCATTACACCTACCAGTGGAGGCCCGACGTCGCCGAGCGCGGCAACCCCAACCGCGGCTCGGCGGGCACCTACTTCTACCACTGCCACGTCAACACCCCCCTCCACGTCCAGATGGGCATGTTCGGCGCGGTCGTCGTCGACCCTCCGGCCAACCCTGCCATGCCCGCACCGGCCGGGACACGCCGCCACACCTTTGAAGGTCCGCTCTATGACATCGCCACGGAAACCCTGATCGCGCCGTACTCCCTCGATCCGCGGTGGCACGAACTGAACCATGCCGCCGGGCTTAACGGCGAGGACGCTGGGCTGAACCGCTTTGAGCCAAGGCATTTTTTCCTCCTCGGCGGCAACATCCCCAGCCGGCCGAGGGGCGACGACGTAGTCTGGACCGTCTCCCAGATGCGGGCCAACGTCGTTCGGAACGGCAAGTATCCGACGCTGATCCGCATGGTCAACGTCGATTACTTCCCCACGGTGACCACCATAACGGATGCGGCGGGCAGGCCAGCCAGGATCGCCGAGCTGGTCGCCCACGACGGCCGGCCTTTCTGGACGACGCCCAGCCCCACGGGCCCGGCGGTGCAGCCCTCGATCGCCCGCCAGCCGCTCCTGACCAACATCATCAAGTCCGGCGCCGCCGAGAAGTTTGACTACCTGTTGCATCCCCCGGCTCCCGGCAAATACACCATCAGCGTCCAGTTCCTGCACTGGATCACGTCGAAGGTTCTCGCCACCAGGACTGTCACGGTCACGGCTGCCTGACCGGTCCGTTCGGATCGGTCGCTAAAGCTCGACGGCGGGTGGACGTCAGCGTCGCCGGCCACCCGTCGTCGGGGTAACCAGCTAGCCGCCAATGTGGTGGATGGTAAACGCGGAGAGGAAGCCCACGGCGGCCACCAGGCCGGTGAGGTTGTGGTGCTCCTCGAAGGCCTCGGGGATCATCGTGTCAGCAAGCATGGCGAGGATACCGCCGGCGGCGACGGCGGTGATGAAGGCGACCATGCTGTCGGGCGCGGTTTCAAGCGCGGTGTAGCCGATCAGTGAGGCGAGCCCGCAGAGGAGCGCGATGCCGCCCCATACGCCGAAGACGTACTTGGCGTTGCGGCCGGCCTTCTTCATGCCTGCCGTGCTGGACAGCCCTTCGGGGACGTTCGAGATGAAGACGGCGGCGAGCATGGCCGGGCTTACGGTGCCTGCGGTGATGAGGCCCAGGCCGAGGACCACCGATTCAGGAATGCCGTCCAGGAGTGCCCCGACGGCGATGGCTGTGCCGCTGCCCGGGTCGTCCTTTTCGGAGGGCTGCTGGTCCTTGGAGCGCTTCCGGTGTTTGGCTCCGGAGCGGGCCAGTAGTGCGTTGGCGCCCACGTAGACCACCGCACCGGCAAGGAAGCCGAGGACCGTGGGCCAGAGTCCTCCGCCCTGCACCGCCTCGTCCACGAGCTCGAACGCCAGCGCGGAGATGAGCACGCCGGCGCCGAACGCCATGATCGAGGAGACAAGCTTGGCGGGGATGTTCCATTTCCAGGACAATCCCGAGCCGAGAACCAGCGCTCCGCCGGCCAGAGTTCCCCAAAATAGCGCCTGGGCCCACATGGGCATGGATGTCCGCCTTCCCCGGGCCGTGAGGCCTCGTTGAGCTGAAGGGCCGGCCTTGTTCAGTTACGCCCGCCCCGGTCCACGAGCATTCTCGCAGACGGGAAGTATGAACCCGCGCCGGCAGGCCGGAGACGGGGCAGGTCAGTTACCGGCGGTCAGTTGCCGCTGTCAGTTGCCGGGGTGCGGAGCCGGTGCCAGCCGCGGGTGATGCTTGCCCAGACCGCCCACATGGTGGCCGCGGCGGCCCCGAGCGTCAGGGCAGCTGTGGCGGCCTGGCCAGCGGCGACGTACCGGATGGTGAGTCCGGTAAGGTAGGCGAGCCCGACGGCGGCCGCCACGCCCAGTGCGAACAGGACCAGCCCCGCTGCGGTGCGGAGTGCGCCCTTCGCGGCTCTCGGTTTGGCAGCGGCGGTCGGTTCAATGCGGTCACTGTCTGAGCGCTCAGAGTCGGGGCGCTCAAAGTCGGGAAGCTCAAAGTCGGGAAGCTTAGCCTCGGTCCGGGGCAGCTGCAGCAGGTCAGCGCTGCCGGTTTGAGCTGTCCCGGCCTCAACCCTGCCGGCCCCGCCGTTCATGCCGCCGTCGGCAATCAGGTGCTGTCCGGCGTCGGGCGTTCCAGCTTCCGGGCCGGAGTCGGCGCGGACGCGACGGCCACGGTGGCGCTTGCCGACCGCCGTCGTCGGCCCTTCCCAGACCTCGGCCAGAGTGGTGAAGCCGCGGCGGGAGGCGATGGCGAGGACGATCCGGGCACAGGCCAGTGCGTGTGCCCGCGGCTCGTGCCGCTCGACGGGTGGAAGTTCCAGCGCGGCCAGCACGTCGCTGAGGCGGTGCCGCGGCAGGGTCAGTTGGTCTTCCGCGAGGTGCAGCGCGCAGTAGAAGTCCTTGGCCGGCAGGTCCAGTTGCTCGTGCTCGGTGGCTGTGCGCATCACGGAGGCGTCGTAGGCGGCATCGAAAGCCACGATCGGATCCTCGGAGACGAACTGCAGAATGCCCTCGAGGGACATCTCCCAGTCCGCGGCGTTCTGGACGTCCGGTTTGGGGATGCCGTGAAGCTCCACGTTAATGGGATCGAAGTCGTCGATGCCGGGCGGCGGCTTGATGAGCCACGACGCCGTGTCCACGATGTGCCCGTCCCGGACCTTCACCAGGCCGACGGCGCACGCCGAGCCGCGGTGGCTGTTGGCCGTCTCGAAGCCGATGGCCGTAAAACTGATTCCTGACATCCTTGCCTCCCCAGGGCATTGCACGGGAGGTCCCAAGCGCCGTTGCTTGTGACCTCCCGCACATGACTTCGCTATTCTTGCAGAAGCCATGCAGGATTACGTTCTCTGCTGAAAATGTGACGTGCGCCATTCGGTCAATGAAAAGGCCGTTGACACCTCGCCCGCGGGAGTAGCACCGCTTCAAAGGAGAATGGCTGTTTCACTCGTCCTTCACCGCGTTGCCGACTACGACGCATGGCGCAAGGTCTACGATTCCGTCGCCTGCATGCAGAACGACGGCGTCACTCAACAGTCGGTTCATCGGATGGCGCATGATCCGGACAATGTCCTGGTCATCCATCACTTCGACAACGTGCAGACCGCAAGGGCGTTGTTTGCCAGCGCCGGCAGTGTTCCCTGGCCGAGCTTGCGGGGTTAGGGCACCGGCGGCGACTAGCCCCCCGGATTCGGATCCGCGGCGCCACCAGCGTCCTGCACGGGCAACTGGCCGGTGTGCAGAGGGTCTTTGTGGCGGGCTTCCTGAAGATGCTGCTCCAGCTTCTCTTCCGCGTCCCGGCGGCGTTGGCCCACGGTCCGCATCTGCTGCGTAGTAGGGGCCGAATGGGCGTGGAGATGGGGTCCGTGTTCCAGAAAGTTCTCGCTCATATTGGAATCCTCCCACCGGACTCACCGGGTGGCTACCCATCTGGACGGGGTGTTCTTCGGACGGTGGAGCATTCCCGTTGCTGGCCGCAGAGGGGCCTGCCATTCTGGGTAAATCCCGCTTCCGACGGCGAACGAAAGGACAAGACCATGCCCCTCTATCTATCCAGATTCAGCTACACACCGAAAACGTGGGCAAGGCTGATCAGCAACCCCGAAGACCGACGAAAGGCCGCACAGGCCTACATCGAATCGGTCGGCGGGAAGCTCCACGGTTTCTGGTACGCCTTCGGTAGCCACGACGGCTACAACCTGTGGGAGGCCCCCAGCAACGTGTCGATGGCGGCGGTAGCGATGGCCATCAGCGGAGGCGGTGCGCTCGGCTCACTCGAAACCACGGTGCTCCTGACCGTCGAGGAGACGATGGATGCAATGCGGCAGGCCGCGCAGATCAGGTACCAGCCTCCCGGCGCCGCAGGGCAGCCCGAAGTTACCGTCGACTGAGCCGGGCGCCGTCGATGCAGCGGGCTCAGCGCTGCGGGTTCAGGTCCTTGCGGAAGATCACCGTGCCGTTCGCGTTGCGGAGGGTAACTGAGAACACGTCGTCCTCGCCGAGGTCCACGTGGCCGAAGTACTGGCTTTCGCCGCTGCGCGGGGACTCGCCGGCGTAGGCGCCGGCCCGGGAAAGGGCGCAGTAGTGCACGTCCGCGGTGAGCCAGACCACGTTCTCACGGATGAGCCAGTCGGCCTGTTCTTGCCCGAGGATGTGCGTGAGGCGCGTTTCCTTGCCGTCCGTGTTGGGGTCTTTAAAGGTGCGCATGTCCAGGCAGAAGACGTCCAGCTGCGGCCCGCGGGAGATCTTGCGGTAGATGTGGGCCGGTTCGAATCCGGCTGCCGTCGCTGAGCTGGGCGATGGGCTGGTATTCCTGCCAGGCCTGGCGGCCGCGGGCGGCGAGGACGTCCACGCGGCGCTCGGTGTAGCGGGAGTCGTTGAGGATTTCGCCGGGGTACCAGTTGTTGGTGGTTTCGTGGTCGTCCCACTGGGCGATGACAGGAACCTCGGTGTAGAGGGCGCGGATGTTCCTGTCCATGAGGTTGTAGCGGTGCCGGCCGCGGTATTCCTCCAGGGTTTCGGCCACCTTCGAGACCTCTTCCGTCACGAGGTTGCGCCAAATCTGGCCGCCGGGCTCGGTGACCTTGGCGGCGATGGGGCCGTCAGCGTAAATGGTGTCGCCCGCGTGGATGAAGAAGTCCTGCCTGGTGGCGAGCATGGCTGCGTATCCGCGCATCCCGCCGATGTCCTCGTTAATGCCCCAGCCCTGGCCGGCGGTGTCCCCGGTCCAGACGAAGCTTTGCCCGCGCTTGGTGCCGGCGCTGCGGGACCAGCGGCAGCGCGGATCCGTCCTCGTCCACGGCCAGCAGGTTGGCCACCAGCCGGCCCGCGCCTGACGCCGGGACCAGAGGACGCCCGAGTTGGTGGTGACGTCCCCGGTTGAAATGCCGGACGGCAGGGTCAGGCGGTTGCGGACCAGGGAAACCGCGGCAGGGCGGGCGGCGTGCGCCGGGACCACCAGGGAAGGGGCGACGGCGGCGGCACCGGCAGCGGCGATGGCACCTTTGAGGACGTTGCGGCGGGAAAGAGCAGTCATGAGGCCCATGCTTGACGGGCCGGGTTACGGGCTAACGACGGCGGGGTGAACTCAGCGAAGCACGCCGGTGACGGAGTGCGCAGGACTAAGCCCGCCACCCGCCGTCGTACGTTTTCTTGTAAAGCAGCTCAGCGCGAGGGCACCTCGTCCACGAACGCCACCGGCGCTACGGCTTGCTGGTAGAGCTTGAGGGCGTCGGCCACGGCCAGGTTGCCGAAGTTCAGGGACAGCTGTAGTCCATCGAGCTGGGCGTTGGCGCTCTCGGCCGCACTGACCTTTTCGCCCAGGGCCCGGGAATTGGCGAAGTTCGTGGCCAGCGCGGCGGCGACCGAGAGAATCACTGCCGCCAAACAGAGGAACCGCCAAACAATGGAGTCGTCGCCTAGGGAAAAGATGCCCCGGATCGCCTCGGTAAATCCCGTTCCACCCACCGCGGGGCCGGCCGTGAGCGTGGCTGCCAGGGCACTGCCCACAATGCTGATGTTGGAGAGTCTGTTCCGCCGCGGCCGTTCCCGTCCGAGGTAGGAACGGATGGCCTGCTGCTTCTGGTCTATGCGGTCGGACAGCCGTTGACGCGTATCCGCGGATTCGTCCATGGTCTGCTACACCTTTCTCCCCCCTCGACGTTTTGGATCAGGATCCCACCGGCGGGGGTGGCGGTCCAGAGCCGGGAAGTTGGGGCAGCTCCGCTCCGCCCTGACACGATGATGCGCGACTTCGCGAAGCGGGCGGAGGGAACGGGCGCTCCACAACCTGCCGGCCAGGGAGACAGGTCTGTCTCCCTGTCCGGCGCAGGCAGGCTTGTGTAGCTTAATCCCACAGGACTGCAATGGCGCAGCCCGAGCTGGGGCACGGGATGAGAGGCGACGACTATGGCAAAGACGACCGGAGCGGCACCAAAGCTGGCAAATGCATTGGCCATCGTCCTCGGCACCGGGGAGCTCGGCACTGGAGAAGCAGGCGCCGACCTGATACCGGTCCGTTTGCGGGCCTGGGATGGCTCAGAAGCGGGCCCCGCTGATGCGCCGCTGATCGAGTTCACGTCCCGCCGGGCATTGCGCCGGATCCTCTGGTCCCCTGGGCAGCTGGGCCTGAGCCGGGCGTACGTCGCCGGTGAAATCACCGCACACGGCGACATCTTCGAGGCCTTCGCCGCGCTGAGTTCCGCCGGCAAGTTCGCCGAACCAGGCCCATTCAGCCCGCCGACGCCCCGGGAACTCTGGACGCTGCTGAAAACCGGCATCCTGCTCGGCGCGCTGGGCCCCAACCCTGCTCCCCCGCCGGAGGAAGCGAAGGTGGAAAAGCACGGCCACAGGCACTCCAAGAAGCGCGACGCC
The DNA here is from genome assembly GCF_051965295.1 of Arthrobacter sp. SAFR-023. Classification (NCBI taxonomy): domain Bacteria; kingdom Bacillati; phylum Actinomycetota; class Actinomycetes; order Micrococcales; family Micrococcaceae; genus Arthrobacter; species Arthrobacter sp. SAFR-023. Next base: position 185,660 of record NZ_JBQCMF010000010.1, on the reverse strand, counting down.
GCCGCGATCTCACACCACTACGACGTCGGCAACGACTTCTACCGGCTGCTCCTCGGCCCGTCGATGGTGTATTCCTGCGCAGTCTGGTCCGATGAAAGCAAAAGCCTGGAAGAAGCCCAGGAGGAGAAGCTCGATCTGGTCTGCCGCAAACTGGGCCTGCAGCCGGGCCAGCGCCTGCTGGACGTTGGCTGCGGCTGGGGCAGCTTCGCCCTGCACGCCGCCGAGCGGTACGGCGTCACCGTTGTTGGAATCACGATTTCCACCGAACAGGCCGAGCTGGTCCGCAAGCGGGTGGCCGAAGCCGGACTGACGGACCGAGTGGAGATCCGCGTCCAGGACTACCGCGAAATCGACGACGGCCCGTTCGATGCGATCAGCTCCATCGGCATGTCCGAGCACGTGGGCCGCGAGCAGCTGAATCGCTACGTCTCGCAGCTCCACAGCCTGCTCCGCCCGGGCGGCCGCATGCTTAATCACGCCATCTCCTGGAACGCCGGGCACACGGAGGACGATCCCGATTCCTTCATCCCCCGCTACGTCTTCCCCGACGGCCAGATGCTCAGCCTTTCCGAGGTCATGACGGCGCTGGAGGGCGGCGGCTTCGAAGTGCTCGACGTCGAGGCCCTCCGCCGGCACTATGCCCTGACGCTGCGCGCATGGGTCAAGAACCTCGAGGAGAACTGGGACGAAGCCGTGCGGCTCACAACTGACGGCCGCGCCCGCGTCTGGCGGCTGTACATGGCGGCCAGCGCGCTCGGATTCGAAGACGGCCTGACAGGCGTGAACCAGGTGCTGGTGCAGAAGCGCGGCGGCCAGGAGCCGCCGCTGCGGCTGAGGGAATGGACTGCTGGTTAAGCCTGTCGAAACCAAGAAACCCACATAAGGAGCAAGGACAATGGCTAACATTCTGATGGTCGTCTCGGCGGCCGATTCGCTGACCATGAAGGATGGCAGCCAGCACCCCACCGGGTTCTGGGCAGAAGAGCTGGTGGTGGCACACCGGACCCTGCAGCAGGCCGGGCACAACGTGGACTTCGCCACGCCCGGCGGCGTCAAGCCCACCGTCGATAAGATCAGCCTGCAGGCGGAAATGGTCGGCAGCGAGGAGCGGGCGGAGGACTTCCGCACCTATCTGGACATGATCGACGTCGACCTCTTCGCGCCGCTGGTGCTGGCCAACGTCGACCTGTCCGGGTACGACGCCGTCGTCCTGCCGGGCGGCCATGGCCCCATGGCGGACCTGTTCCAGGACAAGGACCTCGGCCGGATCCTCGTGGAGGCCAACGGGGCCGGCAAGATCATCGCGCCCTTCTGCCACGGCCCGGCGGGCCTGCTCAGCGCCACGGCCGACGACGGCGCGTTCGCTTTCGCTGGCCGCAAGCTGGCGGTGTTCGCGAACTCGGAGGAACTGGGCGGCGGCACCGGCGAGAACACGCCGTGGTTTGTGGAGACGGCGCTGCGGGAGAAGGGCGCCAACGTGGAAACCGGCCCGGACTGGGCCAGCTACGTGGTGCGGGAAGGCAACCTGATCAGCGGCCAGAACCCGCAGTCCAGCGAGGACGTGGCCAAGGAGGTCATCAAGGCCCTCGCCGAGTAGGCTCTGGCTGGAACAGCTACCCCTCAGTCGCCCATGCCGGGCTGGACGCGCACGAAGTCGACCTTGTTTCCGGGGTTGCTCCGGCTCTTCTGGTGACGCGAGAATCCCTTCGCATCCAGGTGGTTCTGTGCGCGGAACTCGGCCAGGGCTTCGTCGTAGGCCTGGTTGAGACGCTTGCCGGAGACCTTCTCCGCTGTGCCGTCGGAAAAGGTGACGGAGACGAGGATGTTCTCCGGGAAATGCCGGTTCATCCGGATGAAGCCTTCGGCATCCTGCTGCAGATTGATCAATGTGGTCCGCCTTCTGGTTGGGGGTTCCAGTCTGCCCTACTTCTCAGCCACCACTGCTGGTTGAGCCTGTCGAAACCAGGTGACCCTTGATCTCGACAGGCTCGATCAGCGGTAAGTGGCGCTAACCCGCCAGCCCGGCGACCAGGAAGATCACCGCCGCGATGGCGAAGCCCATGACACCGATGAGGGTTTCCATGATTGTCCAGGTCTTCAGCGTGGTCTTGACGTCCATGCCGAAGAAGCGGCCCACCAGCCAAAAGCCCGAGTCGTTTACATGGGAGACCACCACGGAGCCGGCGGCCACGGCGATCACCATGGCGGCGATCTGCATCCCGTTCAGTCCGGCCGAGGCGACGGCGGGAGCGATAAGGCCTGCGGTGGTGGTCAGCGCCACTGTCGCGGAGCCCTGGGCGATGCGCAAGATCGAGGAGACCAAGAAGCCTGCCAGGATCAACGGGATGCCCATGTTGCCCAGCACGTCCGCAAGGGCGTCGCCGATGCCGGAGGTGCGCAGCACACCGCCGAACATGCCGCCGGCGCCGGTGATGAGGATGACCGAGCAGACCGGGCCCAGCGAGGACTCGAGCAGCTTCTCCAGTGCACCGTTGTGGACGCCACGGCGGGCGCCGAGGACGAACATCGCCACGAGGACAGAAATGAGCAGGGCCACCGGGGTCTCGCCCAGGGTCCGCAGCACCTGGAACCACTGCTCGTCCTTGACCGATTCGGACAGGACGCCGGATGCGGCGAAGGTGTTCAGGCCCGTGTTGATGAATATCAGGACCAGCGGCAGAAGCAGCAGGCCAATGACGGTACGGAACCTCGGCGGGTGGGATTCGGCGTCGGCACTGGCGTGGCCAAGGAGTTCGGGAACCGGGAGCACCAGCTTCTTACCGGTCCACAGGCCGTACAGGTAGGCGGTGACGTACCAGGTGGGGATCGCGGTCAGGAGGCCGGCGATGGTGACCAGGCCGACGTTCGCCTCAAAGAAGGCCGACGCCGAGACGGGTCCCGGGTGCGGCGGCAGGAAGATGTGCATCACGGAGAAGGCACCGGCAGCGGGGAGGCCATAGCGCAGCACTCCGCCGCCCAGACGGTGCGCCACGGCGAACACGACGGGGAGCATGACCACGAGGCCGGCGTCGAAGAAGATCGGGAAGCCGAAGATCAGGGAGGCGAGGCCCAGCGCGAACGGGGCGCGCTTTTCACCGAAGATGCCGATCAGGTAGTCGGCCAGCACCTTCGCGCCGCCGCTGGTTTCCACGATGCGGCCCAGCATGGCGCCCAGACCGACAAGCAGCGCAACGGTGCCGAGGGTGGTGCCGAAACCGTTCACCAGCACCGGCACCACCTGGTTGGCGGGGATGCCCGTGGCGAAGGCCGTGGCGAGGCTGACCAGGATCAGCGCAAGCAGCGCGTGCATGCGCAGCCTGATGATCAGGAACAGCAGGACGCCGATTGCGGCAGCCGCGATTAGCAGCAGTGGTCCTGCGCCCAGTGTTTGGGTCCATCCTTCGATGGTCATGGTTCTCCTTTGAAACAGGGACTTGCAGTTGGGGAGGTGAAAGAGTGAAGCGGGCGCTTAGTTAGTGCACGGTGCTTTGCCCGACGGGAGCTTCAGCGCTGCGAGGATGGCCTCGATGAGTTCCTCCGGGGAGCGTGTGATGTCCAGGCGGAGGCTGCCACCTTCCAGTTCTTCGGCGGTCAGCGGTTCCAGGGTGGCCAGCTGACTGGGCAGAAGCGTGGGCGGCATGAAGTGGCCCTCGCGTCCCTGCATGCGCTGGCTGATCAGGGCGGCATCGCCGTGCAGGTGGATGAAGAGGACACGGCCTTCGGCTTCGGCCAGCAGCTTGCGGTAGCTCTGCTTGAGCGCGGAGCAGGTGAGCACGGTGCTTTGGCCGGCGCGCGCCTGCCCGGTCATCCAGTTCTGGATCTGCTGCAGCCAGGGCCAGCGGTCCTCGTCCTGCAGCGGGATGCCCCGGCTCATCTTGTCGATGTTGGACTGCGGGTGGAACTCGTCCGCCTCCGCGCTTGCCCAGCCTAGGTGCTTGGACAGGGCCGCGGCGATGGTGGACTTGCCCGAACCGGCAACGCCCATCACCACCAGATGCGTGGCTGGATACTGCATGTTTACCTCCGAAGAAGACGTCTTTGGCTTGTGGAAGAAGCTCAATCAGCAGCCCGGTTCGAACTGCGCTGGAGATTAAGGTATCACCAATTTACGTAAAAGATACTATCTTTTCGTGTCACAGGTCATACCTTTGCCGTCTTCTTCCGGTATTCTTAAGGAGCGCTTCAGCGCAAAGGGAAGGCAGGATGATGTCGACGGCGACAGAAGACCGGGCGGATAACGCGGACGACGGCGGGTTGTCACCCGCCATGCACGAGCGCGTCCTCGACGCTGTAGGCGTCGCTATCGCCTCCGGCGCACTGGCGCCGGGAAGCCGCCTGACCCTTGAAGGCCTGCAGCAGGAGTACGGCGTGTCCCGGACCGTGGCTCGGGACACCATGAAGGTGCTCGAGTCGATGAACCTCGTTTACTCGCGCCGCCGGGTGGGGATCGTGGTGCAGAGCCCGGAGCTCTGGAATGTCTACGACCCCAAGCTGGTGCGGTGGCGCCTCGCATCCAAGCGTCGCGCCCAGCAGTACGCCAGCCTCACCGAGCTGCGCATCGCCGTCGAACCCATTGCAGCGGCAGGTGCAGCCCGCCGGGCCAGCGCCGCGGAACGCAGCCAGCTCGTGGCACTGGCCGCGGACCTGCGGCGGCTGGGAGAAGCGGGAGAGCTAGAGGGCTTCCTCGAGGCGGACATCGCCTACCACCGGCTGCTGTTGAAGAGCTGCGGCAACGAAATGTTCTCGTCCCTCGAAGGGATGGTGGCCGAAGTGCTCACCAGCCGCACGCAGCAGGGGCTCATGCCGTTCAAGCCGCGGCCCGAGGCGCTCGACGCGCATGAGGAAGCGGCGGCCGCGGTTGCTGCCGGGGACGCCACGGCAGCGGAGAGGGCTGTGCACCACATCCTCGACGAGGTCCGCGAAGCAATGGGGCTGCACTAGGCGCTGGTTGCGCCCGCCACACTGGGTTCAGGAGCGGTGGTCCTGTTCATAGACGTCGGGGATGCCGTCCTGGTCTGAGTCGATTTCCTCTTCAGCTTCTGCCAGCCGGTATTGGCGGTTTCTGGTGCTGAGGACGGCGGCTGCGAGCAGTGCAGCAATGAGGGACGCGGTTAGAATGCCGACTTTAGCGTGGTCGTCATGGATGCTTCCGTGACCGAAACTCAGTTCAGCCACGAGCAGGGAGACGGTGAAACCTATTCCCGCCAGGACGGAGACTCCGAAGATGTCGATCCATTTGAAGGAATCATCCAGCCTTGCCCTGGTTGCCTTCGTGAGAATCCAGGTGGTGCCGAGAATCCCGGCAGGCTTACCCAGCACGAGGGCGAGGATGATGCCTAGGGCGACCGGGTCGGTCAGGGCCGAGACCAGTCCTTCCCATCCTCCGACGGCGACTCCGGCGGAGAAAAACGCGAAGATCGGTACGGCGATGCCGGCGGAGATGGGGCGGAAGCGGTGTTCGAACGTTTCCGCGAGGCCGGGGCCGACTTTGGGACCACCGCTGGCCTGGGAGCGGATCACGGGGACGGCGAATCCCAGCAGCACCCCGGCGACGGTGGCGTGGATGCCTGAGGCGTGAACGAGCGCCCAAGTGGCGATGCCCAGGGGCAGCAGGATGAGCCAGGCAGATGCCAGCCTGGTGCCGAAGAACCGGCGGTATTTCTGGGCGAGGAAGGTGTAGAGGCCCAGAGGGATCAGCGCCAGCAGCAGTGGCCCGGGCTGGATCTCGCTGGAGTAGAAGACGGCGATGATGCTGATCGCGATCAGGTCATCGACCACGGCGAGGGTGAGCAGGAAGATCCGCAGCGCGCTGGGCAGGTGGGAGCCGATGATCGCCAGGACGGCCACGGCAAAGGCGATGTCGGTGGCCGTGGGGATCGCCCATCCCCGCAACGTCTCCGGACTCGAGAGGTTGATTAGGGCGTAGATTACCGCGGGCACAACGACGCCGCCGACGGCGGCGGCGATCGGGACGATGGATTTGCTGATCTGTCGCAGGTCTCCGGCGACGAACTCCCGTTTGAGTTCGAGTCCGACGAGGAAGAAGAAGATTGCCAGCAGGCCATCGGCGGCCCAGGCTCCGAGGCTGAGGTTAAGGTGCCAGGGCTCGTAGCCGATCCTGAAGTCCCGGAGTCCGAAATAGCTCTCGGCCAGGGGGGAATTGGCCCAGATGAGCGCGATAACGGCTGCGGCGACCAGCAGGGTGCCGCCGACGGTTTCTTTCCGCAGTATCGCCGCAATGCGCAGCGCCTCGGCGTAGCTGCCGCGTCCGAAGACGGTGGATCCGCGGCGGGGCGGAGTTGAGGGTGGGTTCTGGTCCATTAGGCGTCCTGATCGTTGGGTCGACAAATACCGTGCCGACCAGACTTCCCGGCTCACCTGCCTCCAGTCTATGGGACGGGGCCGCCCTGACACGAACGGTCCCCGGTTGACCCGTTGAGCCCGCCGAAACCAAAGCCCTCAGCCCTAAAGCCGAGCATCCGAGAAGGGAACGCTGGGCAGACGCCCTGCGTGCCAGTCCTCGGTGGAGCGCACACCGGGAGTGTGGCCACGGCCGTCGGTGAGGACGGCACGGACGGTGGCGCCGATAACCCAGAGTCCAACGAGCAGGATGACGATGAGCAGTTCCATGGTGTTTCCCTCGGATGAGTGTTGGTGCTGATTGGTGATTTCAGTGTGTGCGGCACGCGTGTGAGCAAGCGTGTGAGCCACCGCAGACAGCGAAAAGCCGCGGCGGTACCATGAGCCGTATGGCCGAGACGTGGATCCGGCTCCTCGGTCCGCCGCGGATCGAGGCCCTTGGCGCAAGTCCTCCACAGCCCCGCGGCCGCAAGGCCTGGGCTGTGCTGGCCTACCTCGCCCTGCAGGCTGCCGGCACCGGACGATCGAGGACCGCCACACTGCTGTTTCCCGATGCTGCTGATCCGCTCGGCGCCCTGCGCTGGAACCTCTCCGAGCTGCGGCGGACGCTCGCAGGTGTAACGCTGGACGGCGATCCGCTTCGGCTGGCGCTGCAGCCGCCGTGGCGCTGCGACGCCGTCGAACTCGTCGGGGCGGGTGCCATCCCCCGCCCCGACCCGCACAGCCTGAACGGCCAACTGCTGGAGGGGTTATCCTTCGGCGATTGCCCGGTGTTCGATTCCTGGCTGGCGGACCAGCGCTACCGGCTGGAGAACTGCGCGCAGTCACTGCTGTACGAGTCCTCGGTGTCCGCGCTGGCTTCCGGCGATCCCCGCGGGGCAGCGGAACTGGCTGCCCGGGCGCTGCAGCGGGACCCGTTCCACACCGACTGCAACGCTGTGCTGGTCCGGGCGCTGGTGGCGATCGGTGAGCACCGGCATGCCCGCGAGCATGTGGCCAAGTGCGCCAACCTCTACCGCGACGAGCTGGGCATGCCTCTGCCGCCGGAAATCCGCAGGGCACTGTCCGGTGCAGAGCCGGAGGCCGACCCGGGAGTTCCCGCCACCGCGGCCACCGTGCGGTCCTATCTCGACGCCGGCGGCGCCTCGCTCTCGGTCGGAGCCGTGGACCGGGGGCTGGATCAGCTGCGGCTCGCCGTCGTCCTGGCCCAGCGCACCCCGGACCACCACCTTCTCGCCGAGTCGCTGGTCACGCTGGCCGGGGCAATGATCCACCAGGCGGGCGGCCGCGGCGCTGAGGTGGCGGACTTCCTGCACCGGGCGTTGTCGGCTGAGGCATCTCCGGCCGACGCACCGAAGGACAGGGTCCAGGCGGAAAAGCACGACGGCGTCTCCCCCACTACCGCGGCCGCGTACCGCGAGTTGGGGTACCTGTCCGTCCAGCGGGGCGTTCCGGACCGCGCGGCGGGCTGGCTGGCGCAGGCCAGAAAAGCCGCGGGCGGATTCCCTGAGGAGCAGGCGCGGGTCCTGGCAATCCAAGGCATGCTGGCGTCGGACACCGCACGTTATGGCGAAGCGGTGGAGGCGCTGACCGCGTCCGTCAGGCTGGCCCGGGAGGCGCGGAACCGCCGGCAGCTGGCGTTCAGCAGCGCGCTCCTTGGCCGCGTGTGGCTGCTGCGCGGGGAGCTGGAGCTCGGGGCCGAGACGCTGGACCACGCATGGGAGTGGATTCTCGCCGAGCATTGGACAGCATTCGAACCTTTCGTAGCTGGAGTCCGCGGCGAAACGTACCTGGCAGCCGGCGATCTGGAGGCTGCCGCGGAGATGATCGACCGGTCCTGGGTGATGGCGGACCTGGCCGGGGACCACTGCTACATGGCCCTCGCCGCGGGGGCGGAGGCCCGGCTGTTCCTGGCGCATGGCGACCTCGCGGCGGCGCAGCATTGGGTGGAAAGAGGCATGGAGCCCAGGCCCTGGTACCTCTGGTACTCGGCCCGGCTGCTGGACGTTGCCGCGGAGGTGGCCATGGCGGCAAGGTCTGAGCAGGCGGGAGAAGTGGTGGAGCGCCTCGGCGCACTTGCGAGCCGGAGCGGGATGCGCGAGTTCGTGGTCCGGGCACAGTCCCACCGCGCCGTACTTGGCGACGACGCCGCAGCCCGGGCCGTGCCATGGCTGGCGAAGGAGATCGACAGCCCAGCGCTGACCGCGTTCCTCGCGGCCCGCGGCCAGCTGTAATGGGCCTATCCTCTGTTGAGCAGCCCCTGCACCTGGAGCAGGAACTTCCGGCCGCCGTCGGTCAGCACAGGATGGTCGGTGTAGTGGCCGCCGGAAACCGTCAGCTGCAGGCATTTCAGGGTCGAGCGGCTGCGGAGGTACATGTCCCGGCCAAGGTCCAGCGGGATGCGCGGCTCGGCCTTAGTGCGGAACCCTTCGACAGTGAGGGTGTCAGCGATGATCCGCGCCCGCTCCTCCCAACGCGGCGTGGTCCCGTCGAGCAACCATTGCACCAGGAGGCCGTTCACTATGGCTGCCGCTTCCTCCGAAGGGTTGGCGACGGCTTTGGCGAGATAATCCCACAACGGACGGCCGCCGTCGGACATCTTGCGGCCAGCGGGCGAGAGCAGCAGCCGCCCCTTGGACTTCCGGAGCAGTTTCCAGTCCTGCAGCTGCTCCCGGAGCTGCAGGAACTGGCAGAGTCTGGACCTCGCGGTTGGCCTTGCCGGGCCATGTGTCGCCGAGGCCGAGGGCTTCAAAGGTCTCCCTGACGAAGGCCGGTTTGAGGTAGCCATCCTGGGTTAGCGGCAGCCGGTCGGCGGGAACCTGGGACAGGAACCAGTGGACGGAATGGACGACGGCGTCGATCTCACCTTCCGTGGGCAGCTCGGGCCACAGCTGGAGGGCAAGCTCGTCCAGCCGGGCGTTGAGTGCGCCGGCGTCGGACCCGGCCGGCGCGAACGTTGTGGCGTCCTCGCCGGTGGCGAACTTGTACCAGCCCGCGGTGTCCTCGTATTCCGGGTGCCCGGGATCGCCCAGGACTTCAATGATCCGCCGGAAGCCGTGCGAACCGCCTGAATCTTCCACCGGGCCGCGGTTGGCGCCGTCCGTGCAGCGCAGAGTCTTCTCGGGAAGCTCTGCGGGCCCCATCAACTCGAGGGTGTGAGTCCCAGGCATCGCCGAAGTCGTATTCGTATTCGAAGTCGGCAGGTCCGGTCCTCTTTGCATCCAGAAGTTCAACGAGCGCGACGCCGGACGCCGGCTCGGCGTAGCTGTCCTCGACAGCCTCGTCCGGGCCAACGATGACGCGCCCTTCTCCGCGGACGTCAGTACAGCGGATCCCGTAGAGGTGCCGGTTTTCCCACCCGAAGGCGGCCTGAAGGACGCGGTGGAATTCCGGAACGGTGATAGTCTCCGGCACCTGACGCCGCCGCCAGACCTCTGGCTCAGTGCCTGTGATGCTGATGCGCAGGTCAAAGGCAGGGGACGGCGTCGGTTGATTGCATGATGGCCATTGTTCCGGAGCGCGGCGGCTTCCACCGAGATGACAGTTCGCGGCAGTGTCACAACAGAACATTGGTGCGAACTGCCATCTCGGCGCGCTCCACACTCGGGTTAACAAAAGCAGGGCCCGTCCGAAGACGGGCCCTGCTCGAAACCTAACGGTCCCGGTTCTCTAGGAAATTAGAGAGCCTGGATGTTGACGGCCTGGGGACCCTTGGGGCCCTGCTCGGTTTCGAAGGAAACCTTCTGGTTCTCTTCGAGGGAGCGGAAGCCGGAGGAGTTGATCGCGGAGTAGTGCGCGAAAACGTCCTGCGAGGAGTCGTCCGGGGAGATGAAGCCGAAGCCCTTTTCAGCGTTAAACCATTTGACGGTACCAGTAGCCATTATTTTTGTCCTTCGTGAAGGTGGAGGAACTGTCCCGACTTTCGGGTCCTCCGGTGTGGGGTGTTCAAAACCGCTACTTCAGAAGAACGCGGACTTTCGACCGCGCGTACTGCCTGAACTACACAATGCAAACACAACAACGGAATCAACTCTACAGGACATTTGCCCGGCCCCACGACAAACTTGCAGCAACAACCATTGGAGACCGAAACCACAGGCACCCGCCAGCAGGGAAACTACTCCTGCCCGTTCCCGTCAAGCGCCGGGCTGTACGGCGTGTACCCGGGACGCAGCCGGACTATCCGGTCGCCGAGCACCGCAATGTCCTCCCACATCACAAAAAAGGATCCGCGGTGCCGCCACCGCAGCAGCTTAGGCAGCGGCCACGGCTGCGTGAGACTGTTCCGCTCGTAGCCCATGAACGACGACCAGCTGTGCGGGCTGACCACGAGGCCCAGCAGGCGGGCGTCGGCCATCAGCCGGCGCGGTGCTCCGTCCACCACAAACCGGGCGTCGGCCACGCGCCCCAGCCGCACGCCGTCGTCGTCGTGCACCGGAGTGCCCAACAGGTCACCGAGGATCACGGCGGCCTCCCGATCCCGGAATCCGGGTGATGATCTTGTCGCGGATCCAGCGCTCCACCCAGTCGGCGTCCAGGCCCTGGCCGCTGACGCCGAGCCGGACCACCACGCCGACGCTGGCCACGTCCGTCCACGGGATCCGGATCAGCCGGGACGACGGCGGCCTGCCGCCGAAGATGCGCGTTCCCAGGACGGGGCCGGTCAGCAGTGCGGTGAGAACCGGGGCAGGTGTCCCTGGCGGGATCGCCGTCCCCGTAGGAGTCTCAGGTCCGCCCTCGGGGGCGCCGAGTTCGAGGTCGTCAACGGTGGTGACGGGGACGCCGTCGCTGTCCAGGACCTGGCGGTCCAGCAGGTGGAGCTGGGCGTCCAGTGTCTGCCCGGCAACCGGAGGAACCGGGGCCAAGGGACCAGAGGCCAGCGAGCGGGGCGTTTTCATGCGCCGGCTCCTGTCACAATCATCAGGGGTATGGCCGCCAGCGAGGCCACGAGGATCACCACGAGGTAGATCATCGCCACCACATTCACGCCCCGGCCGTTGACGTGTCTGCCCATGTACTGCGGATCGTTGGCGACGATCAGGATGGGCAGGTACGTCAGCGGCAGCGCCACGGCGGAGAACACCACGGAGTATTCGGTGACCAGTACGGGGTCCACGCCGGTGGCCAGCACCCCGATGCCCACCAGCAGGCAGATGATCATGGCCAGATGGAACCGTGCCGCCTGCGCCGGTGCCCGGAACTTGCCCCAGGACCAGCCAAAGAACTGCGCCAGTGTGTAACCGCTGGACAGCGTCGTCTCCAGCGCGGCGGCGAACGTCGCGGCCACAATGCCCAGGAGGACGACGGCGAGCCCCAGTTTCCCGGCGCCCTCCGCCACCGGGAGGATCACCTGGGAGAGGGAGGTGACGGAGATGCCGGCCGGGAGAAGCACGACGGCGGCGCACCCGGCGATCGCTACGGACAGCAGCCCGCCGAGCGGGAACCCCACCAGGACGTTGATGCGCGACTGGATCAGGTCCTTGATTTTCCACCCTTCCTCCACAGCGCCGGAGGAAAAGAAGAACACCTCATACGGGGTCATGGCGGCGCCGAACAGGGCGATGGCGAAGTACCAGTAGGTGGCGCCGGTTTCCTCGTCCGGGACGGCGGGGATGGCCTGGCTGGCCAGGTTGCCCCAGTCCGGTTTGAGCAGGAACAGCGCCACGGCGAACACGATCAGGGTCAGGCCCAGGAGCCCGGTGACGTTTTCCATGATCGAGAACTTGACCCGCCAGATCACCAGCCACACCGCCACAGCAGCCAGCGGAATCCAGAGCAGGTAATTGACGCTGCTGGCGAGCTGCAGGGCCAGGGCGACGCCGCCGATCTCCGCGGTCACCGTCATCAGGTTGATGAGGAAGGACGCGGACAGGTTCGCCAGCCCGGCGCGCGGCCCCAGCCGCTCACGGATCACCTCGAACGTGGCCCGGCCGGAGGCGGCCGCCACCCGCCCGGACATGTTGGCGAAAACGCAGATGCCGACGACGCCAACCGCCACCACCCAGATGAGGGACAGTCCGAACCGGGATCCGACGACGGCGTTGGTCACCAGGTCGCCGATGTCCACGAAGCCGCCGATGGCCGTCAGGATGCCGAGTGCGACGCCGAGCAGGCGCTTCATTTCCCGCCCACTTTCGACTTCAGCCTGTTCAGGGCGTCCTCTGCCGCGGCAAGCGCCCGAGCGCCGTCCGAAAGGGACGGCCCGCCGTCGTCGGACGCCACGGCGTCCCTCGCGGTGGTGAGGCCGGCGGCGGAACTGTCCAGAACCTTCAGCGCGTCCTCCCGCACCTGACGGTCCTCCGGGGAGGCGGGTGAGAGCCGCAGGACGGTATCGCGGCTGGTCTGCACTTCCTTGAGGGCGTCCTCGAGCGCAGTGGAAGTGGCGGCGCGGGTGAGCTTGCCGTCTGCGTCCTGCCGGATGGCGAGCCGGGCGGTGGCGATGGCGGAGGCGCTGTCCTCGGCGGCGGTGGGCACGGTGTCCGTGACGGCGCTTGAGCAGGAGGTGAGGACGGCGAGCGCGCCGAGGCAGGCGACGGCGAGGAGCGCCCGGCGGCCTGTCCGCGCTCCGGCTGGCCTGGTGAGCACCTTTCCTCCAGCCTCCGGGCAGGCCGGATCGTCCGAATCGCCGCCCTGCAGACAGCCGCACATTTAGTTGCCTTGAGCTAGGTATAGCACTGCGGGCCGGCAAACAGCAGAGCGCCGGGTGGTGAAGTTGGCCAGGCTGTCCGGCCGTTGGGCCGGCCCGTGACGTGGTGGCCGGGGCCGGCGGCCGGGCGTATGATCCGGGGCATGGGATGGCGCACGGCCATTCCCACATCTTCTGCCCGAGCCCTGCTACCCGGAGGCGCACGATGGAAATGCCCAAAGCGACCGAGGCTGACAAAGAGCACTTCCGGGCCGTGGTGCCTGACCGCCCGGAGGTGGTCATCAAGCCGATGTTCGGGAACCTCGGAGCGTTCGTCAACGGCAACATGTTCGCCGGTCTGTTCGGGCCCACCATCGGCATCAAGCTCTCCGACGAGGACCGGGAGGTGCTCGAGTCCGGGGAGCGCACCGTCCCCTTCGGCCCACCCGAGCGCCCCATGGGTGGATACACAGGCCTGCCGGAGATCTGGAACGAAGAGGGCGACGGCGACGACGCGCGGGCCAGGGCATGGACGGAGAAGGCGTTCGAGTACGTCGCCAGCCTGCCGCCGAAAGCCGCGAAGGAGCCCAAGCCGAAGGCCGCCAAGAAGTAGCCATGCCCCGGTCATCGGCCGCCGCACGGGAAATCGACACTCTGGTCATCGGGGCGGGACAGGCGGGCCTGGCCACGAGCTACTGGCTGAGCCGGGCCGGCGTCGAACATCTGCTGCTGGAGCAGCGCCCGGAACTGGGCGGCGCATGGCAGGACCGCTGGGACTCGTTCTATTTGAATACGCCGAACTTCGCCTTCCTGCTGCCGGGCATGACGTACGACGGTCCCGAGCCTGATGCCTTCCTCCCCCGGGACGGGGTGATCGAGCTGTTCCGTGAGTACGCCCGGAGGATCGCGGCGCCGGTGCGGGTGGGGACGGAGGTCAGCCGTGTTGCGCGGGCGGACGGCGGGACGACGGCGGGTAGCGGGTTCGCCGTCGACACTAGCCAGGGGAACTGGCTGGCACGGAACGTCGTCCTCGCGAACGGAGCCTATCAGCGGCCGCGGATTCCGCCGTCGGCCGCCAAACTCCCCCGGCACATAACCCAGCAGCACAGCCATGACTACCGCAACCCCGCGCAACTGCCGGAAGGGGCGGTGCTGGTGGTGGGGACCGGGCAATCGGGCGGGCAGATCACCGAGGACCTGCTCGACGCCGGCCGTGAGGTGCACCTGTCCGTCTCGGCCTGCCCCGAGGCGCCGCGGCGCTACCGCGGGCAGGACATGTTCTACTGGCTCCTCGAGGTCAACCTGCACGGGCCCGAGTACGGCATCAACGGCCTGCAGGCGGCGGCGCTTGCCTCGCCCGCGGCGCGCTTCATGTGCAATCCTCTGATTTCCGGGAACGCCGGCGGGCACAGCATCCGCCTGCGGGACCTCGGCCGCCGGGGCGTCCGGCTGCACGGCCATTATGAGGGAACGGACGACGGCGCCATCACCTTCAGTGACGACCTCGCCGCCCGCATCGCGCTGACGGAATCGGCGTTCGGGCAGCGGATGCAGGTGATGCTGGACTCGTACATTCTGGCGGCGGGGATCGAGGCGCCGGTTGCTGAATCTGTGCCGCCGGTCGACTGGCAGCCCTCCGGGTCCGGGGCGCGCCTGGACCTCGGCGCCGAGGGCATCACGTCAGTCATTTGGAGCACCGGTTACGGCCTGGACTTCGGCTTCCTCGATATCCCGGTTTTGGATGAATGGAATTACCCGCGCCATTTCCGTGGTGTCACCGAGGTGCCGGGGCTTTATGCGGTCGGGCTGCCGTGGCTTACGAAGCATGCGTCGTCCACGGTGGCGGCGGTGGGCATGGACGCGGAGTACGTGGCGGGCCACCTCGCGGGGCGTTAACTGCAACGCGGGGTCACTTAGCGCCCAATGTCGAGCCTTCATTGGGCGCTAAGTGACCCCGCGTTGGTTTATTGGCCACAGACTCCATCAGGGATCAGCTGCCGAGGAGCCGGCGGGCACAAGCTAACCTCACCACGCGACTGCCCAGGATGCCGTAAGCGTGGGCGAGCGCCGGACGCTCGCCTGAGCATCCGCCGTCGGCCCTTGCCCACCACCCAACCTCGGCTCTAAAATTAGACAACTTAGTTTTAGAAGGTGCGTCATGACAGCGGTACACCCGCAAACAACGCCCACGCAGCGCGGCGGCGGTTGAGATGGACTGGCAAGGCTGGGCGCTGTTCGGGCTGCTGGCCACCACGGCTCTGACCGCGGTGATGATCGCCTTCCAGATGGCCGGCTGGACCCGACTCGACCTGCCCCTGGTCCTGGGCAGCCTGGTCACTCCCGATCCGGACAAGGCGCGGATCGCCGGCTTCTTCATCCACCTCGCGGCAGGGCAGGTCTTCGCTCTGGGCTACGCGGCAGTGTTTGCGCTGCTGGGCCGGGCAACGTGGTGGATCGGCGCCCTGCTGGGACTCCTGCATGTCGCCGTCGCACTGACCGTCATCCTGCCCCTGCTGCCGGGCATCCATCCCAGGATGGCCAGCACCAGGGCGGGTCCGGCCAGCCGGGCAGCGCTCGAACCTCCGGGCCTGCTGGGCCTGAACTACGGAATCCAGACGCCGGCAGTGGCCGTCGCGGCCCATCTGGTCTACGGCTCACTGCTCGGGCTGCTGCTCACGGCCGGCTGACCCCAGCGAGAGAAGGTGGACGCACCATGGACGCCATGCACTCCCCCGCCCTTGCGGACTACGGCCTGCTGGGGGACACCCGCACGGCCGCCCTGGTCTCGGCCGACGGAGGCATCGACTGGCTCTGCGCGCCCACCTTCGACGCCGATCCCGTCTTCGGAGCTTTGCTCGGCGGCCCGGACGCGGGCACCTTCCGCGCCGGTCCGGCCCGGGCGTCCAAGCAAATCGTCCGCCGCTACCGGCCGCACACCGCCACGCTCGAAACAGTCTGGGCCACCGACGGCGGCACGCTGACACTCACCGAAGCCATGGTGGCGGAAGTATCCGGCCGCCTGCTGCCCACTACCCTCCTCATCCGCCGGCTGGAGGCCGACGGCGCTCCCGCGGAAGCCGCCGTCGAACTTAACCCCCGCTTCGGCGAGCGCCACCTGAGGCCCCGCGTCCGGCAGGACCGGCACGTGGTCTGCGAATGGGGCGCCCTGGCCATGTCGCTCGGCGTCAGCGGCGGGGTGCGCGTACTGCCGGGCACGACGACGACAATCACCGTTGAGCCCGGCCGTCCCGTGGTGATGGTGCTCGCCCTGGCCTACACGGAACCGCTGGTGTGGGTCGATCCCGAAACCGCGTGGGACCTGGTGGAGGCCGACGAAGCCCGCTGGCGGGAGTGGGCGTCAGGCATCAGCGAGGACGTCCCGTTCCGCGAAGCAGTCCTGCGGAGCCTGCTGACACTGAAGCTGCTGACCTACTCCCCCTCGGGCGCGCCGGTCGCGGCCCCCACCACGTCCCTGCCGGAGGACCCGGGCGGCATCCGGAACTGGGATTACCGGTACGCCTGGCCGCGGGACGCCAGCATTGGCATCGCCGCCTTCCTCGGCCTGGGCAAAGACGGCGAGGCCCTGAACTTCCTGAACTGGCTCCTGCACGCGAGCAGGCTGCAGCGGCCCCGGCTGCCGGCGCTGCTGACGCTTACGGGAGGGCATGTCCCCCGCGAGCGCACGCTGGAGGGCTGGCCGGGCTACGCGGGCAGCGCTCCGGTGCGGGTGGGCAACGGCGCCGCGCACCAGCACCAGCTCGACGGCTACGGCTGGGTCCTTGACGCCGCGTGGAACCTCGTCCGGCAGGGGCGCCGGCTCAACTCGGAGACGTGGCGGGCCATGCGCAGCTTTACCGATCTCGTGGCTCGGCGCTGGCCGGAGCCCGATGCCGGTATCTGGGAAATCAGGGCCGACGCGGCGCACCATGTGCATTCCAAGATCATGGGCTGGCTGGCCCTGGACCGGGCGCTGCGTGTTGCCCGGAGCCACCACATCAGCACCCGCCGACGGCGCCGCTGGGAAAGTGCGCGGGAAGCTATTGCCGCCGACATCAGGACCCAAGGCTTCGACGCCGCGAAGAACACGTACACCCGCTCGTACGGCTCCGGTGATCTCGATTCCGCCCTGCTGATCCTGCCGGTGACCGGCTTCGAGGCACCGGACTCGGACCGCCTGCGCGGCACCGTGGATGCGGTGTGGTCGGAGCTGTCCGCCGGCTACCCCTTCCTGTACCGCTACCCGCCGGGCCAGGACGGCCTGCCGGGTAATGAGGGGGCTTTCCTGCCCTGCTCGTTCTGGCTCGCCCAGGCCCTCGCCCTCACGGGACGGGCAGCCGAGGCCACGGAAATGTTCGAGGCCCTCCTTGCGCACGCCAGCCCGCTGGGCCTGTTCAGCGAGGAGATCGAACCCGCCTCAGGGGCCCTGCTCGGCAACTATCCGCAGGCGCTGACGCACGCCGCGCTGGTCCAGGCAGCGCTGGCTCTGCGGGAGGCTGCAAAGGAGAAACTTCCCGGATCTCCGGCGAAATCGTTTCTCCCCCGAGGGCATTCTAAGGCATCATGAAAGTGTGCCCAGTAAGCCCGATCCCGAGAGTCAGCCCCATGGTCCGATGAGGCCGGCAACGGGCGGGTTTCAGGCATCCCCGCATAGCCGGCCGGCAGCCCGGCCGCACGAGGGCGGCCATCCGTTTCGCCCGGGCAGGCCTTACCCATTCCGGACCCAGATGGCAGTCGCCTTCGTGGTGCTGGCCATCACCTGCGCGCGGATCGCGTCCACCCTGGTCATCAGCCCTGACCCTACCCGGGCCATCACGCTCGGGGTGACGATCGTCGTCGTCGTCCCCTTGGTCTCCATGGCGGCCATGGTGCTCCTTGGACTTCCGATCAGGAGGGTCCCGAAAGTGCGGCGGTGGTGGATCGCCAACGGGGAAATATCTATAGCCGGGATCATCCTGGGATGCCTTGCCGTGGTTGCCTCCTACCTCCACGGGCATCCCCAGGAGGGGTGGGCTGAAGGACGCCACTATTCAGCGTGGGTACCCGACTACCCCTTGCTGCTGGCAGGCTGGTTGATGATGTCCTTCTTCCTAACGCACGCCTGGTTCCCGCCGCGCTGGCGGCTCGGCACCCCCTGACGGCAGGCGATACAGGACACACCCTGCAAACGGGTGGGGTAAAGCTGGCGGTTAGCCTGCCACGGGTAGAGAATCCCCCCTATTTGGGTGCCAAAAGCGGGGCCACCCGGGTGGCTTCGCATGCTTTTTGCAAGGTCTGAGCGGAAAATTCATTACTGTCCGCAAGTTGATAAGGACCAACGTTCGCGGGACAGGTTGCCGGCACGGGGTACGCCCCATGAGAGGGCCCCGTCCAGTCACTCCCCGGCGAATACCTTCGGTCCGAAGCGCCCCGGTCTCAGGCGTTTCGCACAGTCGGCCTCCCACGCCATGGGTGGCCGGTGACAGTGCCATCCGCACTAACCGTTTCCGTTTCAGCACGAGGAGACCCAGTGAAGCACCGGACACCGAGGCTTCCTTTGTCCGCCGGACCAATATTCTATGATCCGAGCGGCCGGCGGTGGCGCCGCATTCTGAACAGCTTTTTAGCCCTGATGGTGGTGGGGGCTTTGTCGTTGGTGTGGATCCTGCCCGGCGCCACGGCTCCGCTGTGGAAAGCGGAGCCGAACCAGTCACAAGATTATCCGCGGCAGCTCCTGAACTCCGGTGACCTGGAGGATATCCCCTGGCTCGGCCAGGACGTGGGCTTTGCCATTGACCGGATTGCACTGGTCCAGCGGACGGGCGGGAAGGTTTTCCTGAAGGACCCGTTCAGCACCACAATATTCAGGCAAGTAACCAGCCAGGACGAACTGGACCTGATCGGGAACCGCCCCTACGTCCTTGACTCCTACGGGGAACCCGCGGACCACACGCTGATGCTGACCTTCGACGACGGACCGGACCCCACGTTCACACCCCAGGTTTTGGACCTGCTCTCCCGTGAACACGTCCCGGCAACGTTCTTCACGCTGGGCGACAACATCGTCAAAAACCCCGATGTCTTCAAGAGGCTGATCCGGGAAGGGCACATGGTGGGCAACCACACCATGTCGCACATCAACTTCTGGGACCACGACGATGCGTTTAACCGGGAGCAGATCATCGGCACGGACCGGGTCATGCGCGCAACCGACGGTTACGGTTCCCGCCTCTTCCGCATTCCCACCGGCGACCCGGAAAACAACGCCCTGGCCCTGCTGCAGGCCCAGCAACTGGGCTATATGCACATCAACATGGACCTCGACACGAGGGACTGGGACCACCCACCCGGCGAGGCCATCGCAACTCCCAGCCTCGACGGCAAGGGCCACATCGTCCTGGTCCACGACGGCGGCGGCGACCGCTCCTCCACCATCGAGATGCTCAAGGCCTTCATTCCACAGGCCAAGGCGCAGGGCTACAAGTTCACCACCGTCCAGCCGCTGCTGCCCCAGGAATACGTCCCTGAGCGCAGCGTCGGCGCCACCGTTGACGATCACCTGACCCTGGCCACCTTCACCTCAACCCTGGTCACCCCCAACGTCCTGATCGGCTGGCTGTTCTGGTTCGGCGTCGGTTCCCTGACCCTGCTGACTTTCCTGTACGTGGTCCTGGCCCTCATCAGTAACCGCCGCATGAAAAAACGGTCCTGGGACACCGTCCCGGAGTCGGACTGGCCGTCCGTGAGCGTGGTCCTGCCCGTCTACAACGAGGAACCGGTGGTCGCCAAGACCCTCGATGCCCTCAGGGCCAGCGACTACGTCAACTTCGAAGTCGTCGCCGTCAACGACGGCTCCACCGACGGCACCGCCGAAGTCCTCAACGGGTACGCAAAGAACTGGACCCAGTTGAGGGTCATCCACCAGCCCAACGCCGGGAAATCCGCTGCCAGCAACAACGGCATCACCAACTCCCTTGGAGAGGTGGTGGTCACCCTGGACGGCGACACCCTGTTCGAGAAACAGACCATCAAGGCCTTCGCTCGGCACTTCGTTGCGCAGTCCAAGGGCAAGCCCGTTGGCGCCGTCGCCGGACACGTGAAAGTCGGCAACCGGCGCAACATCCTCACCGCCTGGCAAAGCCTGGAATACCTCTCCGGGATCTGCGTCACGCGCATGGCCGAAGGCCTGATGGGAGCGATCTCCATCTGCCCCGGCGCCTGCGCCGCTTGGCGCCGCGAAGCACTCGTCCAGGCCGGCGGGTACTCCCACGACACCCTCGCCGAGGACGCCGACCTGACCCTCTCCCTGCAACGGCTCGGCTACAGCATCGTCCAGGAAAACGAGGCTGTCGCGTGGACGGAAGCGCCAATGACCGTCAGGGGGCTCTTCAAACAGCGTCTCCGGTGGACGTACGGCAACATCCAGACGCTGTACAAGCACCGCGGCATGCTCCTGAACCCCCGCTACGGCGCTCTGGGCCTGCTCACCATGCCCTACGCACTCCTGTCGGTCCTGGTGCCACTGGTCTTCATGCCCATGACCCTCATCGTCGCCGCGGTCAGCCTGTCCAAGGGTGAATGGCAGGCCATTGCTGTCTTCGCAGTTTTCGTGGCCGCAACCCACATGATCATCTCCCTGGTCGCCGTCATCATGGTCCGCGAAGACCCCCGCCACCTGTTTATCGTCCCGATCTACCGGCTCATCTACGAACCCCTCCGCGCCTACGTGCTCGTCGGATCCCTACTCCAGGCCCTCCGTGGACGCGCCGTGGGCTGGTACAAACCGGAACGAACCAACACCGTCAACGCCCCGGCAAGCACCGCTGACACAGCAGAAGAGGAAGTGGACTCCAGCCAGCAGCCACAGGAGGTGGTCCATTGAGCCGGCGCCAACCCACCTGAGAAAAGCCCAGATATTCCCATCTCCGCTCACTGCGCCAGATTTCCGAAGCAGCTTCGCTTCGGGCGGGAGGGTGGCCCAGACGCATTACCCCATGATGCGGCGGGCCCTCCGGTGAAGGACGGGGCCGGCGACGTTGTACCTCCCAGGGAGGCGCTCCCCAGACCGTCGTCGGCCCCTTCCTTATGTCCATCCTCATTTCGGGCACAGGCTGGGGGCGGGCCCCGGGGAGTGGCGCGACTTTCTTCGCCATGGTGCCGCGTGTCACTTGCACTCGTTTGTCGCCCCCGTCAAGCTCTTAACCGTGTTGGCAGCCATTTGGTTGGCACGTCAATGCAACGGATGGTCCGTAGGCCGGGGGGCCGGACCTCTTAGGGGGCGGGGCTGCCGAACGGCGTCCGCCCAAGACTGGGAGGGGAAACACTATGGTCAGCTTGTCGGCATTTTCCAGGATGCTCGAGGACGCCTCGAGCAGGGAGGCGCAGATGTCCTCCATTGAACTTCAGTCGTTTGCCTCTGCCCTTCAGCTCGGGCTCGGCCATCTGGGGGTCGTCCGGATACACGACACCTCCGTGGCCGTCGTAGTTCCGTCCCGCGTCGACGAGGACAGGATTTTCGTGTTCAGTGAATCCCTCGAGGAAATCCGCGCCGTCATCGCGGTTGATGTTGCGCTGTGGCGGTCGAAGTGGCCCCACATGTCCAGGGAGGAAGCCTCCATAGCAATGCTGGCCAAGCAGGTAGGGCAAGCCATCGAGAAGACCGCCGAGACGGAGGGAAGACTGCGGATCACGCCCACGGCCGTAAGGGTGGAGTACTGAGGCAAGTTAGCGCCGGATCGTGCCGGCCTGCCCGTGCAACTATTCGTCGCCGCTGCCACTGTCCCGGCCCTTCCGCCGCCGGGACTGTTCCTGCCGCCGTCGGGACAGCCCATGCCGCCGTCGGGACAGCCGGCGGAGCAGATCGATTGCCGCCCACAGGCCAACAGCACTGGACAGGACCACCGAGGCGTAGACGAACAGCAACCAACTCAGCGTGTCCAGCGGCGGGCGGCTTCTGCTGAGCAGCGAGAGACCGCCCAGCAACCCGACCAACCAGAAAAGGACAACGAGCGTCAGCGCCGCCGCGGACGGGAAAAACTCGCTTCGTATGACTTCTCGCAGGGACTTCACGCTTGACCTGCTTCCCACCTCATTTCCCGGGCAGCCGCTTCCACGGGGTTCGCGGGACGGCGTCACTCCGCGCGCCGTCCGCACTTCTAAAAGTTAAGACGCTCGCTTCTAAAAGTTAAGACGCTCGGTATCAACACGCAAGGTTGGTTCATGGCCTTCAGCGATCCTGCCGGCGCCGGACCCGCAGACAACGCCCGTCCTCCGCTTTACAATGGGCATTCACAGGCAGGCGCGCGGGCGCTCCTGCTTGGTCCGTGGCGGTGTGAGGCTGCCCTGGACGGATCATGAACGGGGACGATTGATCATGAGTGACTGCGCACCTGACTCCGGATCGGAACCCCGCGCCTTCCCGCCGCGAAAGCCCCCGACTCCCCCGCGTATCGGTACGCCAAAGGAAAGCTCGACGGCGGCCAACGGGCCGCCTGCCCCGCCCACCACGGCGGTGGCCAGCCGGGAGGAAAGTCCGGCGCTCGACAACTACGGACAGTTCATCGCGCGGCTGGACGCAGCGGCCAAGCAAGCTCACACCGCGGAGGGATGCCCTGGCCACGGCCCTCGGCGCTGCGGAACTGCTCCTCACCCAGAACCAGGCAGGCCTCGAGCTGTGGGGCCAACGCCTCTCGCTCATCAGCCAGCTCCTGGCCCGGCACAGCGGAACCCATGAGGCGCGGAGATACAGCACCCTGAAGGAACTCCAAGACGTTGCAGCCAAGATGGAGCGGATGTTCACCAGCCGCACTCTGCGCATCCAGGGGGTGTGCCGCGCGATCCGTGCGCGGCGGGACCAGATCAACACGTCGCTGTTTGAGTTAGAGAAAAGCAGAGTCAAGCTGACGTCGTCGCGGATGCTCGCGCTGGAGCGGGACAACCTGCGGAAGGTCGCCGACGATCTTGCCGTCTCCCCGGGCGGCACCAGCCTCGGCTTCCCGGATCCCGGCCTTCGGGAAAGCCTTCGCGAAGCACGGGAAGCAATCATTCTGGCCGAAGCCCTGCTCGAAGTGAAAGGGAACTGATCATGCCAACTCCACGGACCCACTCCCGGGAAGTGTGCAGCTTCACCTCCAAGCAGTGGACGGGCAGGCCGGGCGAGGAAGCGGGCGCCATGTTCGGCCGGTTTACAGTCGTCGGGTTCGTCGTGTGCCTGATCCTGATGCTCTTTGCGCCCGGCCTTCGGGACGTCGGCGCCACCCTGCTGTTTGTGGCGCTCTTCGCTACCGCCTTCACCACGCTGGGCATCCGGGCCAAAAGTTCGAGCGAGCGGGCGTTCCTGCACCGGCTGACCGGGACCGTCAATGACGTGATTCTTGAACTGACGGCGGACCGGAGCCAGCAGCTCTCGGCTGACGGGCTCCGCTTACTGCTCCTCGATGGTGGGAGCCTGCCTCTGTCTGTGAACGGGGTGTCCGGCCTGCACCTGAAGGTCGTCCAGCAGCCCCCACCGAAGGCAAAACAGAATGCCAAGCCAAAAGCTGACGCCGTCACCGCGACGCGGATCGTCATCGCCGCCACGCCGCCTGATTACGGCATCCGCAGCTTCGACCGGCTCCTGGAGACCGCCACCACCGATCCCGGCTTCAACTCAGCCGCCTCGTAGCCAAGCACACCACCCGGCAGACCCCGAGTTTTGGAACAGATATCGCGACTTAAATCGTGCCAAACGTGGATTATCTGAAGAAAAACTCGGGGTGGGGATGACGGGGAATAGAAGGGCGCGCCCGACCATGCCGGACGCGCCCTCCAATTTGCGCAGAACCCCCAAGCTAGTCGATGAGTACCGGAGGCTCGACGCGCTCCCGGGACTCTGCGCGCTCGGGGACGCTGGCGGAACGCTTCATGGAACGGTGGTGCAGCCAGTTCCCCGCCGCCAGGGCGGCCACGAGGGCGAACGTGCTCAGGAGCTGGGGACGGGAATCCTCGCCGATGAAGCCCACCGTGAAGATGGCGGCGAGAATAAGCAGGCCAAGGCCCGTGAACCAGGGGAAGCCCGCCATCCGCAACGGAAGGAAAGTACCCTCACGGTCCGCGCGAAGACGCAGGGCAAGTTGGGCGAGCAGGGCGGAGGCCCACACCAGCAGGGACGTCGAGCCCACGATGTTCAGCAGGAGGGGAAGGACCTTCTCCGGGAAGGCCACCTCGAGCACCGCCGTCACGACGCCGAAGGAGACGCTGGCCAAGACTGCCACCACCGGGACCCGGGACCTGGACAGCGAGGCGAGGACGCGCGGCGCTTCACCGCGCTCGGCGAGGGAGAACGCCATCCGGGAGGCGCCGTAGAGGTTGGCGTTGAGGGCGGAGAGCAGGGCCGCGACGGCAACGAAGGTGATGGCGGTGGCTGCGCCGTGCATGCCTGCGGCCTCCAGTACAGCAGCGAACGGGCTCTTCAGGCCGGCCGATCCCACAGGAACCACGGCCGCGATGATGAAGATCGCGCCGATGTAGAAGATGAGGATGCGCCAGAGGACGGTGCGGACGGCCAGTCCGACGCTGCGGGCAGGATCCTGGGTTTCGGCTGCGGCCACGGAGACAATCTCGGTGCCGCCGAAGGCGAAAGCCACCACGAAGAGCGCCGTGGCGATCCCTGCGAAACCGTGCGGGGCGAAACCGTCCCCGGTGAAGTCGAAGTTGGCCAGGCCCGGTGACTGGACGCCTGGCAGCCAGCCGAACAGGAGGGCGACGCCGATGAGGAGGAACCCGACGATGGCCGCCACCTTGAGCAGCGCGAACCAGAACTCGAATTCGCCGAAGTTCTTCACCCGGGTGAGGTTCACGGCGGTCAGCACCGCGATGAACACGAAGGCCATCAGCCATACCGGCAGGGCGGGGAAGATCGTGGAAAGCAGGCCTGCCGCGCCGAGCGCTTCAGCCGCGATGACAACCACCAGCTGCAGCCACCAGAGCCAGCCCACGGTGGCGCCGGCCACGGGCCCGAAGGCCCGGGCGGTATAGACGGAGAAGGCCCCGCTGTCCGGGTTGGCGGCAGCCATCTCACCAAGCGCCCACATCACGAGGATGATGAGGGTGCCGGCCACCAGGTAGGAGATCAGCACCGCCGGGCCGGCGGCCTGGATGCCGGCGCCCGAACCGATGAAGAGACCGGCGCCAATGGCGCTTCCCAGTCCCATCATTGTGAGCTGGCGGGGTTTCAGGGCGGCGCCAAGCGCCGGGGCAGACGTCATTGTCTGTTGTTCCATGGGGAGTCCTCTGGGTTGTCTGTCGAACAGGTGAAGATCGAACGGGTAAAGGTGGAACAGGTAGAGGTTTCAGGCCGCCTGGGCTGCCGAGACGGCTTCCAGAACCTGGAGCACGCGGTCGTTGGAGGCAGGGTCGGCAACGGTGATCCGGACGCCGTCGCCCGGGTAGGCGCGGACCATGATGTCCGCCTGGTCGAAGGCGGCCACGAGCCTGGCCGTGAGGCCGTCGTCTGCCCGGATCCACAGGAAGTTGCCCTGGCTTGGCTGCAGTTTCCAGCCCTGGGCTTCCAGCCGTGCGGCCAGCCGCGAGCGCTCTTCCTTGACGACGGCGACCCTCGCCTGCATCTCGCCGGCCGCGTCCAGCGAAGCGACGGCGGCCTTCTGGGCCAGGGCGGTCACGGAGAACGGAATGGCGGTCCGGCGCAGTCCCTCCGCGATGTCCGGCGCTGCCACGGCGTACCCCACACGCAGGCCGGCGAGTCCGTAGGCCTTGGAGAACGTGCGCAGGATGCAGACGTTCGGGTACTCGCGGTAGAGCGCCAGGGAGTCGGGGCCGCTGCCGGCGTCGGCGTATTCCACGTAGGCCTCGTCGATCACCACGAGGATGTCGGAACGGACGGAGCGGAGGAACGCCTCAAGGCGTTCGTGGCTGATCGGGACGCCGGTCGGGTTGTTGGGAGTGCAGAGCAGGACCACCTTGGTCCGTTCGGTGACGGCGGCGGCCATGGCGTCGAGGTCGTGGCCTTCGGCATCGTCCAGCGGTATGCGGACGGGCCTGGCACCTGCCAGCTCCACCAGAATGGGGTAGGCCTCGAAGCTCCGCCACGCGAAGATCACTTCATCACCGGCGTCGCAGATCCCGGTGATGATCTGCTGGAGGACGCCGACGCTGCCGGGTCCCACCGCGATTTCCCTGGCGCTGACGCCGAGGTGCCCGGCGATCCGTTCGCGGAGTTCGACGGCGGCCATGTCCGGGTAGCGGTTCATCCTGCCGGCCGCTTCGGCCACCGCAGCGGCGGCCGAGGGCAGGGGTTCGTAGTGGCTTTCGTTGCTGGCGAGTGCCGCAATGTCCGCGCCGGCGCTGCGCCGGCCCGGGACGTAGGACGGGAGTCCGGACACGGCCGCACGCAGGATGGGGTGCGACCTGCCGGTTGCCGCCAGGATCTGATCAGTGGTCATGAGGCTTGATCATGGAAGTGACCCCGGCCACATTGCAAGATACTCTTGGTCCCTTGGGATTTCTGCTCAACTTCTAACGTCTGCGATGAATATATGACCATCCCCAATCCCCGCACCTTCGATTCCCTGGACGCCAGGATCATCCTCGCCCTCGATGAGGACCCCGAGGCCAGCGCCCTCGCACTTTCCCGGACCCTCGGCGTCGCACGGAACACGGTGCACGCGCGCCTCGCCAAGCTGGAGCGCGGCGGCGCCCTCCGGTCCTTCAGCCGGAGGCTGGACCCGGCGGCCTTCGGCTACGGCCTGCTGGCCTTCCTTTCCCTGGCCATCAGCCAGACCCGCGCCGGGTCGGTGGAAAACGGACTCGAAGCCATTCCGGAGGTCATCGAGGTCCATGCCACCACAGGGGACGCGGATCTCATGGCCAAGGTGGTGGCCCGGGACACGGCCGATCTTTACCGCATCACCAACCAGATCCTGGAAATCGAGGGAATCCAGCGGACCAGTACCGCCATTTCGGTCCTGGAACTCATGCCGCCGCGCTTCGACGGCCTGCTGAACCGGCTGTCTCAGCAAGAGAGCCGCCCGCCGGGCTAAGGAGGCCGTGACCGGCGCCACAGTGTGCATATTTTCACTATACAGCGATATCCACTGACAAATATCCCAACCGATATCGACTCTCTTGCTTATCTGGAGTCTGGATCTGAAGATTCCTGCATGACTTCACTTACAGTATCCGGCCGGGTGGCGCAGGTTCTCAGCAGCTACCTCAGCGATGTGTTCGGCGTGATGGGCAACGGAAACGTCTACTTCCTGGACGCCGCCGAGAAGGAGGGCCTCCGCTTCACCGCCGTGCGCCATGAAGGCGCCGCCATCGCGGCGGCGGACGCCTACTACCGGGCATCGGGACGCCTCGCGGCCGGGACCACCACGTACGGCCCCGGCTACACCAACGCCCTGACGGCCCTCGCGGAAGCGGTCAAGGCGCAGATCCCCACCGTGCTCGTCACCGGGGACGCCCCGAGCAGTGGCACCCGTCCCTGGGACGTGGACCAGGCGGCCATCGCCGCCGGGCTGGGTGCGGTCACCTTCACGGTCACCCGTGAAAGCGCGGGCTCCATCACCCAGGAAGCGGTGGAGTACGCACTTGCCCGGCGGACCGCCGTCGTCATCGCCATTCCGTACGATCTGGCGGCCGTTGAGGCGGCGGACGAAGAGCTTCCCGCGCCGCCGGTGGCGGCTGCCGTGAGGGACGACGCCGACGGCGGACTTGGCCGGGCGGCCGAACTTCTGGCCGGCGCCAAGCGGCCGCTCATCCTTGCCGGCCGCGGTGCGCACCTCGCCGGAGCCGGCCCCGAACTCCGGGAACTCGCCGACCGCCTCGGCGCGCTCACCGCCGGGACAGCACTGGCGCTGAACCTGCTGCAGGGCGAGGGTTACCTCGGCGTTGCGGGCGGCTTCGGCACGGATACCGCCGCCGGGCTGATGGGCGAGGCGGACGTGGTGCTCGTGGCGGGAGCAAGCCTGAGCCCGTTCACCATGCGCTTCGGGCACCTGATCGGCCCGGACGCCACCGTGATCCAGATTGACGCAGGCATGGAGCCGACGAACCCGCGGGTGGACCTGTTCGTCACCGGGGATGCGAAGGCCGCCGCCGCCGGGCTCCTCCGGCTGCTGGATGACGCCGCCCTTTCGGGGGCCGAGGCCTCCAAGGTCTGGCGCGCGGAGGCACTCAAGCGGCTGGCCGAAGGACCCTGCCACCACCCCGGCACCGCGGAGACCTCGGACGGCCGCCTTGATCCCCGGGCGCTGGCCACGGCACTGGATGCGGTCCTGCCGGAACGCCGCACCGTGGTCCAGGACGGCGGGCACTTTCTCGGCTGGGCACCCATGTACTGGCACATCCCGCGTCCCCAGGACCTGGTCATGGTGGGAACCGCCTTCCAGTCGATCGGGCTCGGCCTTGCCAGCGCCGTCGGGGCCGCCCGGGCCGTGGACGACGGCAGCACCCTGGTGCTGGCCGCGGGCGACGGCGGATTCCTGATGGGCCTGTCCGACCTGGAGTCGCTCGTGGGCGCGGCGAGCAGCGCCGTCGTCGTGATCTATAACGACGCCGCCTACGGGGCCGAGATCCATCAGTACGGCTCGCAGGGCCTGACCGAAAAGCCCATGCTGATCCCCGAGGTGGACTTCAGCGGCATCGCCCGCGCGATCGGGGCGGAATCGGCGATCATCCGCACCCTGGCGGACCTCTCCGCACTCCAGGACTGGATCGACGCCGGCGCCAAGGGCACCTTCGTGGCCGACTGCCGCATCACCACGAGCGTCCGGGCCCCGTGGCTGAGCGAATGGATGCAGGCGAAGGAGACCGCTGCAAAGGAGACGGTCGCCAGCTAGGTGCTATCGGGTCGATTCGGGCGTCAGCTGCCTTTCTTCAGTTCCTCGGCGAGCATCACGATGATCCCGCTGGGACCGCGGAGGTACGTGAGCTTGTAGAGGTCTTCGTAGGTCCCCACGCCGCGCAGCGGATAGCATCCGTGCTTGGCAGCGATCTCAAGGGCCTTGTCGATGTCGTCCACCGAGAAGGCCACGCGGTGCATGCCGATGTCGTTGGGACGCGTCGGCTCCGACTCGATCGCCTCGGGATGGATGTATTCGAAGAGCTCAAGTTGGCCGTGACCGTCCGGGGTCTGGAGCATCGCGATTTTGGCGTGGTTTCCATCAAGTCCAACGGCCGTATCGGTCCACTCGCCGCTGACCGTGTCACGGCCGACGACCGTAAGACCGAGATCGGTAAAAAAGGCGATTGCTGCTTCCATGTCGCGAACAGCGATACCAACATTCTCAAGTTTGATGGCCATGCGTTGAAAGCTACCAAGGCGGAGGGATTAGCTCCAGTGGTCGGGGCGATGGCGGTCGAGTCCACGCGCGTGCTGGAGGGTGACCATCCGCAAATTGCGCCGGTGATCGCCTTCGAGCCGATCGCCTCCAAGGCTCAAACTCCCTTCGTCCTGGCCTGGACCAAGTTGGCGAAGGGCAGCTTGCCGTAAGTCCTGACGAACTCCGCGTGGTAGGCGGCTTCGGCATGGTTCAGCTCCTCTGCTGCCAGCTCCTTCCACGCGATGATGAGCGAGTGGGAGCCGGCGAGCTGCCAAATGAGCCGCCCGTCCCAATGGCCGACAGGCTTCCCGCGGCCGAAGTCAGTGAACTCTTGAACATGCTTTCGCAGTCCGCGGTTGCCCGTGCTTCCCGGGCCGGCTTTTCCGATGTAGAGGACATCCGCGTTGTCGATCCACTCCGCCTCCAAGGCAGGTTTGGGCAGGGACGGATCCCGCTTCTTGAAGCGGGCTCCCAAGCTCCTCGCAAGGAACACCCGCTCGAAGCCCTCGGGTTTGAGCACTACATAGATTCCGGGGGCCCGTGGAACCCGGTTGATATCCAGCTGATCAAACGATCTGAATCCGGCGAACCCGTCGTCCTTCAGCGTCTGTTTATTGATCGGCAATGAGTGTTCCTTAAGTTTCTCCGGGCTAGACGGACCAGCTTACGGGCAGGCCTGCGAGATGGATAATGATCGGATCCGGCCGCGATAGTAGGGTGCGGGGCGAAGCAGACGGGCAGGCTTGGAGTCGAAAGGGGGCACCGTGATTGCAGTGCTCAACCGGCTCGTCGAATTCGTCGAGGGCCACCTAACGGACGAGATCGACGTCGCCGGCTTGGCGATGAGTTTCGGCACGACGGAGTACCACCTCCGCCGGATGTTCTCATCGCTGGCCGGTATGCCGCTGTCCGAGTATGTCCGGAGGCGCCGCATGGCGGTCGCCGCAGCAGACATTCTCGACGAGGGCGAGCTGTTGGGCATCGCAGTGAAGTACGGCTATGGTTCCACCGAGGCGTTCGGCCGGGCGTTCCGGTCGGTGCATGGCGTCGGCCCCGGTGACGTGCGCCGGGACGGCGGCCCCCTTCGTACGCAACCGCAGCTCAGGTTCCGCCTGACCGTAGAAGGGAACACCACCATGGACGCTCGCATCGCAGACCGACCGGCATTCAGGCTCATCGGCCATTCGGCCCGGGTGCCGCTCATCCACCACGGCGCCAATCCGCACATCCAAGCGCACATCGCCTCGTTGCCGGCAGCCGAGCACATTCGGCTCAAAGCGTTGAGCAACACCGAGCCCGCGGGCCTGCTCCAGGTGAGCGCGGATGTCGACCCGGACTACACGGAGGGCAGCGAACTGACCTACCTCCACGGCGTCGCCGTCGCCGAAAAGACGCCGGTGCCCGAGGAGCTCGACGCAATCGAAGTTCCTGCCGGCACCTGGGCGGTGTTCAAAGCCGAAGGCGAGTACCCGGCGGTCCTGCAGTCCACGTGGGCGGCCACCGCCACCGACTGGTTCCCGTCAAGCCCGTGGCGGCTCCGACCCGGGCCCGCGATCGTGGCAGTCCTGGACCGCGCCGCCGACTTCAGCACGGCCAGCTGTGAATTGTGGCTCCCCGTAGAACGCGCCTAGCCGTGCGGCCGCCCGATCGGCGACATCTTGCTGCTTGCAATCGGACTGCACGGAGTTATGAGACAACCCTGCGTTAGTGGAGGCATTGTCAGGTTCCTTCGAAGTTCCTTGCACTGAATGTGCAGAGTCGTCTGCACTGGGTGTAATTCCCACTGAGGTTGTGAACGCGGCTGATGGGGGTCTTGCCTCCGATGCCGGTATGGGTTCTGTGGACGCTTCTATGTCTGCCAAGCGGATGGAAGGGGGTGCTGGCACGGCGAACCAAGATCGTTTGCCGGTGGGCGGGGCGGCTTAGGTGACCGGCCAGCGTCCCCTCTCCCCGTTGTTTTGGCTGCTGGCGAAGCTTGCGGAGCTGGAAAAGTCCGTGAGTCGGCGTGGCCCAGCCAAGAACTGACGTGCCTAACGGCACTGTCTTTCCGACGATCTGTCAGCCGGTCAAGGTCCGCCAGAGGGTGTCGAGCATCCCTTCAAGGCTCCCCTGCGAGCAGCTGAACCCATCGCCGTACCAAGGCGACATGTCTCATAACCGATGCCTCAAATCACTAGGGTTGGAGACATTTTTGGCTGGCCCACGGGAGCGCGACAAATAGTGCCGCCATTTACCGTTGAAAGTCCACGCAGGGTCTGGCCCCTATTTATCACCCCTACCTCTGAAGGTGCTCCTACACGCCTGCAAGTTGCGGACCGTGCGGCCGAGGTCTTGACGTCATACTTGCATTTTGCAAGTATGAGCCGCATGAGCCTTTTCATCACCTGCCCGGTCGAAAGCGTCCAGCGCGCGACCGCCTTCTACACCGCCCTGGGCTGGACCCTCAACCCTGAAATGTCCGATCACAACGTGTCATGTTTCGCGATCGCGCCCGAGCAGTACGTCATGCTCGGGAGCCGCGAGATGTATGCGAGCGTCGGCGGCGCCGAGGAGCTGGTCGGCGGACCAGATACGCCCTCGAAGGTCACGGTCTCGTTCGACCTCGGCAGCCGACAGGCGGTCGATGAGCTCGTCGAGCGCGCCGGTGCCGCCGGCGGGCGGATCGGTGATATCGACGACTACCCCTTCATGTACCAGCG
Organism: Arthrobacter sp. SAFR-023; assembly: GCF_051965295.1. Taxonomy (NCBI): domain Bacteria; kingdom Bacillati; phylum Actinomycetota; class Actinomycetes; order Micrococcales; family Micrococcaceae; genus Arthrobacter; species Arthrobacter sp. SAFR-023. The sequence continues at coordinate 153,681 of NZ_JBQCMF010000010.1, read as the reverse complement.
CCAGTTCGATGACCCCGACGGCTACCACTACTCGCCGTTTTGGATGAAACCGGACGCCGATCCGACCGAGTGAGCGACCTCGCCGCTGCCCTCGATATCGTTGGAGCACGGTGGGCCTTGCTCATCGTGGAGCGGCTGCTCGACGGGCCGCAGCGCTACGGTGATCTGCAGCGTGACCTCGGAGTGCCGACGAACATTCTCGCGGCCCGCCTGCGCGAGCTCGAAGCGGCCGGGGTACTGTCCCGTCTGCCCCTCCGCCACAACACCCGGGCCTATGCTCTGACCGATCGCGGGCTTGCCTTGCGTGAGGCGATCATCGCGCTAGGACGCTGGGGCAGCGAGGAGGCCTAGGCGTGGCGCGGAATAGCGCTGACGCCAGGAGACCTGCCCGCCCGGAAAATGCGGAGAGTTTTTGTACAGGTAATGGGTCCTGAAGGCCTCGGAACGGCCATTATCTGTCCAAAAACTCGAAAGAAATGTCCGCGGTGCCCTTTAGAGTGAACTGACGGCAAGTGGGCCGCAAAACACCGAGGACACGATGGACTACTACGCAATCAACGCGCTGCGTGAGAACCATGCAGGCTGGTCGCTTTTGCGCGCCCAGAACGCCCCGCTCGCGGTCTCGTTCTTCATGGCCGCGTTCACCAGCCCCAACCAGCGAAACCTCGGCCGCCAGCAGCTCATCGACAGCCTCGACGACGTGCTCTTCGGCCTGCGCGATGCCTACGGTGAGGATAAGTTCCCCCGCCAGGCTGCCGAGTACCTGGACGACTGGGCCGCCCCCGAAAGGGCTTGGCTGCGGAAGTACTACATCCAGGGCCAGGACGAGCCCCGCTACGACCTCACCGCCGCGGCGGAGGACGTGGTCCGCTGGGTCGAAAGCCTGCGCGGACGGGACTTCGTCGCCACCCAGTCCCGGCTCACCAGCATCTTCGCGGTTCTTGAGCGGCTGGTCCAGCAGTCCGAAACAGACCCCGAAAAACGGCTCGAAGAACTCCAAAAACAAAGAGACAACATCGACGCCGAGATGCAGCGCATCCGCGACGGCAACATCCGCGTCATGACCGCCCCGGAGGCGCTGGACCACTTCCAGCAGCTGACCGCACTTGCCAAGGACCTCCTCTCGGATTTCCGCGAGGTCGAGCAGAACTTCCGCAAGCTGGACCGCCAGGTCCGCGAGCAGATCGCCACCTGGGACGGCACCCAGGGCGAGCTCCTGGAATCGATCTTCGCCAACCAGCAGGACATCAGCAGCTCCCTCCAAGGCCGGACGTTCCAGGGCTTCTGGGACTACCTCATGTCGCCGGAGTCGCGGCGGAAACTGCAGGAGCTCCTCCAGCGCGCCACCCAAATCGAGGCACTCGCACAGTCAGACAGCCTGCATACCGTCACCAATCTCCACCAGGACTGGCTGCCCGCCGTCGAGCAGACCCAGGGCACCGTCCGACAGCTGTCCCAGCAGATGCGCCGGCTGCTTGATGACAAGGTGTTCCTGGAGAACAAGCGCATCATGCAGCTCATCCGCAGCGTCGAATCCGGCGCCCTCGCCACCAGGGAGCAGCCCCCGCCAGGGGAGTTCACAGAAATAAGCGCCCCACACGTGGACATCACCCTCCCCTTCGAACGCCCGCTGTACGAGCCGAGCCGGCGGGTCATGGTGGAGGACCAGATCGAAACCGCCGACGACGCCGACGTGGACGCCGGCGCCCTGTTCAGCCAGTTCCACGTGGACAAGGAACGTCTCAAGGCCAACATCGACGCCGTGCTGGCAGAAGGGGCGGAGCAGGCCACCCTCGCGGACGTCACCAAGAAACACCCCGTCGAACAGGGGCTCGCGGAGATCGTGGCCTACTACCAGCTGGCCACGGAGTCCGACTGGGCCACCATCAACCCCGACGCCGAGCAGCACATAGCCTGGCAGCTGGAAGACGGCAGCATCCGCGAAGCCACCCTCGAACAGATCATCTTCGGAAGGCCCGCATGAACCCGGCAGCCAATTTTCCAGCCACAGCGGAAACGGAAGGCCGCACGCCCGAGGAACTTCCCGGCGTCGTCACCCGGCTCTTCAAAGGCGTGCTGTACGCCGAAGGGGACGAGAAGCTCTGGCAGTCGCTGCTGGGCCTGACCTCCCAGGTCCGCGACTACGTGTCCGTGCTGGGGCTGGACCTGATCCTGGACGAGTCGGAGGGCTACGCGTTCCTGAAGTCGCGCGAGGACGCGGACGGCACGCTCCCCCGGCTGATCCCGCGGCGGCAACTGACCTTCCACGTCAGCCTGCTGCTGGCCCTCCTGCGCGGCCGGATGCTGGAGTTCGACACCAACAGCAGCGAGCTCCGGCTCATCATGACCGAGCAGGACATCGCGGACATGGTGGCCGTCTTCCTGCCCGAATCCAGCAACGAGGCCCGGATCATGGACCGGCTCGCCACCGGCATCAGGAAGGTGGTGGACCTCGGCTTCCTGCGCAAACTCCGCGGCCAGCCCGGCACGTACGAGGTGGCGCGCATCCTGAAAGCGTTCGTGGACGCCCAGTGGCTGGAGGAGTTCGACGCGCGGCTGGCGGACTACCGCGCCACCCTCACCGGAGCTGGACCCACCGGAGCGCCGGTCACCAAAGAGGAGGACGGCAAGTGACCACGGACGTTCAGGACACGCTTTTCAGCCTGGAGGAAAAGACGGACGACGGCGGGACTCCCCCGGGCTTCCGGCTGCACCGTCTGGAGCTGCTCAACTGGGGCACGTTCCACCAGGGCGTGCGGACGTTCCGGCTGGACGGCGCCAACAGCCTGCTCACCGGCGACATCGGCTCGGGCAAGTCGACGGTGGTGGACGCGATAACCACGCTGCTGCTGCCGGCCAACAAGATTGAGTACAACAAGGCGGCCGGCGCGCAGAAGAAGGAACGCTCGCTGATGTCGTACGTGCGCGGGTTCCACAAGAGCACGCGCAGCACCGGCGGCGAGTACTCCAAGCCGGTGGCGCTGCGAAGCACAGGAGCGCTGACCGTGGTGCTCGCCGTCTTCAACAACGCTGTGCTGGGCAAGTCGGTCACGCTGGCCATCACGCTCTGGGCTACCCAGGAGGCGGGGCAGCCGAGCCGGTTTTACTCGCTCGCCGAGGTTGACCAGTCCATCGCGGCGGACTTCTCGAACTTCGGCCAGGATCCTGTCAAGCTGAAGAAGAAACTCCGCGCGGCTGGCGCTGCCGTCCACGACACCTTCGAGCCCTACTCCGCCGCCTTCAAGCGGCAGTTCGGCATCAGCGGCAACCAGGCCATGGAGCTGTTCCACCGCACGGTGTCCATGAAGCAGGTGGAGAACATCACCTCTTTCGTGCGCACCAACATGCTGGAGGAGGACAACGTCGGCGAGCGCATCGGCAACCTCATCCACCACTTCGACGACCTGAAGAAGGCGCACGACGCGGTGCTCCGGGCCAAGGACCAGATCGCCCTGCTCACGCCGATCACGGACGGCGCCGCCCAGCACGCGAAGCTGAGCCACGACGACGAACTGGCCCGCCGGCAGCGCGACCAGCTGCACCCGTGGTTCACCGACCGGAAGCTGCAGCTGAGCCTCGAGCACCAGGCGGAGCTGCAACGCACCGGCGAACGGCTTCAGGAGGACAGCACCAAGCTGCGCACCGACATCACGGAGAAGCGGCACGAGCTGTCCGCCGTGCAGGAGGACATCCGCACCAACGGCGGCGGCCGGCTCGCCGCCATCGACGCCGACATGGCCCGGCTCGCCGTCGAATCACGGACCCAGCGGCAGCGCTTCGACACCTACGCCGCGGCGGCGAAGGACCTGGGGCTCCGGCCGCCCGAGGACAAAGTGCTCTTTGACGGCAACCGCGCCCGGCTGGCCGAGGTGGAGGCAGCACTCGGCAAGAGCTCCGATGAGCTGCAGGACCGACGCACCGAGCTAACCATGACGCATACCGTCCTGACCGGCCGGGCGTCGGACATCGGCGCCGAACTGCGCAGCCTGCAGGCCCGCCCCAACCTGCTGCCGCTCCCCCAACTGGAACTCCGCCGTCGGCTGTGCGACGGAACGGGCATCGCGGAAACGGCGCTGCCGTATGCCGGCGAGCTGCTGCGGGTCCGCGACGGCGAGGGCGCCTGGGAGGGCGCGGCCGAGCGCACGCTGCACGGCTTCGCGCTGTCCCTGCTGGTACCGGCCGAGCACTACCCCGCGGTGAGCAGCTGGGTGGATGCCAACAACCTGCGCGGCCGGCTGGTCTACCTGCGGATCGGCGAATCGCCGGCGGCCAGGACGGCCGAGCCGGGCACGCTGGCCGCGAAGATCGCCATTAAGCCGAACACGCCCTTCCGCAACTTCCTGCTGGACGAGCTCACCACCCGGTTCGACCATGTCTGCTGCGACACCCTCGAGGACTTCCGCCGCTACCCCAAGGCGCTGACCGTCAACGGGCAGCTCAAGGGCGGCCGCGGCCGGCACGAAAAGGACGACCGGCGGGAGCTCACGGACCGGCGCAACTATGTGCTCGGCTGGGACAACCACGACAAGATCAGCCGTTTCCTCGCCGAGCAGGACGAGGTCAGGGGCCAGCTGACGGCCACGGAGGCCCAACTGGCCAAGGTGAACGAGAGCCTCGGCGCGCTGGGCCGGCAGAACCAGCAACTCGGCACCGTCCGCTCGGTGGCCGACTTCGGCGAGATCAGCTGGCAGTTCACGGCCCGGCGGATCGAGGAGCTCAAGGCGGAGAAGCTCGAGCTTGAGACGGCCAGTGATGTGCTGAAGCAGCTGACGGTCAAGGAATCCGCCGTCACGAACGAGCTGGAGCGGCTGGAGGAACGGGCCGGCAAGCTGCGTGAGCGGCTGGGCGCCAACGAGAAGGACGCGAGGGACATCGCGGAGGCGATTGAGGAATGCCGCGGCATTCTCGCCGAGACACCCTTGACGGACGACGGCGGCGTGCTGGCCGCCGTCGAACATCTCACCCAAGCGGCGCTCGGGGACAAAACGCTGACGTACAAGAACACCGGCGCGGCGGAAAGCACCGTCCGCGCGGGGCTGACGGACATGATTGATGCGCTGTCCAAGCGCATCGCCCGGGCGGCGGAGAGCACCGTCCGGCTGATGGCGGACTTCCGCAACAAGCACCCGAACGAGACCACGGACATCGACGCCGCGCTCGAGGCCGCGGCGGACTACAACCGGCTGCTGGAGCAGCTGGTCAGCAACGATCTGCCGCGGTTCGAGGCGCACTTCAAGGAGTCGCTGAACCAGAACACCATCCACGAGGTGGTGGCGTTCAACGCGTTCCTGGACAGCCGGCGGCAGGACATCGTGAACCGGATCGGCGAGATCAACCAGTCGCTGGCCGGGATCGAATACAACCCGGGCCGGCACATCCAGCTGGAGCACCAGAACACGTCGGACCAGGACGTGCGGGAGTTCGGCGTCGACCTGCGGGCCTGCTCGGAGGGAACCATCGGCGACGAGGACCAGTACTCGGAGCAGAAGTACCTGCAGGTGGAGCGGCTGATCGAGCGCTTCCGCGGCCGCGAGGGCCTGAGCACGCTGGATGAGCGGTGGACGGCCAAGGTGACGGATGTGCGGAACTGGTTCACGTTCTCGGCGTCGGAGAAGTGGACCGAGACCGGCGAGGAGTTCGAGCACTTCACGGACTCCGGCGGCAAGTCGGGCGGCCAGAAGGAGAAGCTGGCGTACACCATCCTCGCGGCGGCACTGGCGTTCCAGTTCGGGCTGGGGTCCGGTGCAGGCGCATCCAAAACCAAGAACAGCGGCCGGAGTTTCCGGTTCGTAGTGATCGACGAGGCGTTCGGCCGCGGGTCGGACGAGTCTGCGCGGTACGGGCTCCAGCTGTTCCAGCGGATGAAGCTGCAGCTGCTGATCGTCACGCCACTGCAGAAGATCCATGTGATCGAGCCGTTCGTCTCGCACGTGGGGTTTGTGGCGAACACCAACGGCGACGACTCGCAGCTGCGCAACATGACCATCCAGGAATACCGCGACGAACGGGACCGGCGTGGCGGGTGACTCCTGGACGACGGCGGCGGGGCTGCGGGCGCAGTCGCTGAAGGCGTGGAACAGTGGGGCGCTGCTACGGGAGCTGCTTGAACCGTCGGGCGCGTATCCGCGACGCCGTTCACTGAAGCGTCCGACGGCGGCAACACTGTTGAGTGAATACGCTGCGGCCCAGCGGTGGGCGGCTGAGCTGTTCGCCGGGGTTGGTCCGTACGAGCTGGAAACAGTGGAGGTGGGGCGCCGCACCGTGGGCTCCAACCGGATCCCCGCGGCGGCAGTGTTCGCGACGGTAGACGACGAGATCGGGTTTGTCGGGAAGTCCCGGGAGGCGGCGCGGTTCCGGGAACTGGTTGCGGGACTCGGTGCGCTGGATCCGCTGCTGTGCGGCTGGGCCGCGCGTCGGCCGCTGAAGCTGCTGGAGCTGGGCAACGATGTGCTTTCCGCCGCGCGGGTGGCGCTGTGGCTTCGGGACAACCCGATGCCCGGAATCTACGTCCGGCAGCTGGGACTTCCCGGCGTGCACACGAAGTTCATTGAGCGGCACCGGCAGGTCATCGATCAATTGCTGGCCGCTGTCACTGCACCCGGCTCAGAGGTTGACGGGGCGGACACCGACTCCGAGGCGCCCCTAGACGAGGCCCTAGCAGCGGCCGAGCCCGAGGTTGCCCTGGACGACGGCGCCGGCCGTACCCCGGCAGCCCGCTTCGCCCGCCGTCATGGGTTTCTGCACCCGCCTGAGCTCGTCCGTTTCCGTATCCTCGACCCAGCGATTCCTGCACTCGGCGGCGCTCGGGATATCACCGTCACCGCAGAGGCATTCAGTACTCTGCAACTGCCGGTGCACACTGTGATCGCGACCGAGAACCAGGTCAATTTCCTCGCGCTGCCGGAAAGGCCCGGAACGCTGGCGCTGTATGGGGCAGGCTACGGATTCTCATCTTTGCGGGAGGCCCGCTGGCTCCGCGAGTGCGAGGTCCTCTACTGGGGCGACATCGACACACACGGCTTCCGGATCCTTGACCAACTCCGCGCCGTACACCTGCATGTAGAGAGCGTCCTGATGGATGAGGAAACGCTACTCGCCCACCGCGACGCCTGGGGAACGGAGCCATCACCGTCGCGCGCTACGCTGACGAGGCTGTCCGCGGAAGAGTCGGCGCTTTACGATGCACTGGGCAGCGACAAGTACGGCCCATCCGTCCGCCTCGAACAGGAGCTCATCAATTGGGACTGGGCACTCGAACGGCTCCGCCCCGGTGGTTGATCCTGTCGAAACCCGGAAATTAGGCTAGTCAGCGCCCCAGCCCGAGAAAGACAGCAAGCGATTGTTCAACTGCAACCATCGTCTTGGAATCTATCCGGCCTACCCGCTGCCCCAGGTTGGAGCGGCGGACTGTTGTGAGCTTGTCTACCATGATCTGGCTTACGCGCTCCAAGCCGGTGAGCTGTCCCGGTTCAACCGTCAGTCTCAGCAATGGGGCGTCCGTGAGGTGGGACGTCAGTGGCAGTAGGGTGACCGACTCGGATGCTGCAAATAGGTCATCCTGAATGATGAGCGCGGGCCTGGGCTTTTGCGCGTATGTCCCGCCGGACACCGTCCACAGCTCGCCGCGATTCACTCCGGCCAGTCTTCCGAGATCTGTTCTATGAAATCCTGGTCGTCGCCTGCACGGTCAGAGTCGGCAACCGCCAGTGCTTGGCGCTCAGCCTCGTACCTGAACTTTTCCGTCCTTGTGTCTGGCACCCACAGTTGAATCTGTCGGAACCCTCGCTCGCGCATGGCAAGCCGGTGCCTTGCCACCCGATCCCTAACGCTCATAATTCAACGTTACATGTAACGCGTCCGTTTGTCGCTGGCGCCCGCAGGTCCGGTTACCGTCCGCCAGCGGCACTGGGAGGTGAGTTTTTGTCCAGATAATGGCTCCTAAAACCCTCGGAGCGGCCATTATCTGGACAAAAACTCGGAGTGGGATGGGTTGTCCTGATACCGGGAAGTCAGGACTCCAGCCGGCGAAGCGTCTCCTTGGCGCCCCGGTCATGCAGACTGGCCAAGGCTTCGGAGTACGCGGTGACAAAGCGCTCGTCATCAATGAGGTCGCCGAAGACTTCCCGGTTCGCAATGAAGGACAGCGGGTCCTGCCGCTGGCGGGCGGCGGCATCCATGAGGGTGTCTTTCAGCCGGTCCACCACCTCAATCGCGATACCCGCCTCGTCCGTTCCTTCGGCATACCGTGCCCAGCTCGCCACGATGGCCGCTGACCGCTTGACCTCTCCCCCGTTCTCCAGGTTGATGCGGACTACCGGCAGGAGCCACTTCGGGATCCGGTCGGAGCTCTCGGCACAGAGCCGGGCCAGGGTGTCGCGCACGTATTCGTTGGAGAAGCGCTCGATCAGCGTGCGCTTGTAGGTGTCGAGGTCAATGCCGGGCACCGGCTGCAGCGTCGGGGTGGCTTCCCTGTCCATGTAGTCCAGCAGGAACCGGGCGAACAGCGGGTCCTGCGCCACCTCGTGCGCGTAGCGGTAGCCGGCGAGGTAGCCGAAGTAGCACATGCCCTGGTGGCTCGCGTTGAGCAGGCGCAGCTTCATCAGTTCGTACGGCTCCACGTCCTCCACCAGCTGCACGCCGGCCTTTTCGAACGGCGGGCGCCCCCGGCTGAAGTGGTCTTCCAGAACCCACTGTTCAAAGGGTTCGCAGACCACCGGCCAGCCGTCCTCCACACCGAATTCCTCGGCGATGGCCTGGCGGTCCTCGTCTGTGGTGACGGGGGTGATCCGGTCCACCATGCTGTTGGGGAAGGGCACGTTCTCGGCGACCCAGGCGCCAAGTGCCGGGTCCTTGAGCGAAGCAAAGGCGGTGAACATCTTCCGGGCCACATCGCCGTTGCCCTGGATGTTGTCGCAGGACATCACGGTGAAAGGTTCCAGGCCGCGTTCCCGACGGCGGCGCAGGGCTTCGGTGACCAGTCCAAAGGTGGTCCGCGGCGCGGCTCCCGCCTGGAGATCGTGGACCACGTCCGGGTTTTCGGCGTCGAAGTCGCCCGTGACGTGGTGGAAGTTGTACCCGCCCTCCGTGACGGTCAGCGAAACGATCCGGACGGCGTCGGAGGCCATTTTTTCGATGACTGCTTCCGGGCCCTCGGGGGCGAAAAGGTACTCGATGATCGAGCCGATAACCCGGCCTTCGCGTGTGCCGTCGGGGTTCTTCACCACCAGCGTGTACAGGCAGTCCTGCTCGTCCATGACCTGCTTCATGCGGGCGTCGCCGGGCAGGACGCCCACTCCGCAGATGGCCCAGTCGTGTCCCAGGCCGGCGTTCATCAGCTGGTCCAGGTACATGGCCTGGTGGGCGCGGTGGAAGCCGCCGACGCCGAAGTGGACGATCCCCGCCGTCAAAGCCGAGCGGTCGTAGGACGGTTTGGCCAGGCTGGCCGGAAGTTCTGCCAGTGCGGAATCTGTGAGCATGTGGTGTTCCTTTCAGAGCGGGCTGTCAGCGGCCCGGGTAGACGACGGCTTTGAGCTGCCCGGGCTGTTTGCCCGCGATGAGTGCCTCTTCGGATTCGGCGAGGGCGAATTTTCCGGTGACCAGGATGTCCAGGTCCACCTTGCCGTCGGCGATCAGTTGGATGGCCAGCGGCCAGGTGTTGGTGTAGCGGAAGACTCCGGAGAGCCAGATCTCACGGTTCTGGATGAACGAGACGGGGAGTTCGACGTCGTCCGCCCCCAACCCCACGAGGATGACCTTCCCGGCGGGGCCTACGGCCTTAATTCCGGAACGGACCGCCTGCGGTGCGCCGGAAGCGTCGATGAAGGCATCGACGTCGAGCCCTTCCACGGTGTCCGTCTTCGCGTTGATCGCATGGGTTGCGCCGTGTTCCAGGGCGAAGGCCAGGCGGTCCTCGGCGATGTCGCTGATGTAGATTTCGGTGGCGCCGAAGGCGCGGGCTGCCTGGGCCGCGATGATGCCGATGGGTCCGGCACCGGCGATCAGTACCCGGCTGCCGGGGCGGATCCCGGCGCGTTCGCAGGCCCAGAGCCCCACGGAGAGCGGTTCGATGAGGGCGGCGGCCTCGTCGCTGACGCTGTCCGGGATGTCGTAGGCGAAGTCGCTCTGGATGGTCACGTATTCGGCGAAGGCGCCGTCGACCGGCGGCGTCGCGTAAAACTCGATGTCCGGGCAGAGGTTGTAACGGCCCGCCTTGCACTGCTTGCACGTGCGGCAGGGGTGTTGGGGTTCGACGGCGACGCGCTTGCCGATGCGGTCAGGGCTGACGGAGCTTCCGACGGCTGCGATCCGGCCGGAGAGCTCGTGGCCGAGGATCAGCGGGTGGTCCACCACGTAGTCGCCGATCCGGCCGTGTTCGTAGTAGTGGACGTCGCTGCCGCAGACGCCGACGGCGGCCACCTGCACCAGGACCTGGTCGGGCTCGAGGTCCGGGACGGGCAGCGTCTCCATTGCCATGTCGCCTTGGCTTCTCAGGACAGCGGCACGCATGGTGGCGGGCACGTCCGGCTGTGCTTGCTGTTCACGCTGGCCCGGGGCCGGGGACTGTGCGGTTGATGTGGTCATCAAAGTATTCCTCTGAAAGTCGGGATAAGAGTGCGGGGCTAGTTGACCGCGCTGGTTATTTCACCGCGCCGAGCGAGAGGCCCTGGACGAGTTTGTCCTGCGCGGCGAAGCCGGCGAACAGCACCGGGAGCGAGATGACGACGGCGGCCGCGCAGACTTTGGCGAGGAACAGGCCCTGGCCTGAGACGAAGCCGGTCAGGAACACCGGGGCGGTGCCGGCGACGACGCCGGTGAGGACCCGGGCCAGGAGCAGTTCGTTCCAGCTGAAGATGAAGCAGATCAGGGCTGTGGCGGCGATGCCCGGCATGGCCACGGGGGCGATAATCTTGCGCAGGATGAGCAGGAGGTTCGCGCCGTCAATCTGAGCGGCTTCCAGCATTTCCTCCGGCACCTCAGCGAGGAACGAGCGCATCATCCACACCGCGATGGGCAGGTTCATGGACGTGTACATCAGGATCAGGAACCAGATGTTGTCCAGGGCGCCGACGGTGCGGGCGAAGAGGTAGAGCGGCAGGATCGCGGCCACCACCGGCATCATCTTGGTGGAGAGGAAGAAGAACATCACGTCCGTCCACTTCTTCACCGGCCGGATCGACAGGGCGTAGGCCGCGGGGATGGCGAGGACCAGGACGAGGACTGTGGAGAGAATCGAGGCCGTGGCGGAGTTGATCATGGGCGGCCACGGGCTCACTCCGGAGCTGGCGCCGAAGAACTCCTTGTAGGCGTCCAGGGTGAGGTTGGCCGCGATGGAGGGCGGGTTGGTGGCGGCGTCGGTTTCGGAGTGGAAGGAGGTCAGAATCATCCACAGAACCGGGGTGGCGAAGAGCAGGGCCAGCAGCCAGGCGGCGATGCCGGCCGCGGTGTTGTTCCGGGTGGGGTCCATCCGGGACTTGGACTTTAGCTTTCCGGAACTGCGGCGGGGACTGCCGCTGTTCAGGGCGGTGGGGCCGGAGGGTGTGCCTTGGGCTGCGGCAGGAGTGAGGGTGCTCATCGTGCTGCCTCCTTCTTGAAGAGCGAGAAAACGGTGCGGAGGGCGAAGGTCGCCACGATGATGGTGCCGATGACCACCACGACGCCGGCGGCGGATGCCAGGCCGTACTCGTTGGCGAAGTAGAACGTCTGGTAGATCGCGTAGGGCAGGTTGGCGGTGCCCAGTCCCCCGGCGGTGAGGGTGAAGACGGAGTCGAAGTTCTGCACGATATAGATGGCGCCTAGCAGGCCGCCCAGTTCCAGGTATTGGCGCAGGTGAGGCAGGGTCAGATGCCGGAAGATGCCCCACGGCGTGGCGCCGTCCATCTGGGCTGCTTCGACGGTGTCCATCGGACGGGACTGCAGGCCGGCGAGAAGGATCAGCATCATGAAGGGGGTCCACTGCCAGACCAGGGACACGATGACCGCCATCAGGGGCGCCTGGGACAGCAGATCCAGCTGGGGCGCGGCGTCACTGCCGAACAGGGACCAGACCCAGGTCAGGATGCCGTTGATCAGCCCGTACGTGGGGTTGAGCAGGGCATGCTTCCAGATCAGGGCCGCGGCCACGGGGACCACCAGGAAGGGTGCGATCAGCAGGGTGCGTGCCAGTCCGCGGCCAATGAACTTCTTGTCCAGCAGCAGGGCCAGGCCCAGGCCGATGAGAAGGCTGAACAGGACCACCGAGACCGTGAGCAGGATGGTGGTGAAGATGGCCTGGCGCAGGTCCGGGTCCGTGAGGACCGTGACGTAGTTCTCCAGGCCGGCGAAGGCGGTCTTGTCCGGGCTCAGGCTGTTCCAGTTCAGGAACGAGATGATCAGCGTCACCACGAACGGGAGCTGGGTGACGATGATGAGGAAGATCAGGGCCGGGAGCAGCGGTGCGCGCCGCGCCCAGGCCAGCGCGCGTTCACGCGACCGGGGGCTTCGTGAAGGAGTGGCTGCGTGGTGTCCCGGGCGGGAGATGCGCGCCGTTGCGGTAGTCATGGGATTCTCCTGCGGTTCAGTGGTGGTCACTTGTACTTGTTGCCGATTTTTTGCGCGGCTTCCTGGCCCTTGGCCAGCGCGTCAGCCACGGAGCCCTGCCCTGCGATGGCCGAGCTGACGCCCTGGGAGACGTTGGTGCCCAGGGCAGCGAACTCCGGAATGCCGACAAACTGGATCCCGACGGCGGGGCGAGCCTGGGCGCCGGGGTTCTTCGGGTCGGCGTTCTCAATAGCGAAGCGTTCAGCCTTGAAGAACGGCGCCGCCTGCTGGAACTCGGCGTTCTCGTAGGTGGAGATGCGCTTGCCGGAGGGGACCTTGGCCCAGCCGAGCTTGGCGGCGACGAGTTCCTCGTAATCTTTTGAGCTGGCCCAGGCGATGAACCTTGAGGCGGCGTCCTGCTTTTTTGAGGCCGCCTGCATGGCCCAGGACCAGGTCCACAGCCAGCCGGAGGACTTCGTGTTCTTCACCGGTGCCTGGGCGTAGCCGATCTTGCCCTTCACCGGTGAGGCATCGGCTTCCAGGGCGCCGGCCGCGGAGGTGGCGTCGTACCACATGGCCACCTTGCCCTGGCTCATGTTGTTCAGGCACTCGGTGAATCCGGCCTGCGCGGCCCCGGCTTCACCGTGCTCGCGGACCAGCTTCGTGTAAAACTCGGTGGCGGCGGTGAATTCCGGGCTGTTGACCTGGGCGTTCCAGTCCTTGTCGAACCAGGTCCCGCCGAAGGTGTTCACCACGGTGGTCAGCGGCGCGAAGACCTGGCCCCAGCCGGGCTGGCCGCGCAGGCAGATGCCCTTCATCCCCGGAGCCGCCCCGTCAACCTTCGCCGCGATATCGGCCACTTCATCCCAAGTGGGCTTCTCCGGCATGTCCAGGCCCTTGGCCTCCAGGATGTCCTTGCGGTACATCAGGAACGAGGATTCACCGTAGAACGGCTCACCGTACAGCTTGCCGTCCTTGCCGGTGAGGGACGCCGTGTAGGCCGGCAGAATGTCGTCCTGGTTGAACGCGGCATCCTTCGCCACGCTGTCCAGCGGGGCCAGCCAGCCGTTGGCCGAGAAGAACGGGATCTCGTAGTTGGACAGGGACGCGACGTCGTACTGGCCGGCCTGGCTGGAGAACTCCTGGCTGATCTTCGCCCGGACATCGTTCTCCGGCAGCACGGTGTAGTTGACCTTGATGCCCGTTTCCTTGGTGAAGTTGTCCGCGGTGAGCCGCTGCAGGTCCTCCATCTGCGGGTTGTTCACCATCAGGACATTGATGCTGTTCCGGTCGCCTGCGGCTGATCCGCCACCGGCTCCGGCGCAGGCCGAGGCGGACAGGGCGATGCACAGGGCACCTGCGGCCAGCGAGGCGGCGCGCATGTTGGGACGCATAAGAACTCCTTTGTGCTCAAGAGTCGGGACACGAGGCCGGGCCGAAGTAGTGGGCCCGGACTCTAGGGGCCGCTCGGCCCCGGTCGGTTCTCGGTTGAGTATGCTCATATGAGCTTCGCTAACTGCTCATCTGTCATGTGACTCTAGTCATATATACTCGTTTGAGCAAGAGGCAATACTCAAATGATCAGATGTGCGAGAGGTGACCAGCATGACGGAGCACTCCCATGAAGAGCTTCTGGCGCGCATCAGCAGCGAGTACTACCTGGAGAACCGTTCCAAGGTGGACATTGGCGCCACCTATGAGATCTCACGGTTCCAGGTGGCCCGCCTGCTCACGGAGGCGTTCGAGAAGGGCATCGTGGAAATCAAGGTGCATTTCCCGTCCCGCGTCTCCGCTGCCGACATCCGGCGCATCGAGTCCGCGCTGGGGATTGGCGAGGTCATCGTTGCGGAGACCACCGGGGACGTGATCCAGGCGCGCGGCATCCTGGCCAAGGCGGCCGCCGTCGAAATTTCCCGGCAGGCACCCGCCGGCGGGACCATCGGCATCTCCTGGTCCCGCACCCTGGACGTGGCCTCGCGGCTGGTCCGGGAGCTTCCCCGGTGCGACATCGTCCAGCTTGCCGGCGCCCTCCCCACAGAAGGCGAGAGCAATCCCCTTGAGCTGATCCAGCGGCTGGGACACGTGAGCGGGGGTCTCAGCTGGCCGCTGTGGGCACCTTTGGTGGTTGAAGATCCGACGACGGCGGCCGGCTTGCGCCGCCAGCCGGAGATCGCCGAGGCCCTGGCCAAGGCGGATTCACTCGACCTGGCCGTCGTGGCAATCGGCGCCTGGAAGCCCGCCACCTCCACCGTCTGGGACCGGGCCGACGCCCAGGTGAGGCAGGCGGCCGTGGAGGCCGGCGCCGTCGGGGAATGCTCGGGACGCCTGCTGGACGCAAAAGGCGTTGCGGTGGAATCGGGGCTGGACGAACAGATCATCGCCGTCACCATCAAGCAGCTGCAGCGGACCCCGAAGGTGGTTGCCGTGGCCCAGGGGGAGGCACGGGCTGAAGCCGTGCTGGCCGTGGCCAGAGCCGGCTTCGTCACCACGCTGATCATTGATACGCCGCTGGCCCAGGCCCTGACTGACCTGATCGACAAGGAGAAGAGTCAATGAGCACAGTCATCGGGGTGGACTCCTCCACCCAGTCCTGCAAGGTCCTTGCTGTGGACGCCGAAAGCGGTGACGTCATCGCATCGGGCGCTGCGGCCCACCCCGACCTCACCGCAGTTGACCCGCACGTCTGGACCTCCGCGCTGCGGGAGGCGTGGCGTTTAGCGGGCGCGGACCGGCTGGGCGGTTCCGTCGCGGCGGCCGGCATCGCCGCCCAGCAGCACGGGATGGTGGCCCTCGACAGTTCGGGGACGCCCGTCCACGATGCCCTGCTGTGGAACGACACCCGCAGTGCGGCTGACGCAGCACGGCTCCGGGCTGAACTGGGTCCCGAAGCGTGGGTGGATGCCGTGAACCTCGTCCCCGTCGCGTCGTTCACCATCTCCAAGCTGGCATGGCTGGCGCAGAACAAACCTGACTGCGCAGCCCGTGTGGATCAGGTGGTCCTCCCCCATGACTGGCTCAACGGCGCCTTGGGCGGGGAGTTCACCACCGACCGGAGCGACGCCTCCGGCACCGGCTACTTCTCCCCCGTCACCAACAGCTACCGGACAGACCTGCTGGAACGATTCTTCGGACGGGTCCCGCGCCTTCCGCGAGTGGTGGCATCGAACGATCAGGCCGGCATCGTGCAGAACGGCTGGGGCATCGACGGTGCCGTGCTCGCCGCCGGCGCCGGGGACAACGCCGCAGCGGCGCTGGGACTCGGCCTGTGCCCGGGCGAGGTGGTGGTCTCCATCGGCACGTCAGGAACTGTCTTCACCAGCTCACCCTCCCCCATGCCGGATCCCACCGGGGCCATCGCGGGATTCGCGGACGCGGCGGGCGGCCACTTGCCCCTGCTGGCCGTGCTCAATTCTGCCCGGGTCATGGCCGCCACCGCAGCCATGCTCGACGTCGACCTGGCCAAACTGGACTCCCTGGCACTGGCCGCCGGCAGAGATGCCGGCGGACTCACCTTCCTTCCCTATCTCGACGGCGAGCGCAGCCCCAACCTGCCCCAGGCCAGCGGAAGCCTGGCTGGCCTCACCAGAATCAACATGACCCCGGAAAACCTCGCCCGCGCCTCCGTACTGGGCGTGCTGAACTCACTGGCGGATGCCATCGACGTCCTGCGGCAATCCGGCGGCACCCTGGACAAGATTCTCCTGATCGGCGGAGGCTCCAAATCGCAGGCCCTGCGCCAGGCAGCAGCAAGCATCTTCAACCTCCCCGTCGAGGTGCCGGCAAGCAGGGAGTATGTTGCGCTGGGCGCAGCGAAACAGGCCGCATGGGCAGCCACTGGAGAGCTTCCCGACTGGAAGCGCAGCATCGAGGCCGCCTACGAACCCGACGGCGACTGGGGCTTCGGCGTCCGGGAACGCTATGTCGAGGCGCGGAAGAGCTTCTACGGGGTGTGAGGTCCGCTGGTTGAGCCTGTCGAAACCAGGGCCCGCACGTTAAGCCTGTCGCAACCGAGGGCCACCCTCCGGATTTCTTCACAAGACGTCGCACCTTTGCCTTGTGTGCAATTCATGAACCGGATCGGCGGGATCAACCAGTCGCTGCGCGGACCGAGTAGAACATGGGCGACCGGCACATCCAACTGGAGCACCAGAACACGTCGGGCCGAGACGTGCGGGAACCGCCCTGAACGAGCGGTGGACGGCAAAGGTCGAGCATTTCACGGATTCTGACGGCAAGGCCGGCGGGCAGAAGGAGAAGCTGGCGTATACAATCCTCGCAGCGGCGCTGGCGTTCCAGTTCAGGCTGGCTTCCGGCGCGGCTGGCGGGGGCAAGCAGGCGAGCAGGCGAGCAGCGAAGTTTCCGGTTCGTGGTGATCGACGAGGCGTTCGGCCTCGGGTCCGGCGAATCCAGGCGGTACGGGCTGCAGCTATTCCAGAAGATGAAGCTCCAGCTGCTGATCGCCACCCCGCTGCAGAAGATCCACGTGATCGAGCCGTTCGTCTCGCACGTGGGTTCGCTGTACGTCCGGCCAAACCAGTCAGTTTCGTGAAGTGCGGCATGTCCTTAGACCGTCGAACGCTGAGGACACGAATATTTTCAGATCAAACTTCATCAATGTCGTCGCGACCGGCTAATGTGCCGTGGTTACCACTCGCACAAAATGGGGAATTAATTGAAGAAGATCTATACCGTCCTGGCCCTGTCCGCCCTGGCTCTCACGGCCTGCAGCGGAGGAGGACAAACTAGCACCCCGGCCGCGCCTGTCTCGTCGAGCGCCCGCGCAACGGCCACACCAACTCCTAGTCCAACGGTGATGACCGTACCTGAGGCGGGCAAGTATTACCTCAACGCGGTCTGCCCAAGCAATCTTCTGGCTGACAAGGCGAACAAGGTTCTACAGACCGAACCTTTGGACCTTGCGGCCGCGAGGAAAGCAACCGCAGCTCTTCGTGACGGCTATCGCAAGACCATCGAGCGCCTTTCAGACCCAGCGGCCAAATGGCCTGGATCGGTAAAAACGGATGTAGCGGCTCTCGCCGACAACATGTACGTGGAACTAAGCAGCGCCGCGAACGTGGCAAGCCAGACCACAGAAGCCAACCTGATAACGGCTTGGAATACATGGGAAAGCTCGCCGAACGCTGCTGCTCAGAAGATTAGGGTCAAGCTCAACCTCCCCTCCGACACGACGGGTAGCTGTACAGCCAAGTGACAGCCTGAGCCAGTAGTAAAGAAGGCGCCGCAGGGCCGAACGGCCCTGCGGTGCCCATGCTCAGCCTTTCTTTCAATGTGGGGACGGTAACCGACAAGGCCGAATGCCAGCCGACCCAGTTCAGGCTCGATCTGTGAACGATGGAATCGCCGGGCGTCCTGTTTACGCGAGCTGAACCCTGCTTCAATAACGTGCCCAAGCCTGATGCACTCTGGTTGTCCAACAAGCCCGTACCACTTGCTAGGCTTGACTCCCCCGAACTAACGCAAGCGAGGCATAACGTGCACGAGGACGCCGTCCGGTTCCTGTCCCAGCCGGTGGAGGCCCAGCCCGGCTCACCGCTCCGGGTCGCCGTCTACTCTCGGATCGCCGAAGCCATCCGCAACAACCTGCTCCAGCCCGGCTCCATGCTCCCCACCGAGACCGAGCTCGGAACCGACATGAAAGTCAGCCGAACCGTGGTCCGCGAGGCCCTGATGCTGCTCGAGGAGGACGGCCTCATCCGCGCCCGCCGCGGCGTCGGCCGGTTCGTCTCCGACACCCTCCCCCGCATCGGCATCGAACGCATCCGCCCCTTCGAGGAAGTCCTCGGCGGCCCCGGACACCAGATCCAGATCAAGCGCATCCAGGTGGAGCGTCAGCCTGCCTCCGAGTTCGTGGCCCCCGGCGTCGGCGTCGAACCCGGCACCGAGGTCTGGCTCTGGGAGTCCGTCCTGATTCGCGACGGCGAGCCCATCGCCCACCTGCAGGAAAACATCTCCGCGCAGCCGGTCAGTTTCGCCGGGGGTGCCGCGGCGCCGTTGGAAATTAACGACGACGGCGGCACTACCCTGCTCGCGGCGCTCAACAATGCGGCTGGCCGGGGGCTCGGCCCGGGCGAGTGCCAGATCGGGCTGAGCCAGGTGGGCCCGAGCCGCGCCAAGCTGCTGGACCTGCGCGCGTCGGACCCGGTCCTCGTGCTGACGCAGTATGTCCGGCACGCCAACCGGCCCTTCTACCTCGCCAAATGCCTCATCGCCGACCGCGCCGGCCACCTCTCGGTGATGCAGTCGCTCCAGTCCTAGTCCTGCAGTCGCCTCATGGCTGGTCGCACACACCAGCCACAGCCTTGCACGCGTTCACGCGGCCATGCGTCCAGTAGGTGCCCGTGCCGGTAACCGCGGCGTCGGCGGTTGATTCGACGGTGGCGCGGACTGACGTGTTTGCGGTGCCGGCAGGTGTGCTCCAGACAAGCGCGGCAACGCCGGCCACCATGGGTGAGGCCATTGAGGTACCGCTGGCGATGTCATAGCCCATCTCGCGGCCGCTCTGGGTACCGATAGTGAAGGGGTGCTTCGGGAAGGTCGAGTAGACGTCCACCCCGGGCGCTGCCACATCAACCCACCCGCCGTAGGTTGAGAAGGAGGCTTTGGCATCGTTGTTATCGGTCGCGGCGACGGCGATGACGTTGGGGTATGCGGCCGGGTACATCGGGGCCTGGGTACCGGCATTGCCCGCTGCGGCTACTATCACCACACCCTTGTTCCATGCATTGTTGACGGCATCCTCGAGGGCCAGCGATGGAACGCGCTGACCGAGGCTCATGTTGATGACCCTGGCGCCGTTTTCAACCGCCCAGTTGATGCCATTGACAATGGATGATGTAGAGCCGGAACCGCTGTCGTCGATGACTTTGCCGTCCAAAATGGAGCAGTCCGGGCATACACCGGAGACACCCTCCGCGTCCTTGGTGGCGGCAATAATGCCGGCCACGTGCGTGCCGTGGCCGTAGTTGTCTTCGCCCGTTGCCGCGGTGCTGAAGTTGGCGCGTAGAACCACCTTCGCCGCAATGTCGTCGTTGTCAGTTGCAACACCGGTGTCGAGCACGGCAACTTTGATGCCCTCGCCGGTAGTGACGTCCCAGGCTTCGACGGCGTCAACATCGGCGTCAGCCGTGCCCCCTGCCACGGTTACCGTGTTGTTGGTGCTGGTAAATGACTGCCCCTCGTTGTGCAGAGCGTACTGGCGAGGGAAGTAGTCCGGGTCGGGTTCGTCGACGGCGGCGGTAACGAGCTGGTCCGGCTCGGCGTATTCAACGGCCGGGTTCCGGTTCAGGGATTCGATGAGCTGAGATTCCTTGCCGGCCGGCACCTTGACGAGGTGTGCTCCAGTGCTGCCGATGCCGACGCCGTCGCTGACGCCGTTCTGGCGCAGCAGCCCAGGCGCAGCGCCGCTGTCTCGGAACTTGACGATGATCTGGCCAGGGATCTGCTGCGGCTCCGTTGCCGCGTTGCTCGGGACAGCCACGGTGATCGCGCCAAAACCTACGACTACGGCGGCGAGGCTGGCTATAACTACATTTTTCATACCGAGCATCTTGCTCCAATGCAGCCCGGCTACCTAGTGTCTGCCGGAAAATTACCCCAAATTTTTGACGGGGGCATTTCAACGAGGGATGCCCAGCCGTAATCGGCCGGGCATCCCTTTGCGCCCTGAAGCACCTTGAATCAGCGCCACTTGTTCGTCAGAGTCACTAGAGACGCGCCAAGCGTGGCTTCCGGATCCAGTTACCCAGTTCATGCTGCTTCTCCCTGCCGAAGGGCTTCACAGCTGCGGACGCCCGTACGGGTTGGGCGCCTCTGGACGAGACGGCCACGTTCATCGATGCTTACTATCACGGGCCGCCCTCGGCCGATTTACTCGGACAAAATCTATCCGGGGTTGGTGCAGGCCATCCACACGTGGTTCATGCGCCATACACTGCACACACTCCCGAAGAAAGGCATGTCATGAAGTTCGCAGTCATCGGCGGTACCGGGCTGATCGGGTCCCAGGTCGTCAAGAATCTGAACGCCGCCGGGCACGAGGCGGTACCGCACTCGCAGTCCACCGGGGTCGACGTTATCAGCGGCCAGGGACTGGACGAGGCGCTGGCGGGGGCCGCCGTCGTCGTCAACCTGACGAATTCCCCGACGTTCGACGAAGCCTCCCCGGCTTTCTTCCAGACCTCAATGGACAACCTCCTGGCCGCGGCCCAGAAGGGCGGCGTCGGCCACTTCGTCATCCTCTCCATTGTCGGCGCCGAGCAGGTGCCGGAGCTGGACTACTACCGGGCCAAGGTGCTCCAGGAGGACATCCTTGCGGCCGGGCCGATCCCCTACTCCATCGTCCGGGCGACGCAGTTCATGGAGTTCGTGGACGCGGTCCTGTCCTGGACCGCCGACGGCGACACCGTCCGGTTGCCCGCCACGCCGATCCAGCCGATCGCCGCCAAGGACGTTGCCGACGCGGTGGCGGAGGTTGCCGCGGGCGCCCCGCTGAATGGCATCCGCAACATCGCCGGCCCCGAGATCTTCTCCCTGGACGAGCTGGGCCGGATCACCCTGTCCCGCAAGGGCGACAGCCGTACGGTCGTTCCCGACCCTAGCGCCGGCATGTTCGCTGTCGTCAAGGGGGACGTTCTCACCGACAAGAACGCCCACCTCGCCCCCACCCACTACGCCGACTGGCTCTCCTGACCCGCTCGCGCCAGCATCGCCCGGCACCGGTTGGGCTGCTCCAGGTAGCGTAGCCGTCCGCAACAGCCTGCTGCGGTCTGGCTCGAGGCGCGCCGCCCCACCGAGACCGAGCTCGGGACCGACATGAAGGTCAGCCGTACCGTGGTCCGCGAAGCCCTCATGCTGCTAACTCGTACGACGGCGGCACCAACCTTGCTCCGGTCCCTCACCAAAGCAGCGGGACCGGGCAAGAGGCGGCGCTCACGCTGCAGTTACTGCTTCGTGTACGCGACCAGCTTCTGCTCCTGGCGGCCCAGCTTCTCGATGCTGATGTCCATGCGGTCGCCCTCGCGCAAGTAGGGAAACTTGCCGGACAGTGCCACACCCTGCGGGGTCCCCGTGTTGATGATGTCGCCGGGTTCCAGGACCAGGTACTGCGACAGATGCCAGATGATGTGGGCCACCGAGAAGATCATGTCCGAGGTGTTGGAGTCCTGCCTCGTTTCCCCGTTCACGGCGGACCGCAGCCGCAGCTTCTGGGGATTCCCTACTTCCGCCGCGGGAACCAGCGCCGGGCCCAGCGGGTTGAACGTAGCGCAGCACTTGCCCTTGGACCATTGCCCGCCCGAATGGTCCACTTGGAATGCCCGCTCGGACACATCGTTGCTCACCGCATAACCGGCAACATAGTCCAGTGCTTCCTCCGGCGACTCGAGGTACGAGGCGCGTTTGCCCATGACAACGGCCAATTCAACCTCCCAGTCCACTTTCTCGGCTCCGGGCGGAATCACCACGTGGTCAAAGGCGCCAACCACGGTGTTGGGGTGTTTGAAGAAGAGAATCGGGACCGACGGCGGGGCGTCACCCGATTCTGCAGCATGGGCGGCATAGTTCTGGCCGATGCAAAGAACCGCCCCCGGCTTGGCGACGGGTGCCCCGATCCGCAGCGATGCCGCGCCTTCAAGTTCCGGCAAGCCGGCCATGAGTGCGTCGCGTACCCTGGCGATGCCGTCGTTGGCGAGAAAACCGCCGTCGATATCAGCGGTCAGGGACCGCAGATCGAAGTATTTCCCGTCTTCCCTGGCTACCGGCAGTTCCTGCCCGGGTTCGCCCAAGCGCATGAGTTCCATTTATTTGTTTCCTTGCCTGTAGAGGACGGTCAGTGCGTGTACGGCCGCAGTTTTTCCAGCGCCGGGTTCAGTTCGACTCCGAAGCCCGGGGTTTCGGGAACCTTGAGTTTGCCGTTTACCGGGACGGGCTCGCCGAGCAGCATCGGGGAAAACATGGGAACCACTTCCTCGGCCGTCGGGTGCATCATGAGGAACTCGGCAAACGGGCTGTTGGTCCGGGTAACGACAAAGTGGTACGAGTACACGGACGATCCGTGGGGAATGACCAGCGCGCCGTTGGCGTCAGCCATCGCCGAGATCTTGGTGAGTTCGGTGATACCGCCGCACCACCCCACATCGGGCTGGATGATGTCGGCGCATTCCATGTCCAGGAGCAGCTTGAAGCCCCAACGGGTGGCTTCGTGTTCGCCCGTGGTCACCAGCATCTTGGGCGGAACCTGCTTCTTGAGCTTGGCGTAGCCCCAGTAGTCATCCGGGGGAAGGGCTTCTTCGATCCATTTCAGGCCGTATTCCGCCGCGCCGTGGGCCAGCCGGGTGGCGTAGTCGAGATCAAGCGACATCCAGCAGTCGAGCATCAGCCAGAAGTCGTCGCCCACCTTTTCGCGCATGTCCCGGATCATCTCCAGGTTCTTGCGGAGGCCCTCCTCGCCCTCGGCCGGCCCGTGGTGCAGGGGCATTTTGCCGCCGATGAATCCCAGCTTCTTGGCGACGTCCGGCCGTGCGCCGGTGGCGTACATGGTCAGTTCATCGCGGACCGGCCCGCCGAGGAGAGCGTAAACGGGCTCCTGCCGGATCTTTCCCAGCAGGTCGTACAGCGCCAGGTCCACCGCGCTGATGGCGTTCAGCACCACGCCCTTGCGGCCGTAGAAGAGCGTGGACCGGTACATCTGGTCCCAGATCTTTTCGATGTCGGTCACCCGGGCACCCTCGACGAAACGGGCCAGGTGCTTCTCGACAATAAAGGCACCCAGCTCCCCAGCCGTTGTGACGGCGAAACCCACCGTGCCGTCGTCGGCCTCGATTTCGACGACGAGGGTGCCGAGGACATTCAGCCCGAAGCTCTGGCGGGACTGCCGGTATTCCGGGTAGACGGACATGGGCGTGGCGATGTGGTCGTCTATCCAGTGCCCGGCGTCCTGGTCGTGGTAGTCGGCGCCGCCGCCGCGAAGGGTATAGGCGCGGACGTGACGGATGCGGTTTTCGATGCTCACTAACTGTTCCTTGCTGAGTCGAGGCGGATCAGGACTTTGCCGGCGGTGCCATCGGCCGAGGCGAGACCGGCAAAGGCGGCGTCGGCGTCGTCCATGGTGACTTCACGGCTGATGAGTTCGGCCAGGACGGGTGACCCCTGGTCCACCCAGGCGGCGGCGTCGCGGAAATCCTGGTTGTTGTAGCAGAAGCTGCCTACGATCTCCCGTTCCTCGGTGGAGACCCGGTAGGCGTTGAAGGCCAGTTCGGGTGAGCCCATGCCCACCAGCGAAACGACGCCGCCGAACTTGGTGGCTTCCAGGGCGCCGGCGATCGTAGGCTTGATGCCAACGGCATCCACCGTTGTGTCGGCCAGGGTCCCGAAGGCGGCCCGGACCTGCTCGTCCAGTGGGGCGGCAGCGGGGTCGAGGGGCTGCGCGCCAAGGCGCTGGCACAGGGCACGCCGGGCAGGGTCCATCTCGGAGACGAGGACCTGCCCTGCCCCTTCCTGGATGGCGGCAAGGATGACGGACTGGCCGATGGGGCCGCCGCCGATCACCAGGACCTTTTGGCCGGTGCTGATGCGGGCCCGCCGGACGGCGTGGAACGCAACGGCCAGGGGCTCGATCAATGCACCGTAGACGATCGGCGTTCCCGCGGACAGTGCCACGACGTTCTGCGCGGGCACCGCCACCTGCTCGGCGAAAGCCGAGACGATGGACGGGTTGACGCCGATCACGGTGCGGTCGGGGCAGTGCTGCTGCTGGCCGGCGTCGCACGCTTCACAGGCGTTGCAGCTGATGAGCGGGTTGAACGTGACGGGCTGGCCGACGGCGAGGCCGTATGCATCTGCCCCGGCACCGAGCGCGGCGATGCGTCCCACCGTTTCGTGCCCCATGACCTGTCCTGGGACCCGGCGCCCGTTCTCACCCGTGTAGCCGTGGATGTCCGATCCGCAGATGCCGGTGGCTACGACGTCGATCAGGACATCGCCGGGGCCAGCCATCGGTTCGTCCCGTTCCACGACCACCAGTTGGTGGAAGTCTTTCAGTTCAAGGGCCTTCATCAGTGCACTTTCTCTTCGGTGGGCTGGGTAAGCGGCGTGCTGTCAACGACCTTGCTGACCCGGTGGCTGTTGTAGAGCAGGACGGCGCCGAGCAGTGCTGTGAAGGCGAGCAGGAAGAGTCCTGCCTTGGGGCCGAAGGACGATTCTGCCCAGGTCTTTGCGATGGGGGCGACAAAACCTCCCAGGCTGCCAATGGAGTTGATCAGCGCGATGCCGCCTGCAGCGGCTGCTCCGACGAGCATCGCAGTGGGCAGCGTCCAGAACACCGGCTGTACGCTGATGAATCCGGCTGCGCCCAGGGACAGTGCCGCCAGCCCCATGAGCGGATTGTCAGTAAGCGCGGAGCCAAAAATACCGATCGCGGCAGCCGTGAGGGAAGCAGCGGCCACGAGGCGGCGGCGTCCGGTCCGGTCTGCCAGCCGGCTGAGCAGGAAGGTGGCGATCATGGCGATGCCCCAGGGCACCGCCGTCATCAGGCCGACGCCGAGCCCCACCTTGCTGCCGACCAGCGCGGCGATCTGGGTGGGCAGGTAGAAGGTGACGCCGTAGACGCTCATCTGGATGGTGAAGTAGATGACGCAGAAGTAGAGGACCTTCGGGTTGGTCAGTGCTCGCAGGGCGCCCTTTGGAGAGTGGTCCGCTTTGGCCCCTTCCTCCGCGTCGAGGGCGGCGATAAGCGTCGAGCGTTCACTCGCGTTCAGCCACTTGGCATCGGCCGGGCCGTTGTCCAGGTAGGAGAATGCCCAAAGTCCGACGGCGACCGTGAGGGCTCCAGTGGCGACAAACATCAGCTGCCAGCCCTGGAGTCCGCCCAGGCCGTCGAGGTCCAGAAGCAGGCCTGAGAGCGGTCCGCCGAAGATGAAGGCGAGCGGTGCGCCGAAGTAGAAGAGGCCATTGACGCGGCCGCGGAACTGCGCGGGGATCCAGTAGGTCAGGTACAGGATCACGCCGGGGAAGAAGCCCGCCTCCGTGATGCCGAGCAGGACCCGGAGGAGATAGAAGGACCATTCGTTCTGGGCGAACATCATGAGTGCCGAGACGATGCCCCAGCTGATCATGATCCGTGCCAGCCAGATCTTGGCACCGAGCCGCCGCATCAGGATGTTGCTGGGGACCTCCAGGGCAGCGTAGCCGAGGAAGAAGATCCCGGCGCCCAGCGCGTACGCAGCGTCCGACAGGCCCGTGTCGGCCTGGTAGGCGGCCTTGGCGAACCCGAGGTTGGAGCGGTCAAGGAACGCCAGGATGTACATCAGCAGCAGGACGGGAATTAGCCGCCGGGTAACTCGCTTGACGATCGGCGCCAGCGCTTCGCTGGTGGGAGCAGGCACTTGCTTGGACAAAGTAACTCCTCATTGAGTTCATGAGCATGAATTAGAGTTCAAGAATGTGAACAGGATGAGTATGGCACAGGTCACTCCAAGCAGCAACAGTTACGTGATGGCCTCTATCAGGCAGGGCCATACAGCCTGTTTAAGACGCTTTCACCAGCGCGGCGGGCAAAGCAATCCCCGGCTCACGGACTCCCAGGAGAGCGCGGATTTCCTGCGCTGCTCCTGCTAGCGGCCGCAGGATGCTTCCCGGCCACTCCTCGTCCGTCCGTAGGGTCGGCATCGTCACCGAAAGTGCAGCGTTCATTCCTCCGCCGGCCTCGCTGGTAAGCGGAACGGCTACGCAACGGCATCCGTCGAGGTATTCCTCGTCATCCACCGCGAACCCGCTGGCCTTCGCCTGGGCAACCAGTTCCGCCAGATCCTTCACGTCGGTAACGGTTTTTGCCGTCAGGCGCGGCAACGCCACGGAGCTGAGCCGCTGCAGCGCATCCTCGGGCTCAAGCATGCTCAGTAGTGCCTTGCCGATTCCGGTGGCGTGTGCCAGAAGGCGCATTCCTACCGAGGACCCCAGCCTCATTCCGCTGGATGCCTGGCTGATCGCAATGTACACGTTCTCCACACCGTCAAGGAGTGCTAGTTGAACTGTCTCCCCCAACGAGCTGGAAAGCCGGTCCATAACGGGCTTCGCGACGTTTGCCAGGGTCTGGTGTCCGGTGTACAGCTGGCCAACCTGCCAGGCCCTCAGTCCCAGCGAATACTGCCGGTTGGCTGCATTGTGGTCCAGCCAGCCCGCGGAACACAGCGTATTCAGCAGCCCGTGTGCGCTGGACCGGGGCAACCGGAGGGCCTCGAGGATCTCGGTGAAACTTGCCGATCCTTTTCCGGCAACAAATTCCACCACAGTCAGGGCCCGGTCGGCCGACTTCACTGTCGGGTTTGTCCGGTCTTCGTTCATGTCTGCTCCCGAGATTGATGCGGCCCGCCGACGGTTGACTCAGAACGGGCTAGTTCGCATACATGAATAGTAGGCCGCGCAGTCGTGCTTTTTCGAAGACAAGGGCAGCAGCGTCTTCAGTAGGTGCTGTGCCGGCTTGTGCCACTGGTACCGATCGGCGCGCAGGCGTAGCGTCGGTTTGAGCAGGATGATCGTAGGAGGATCCGCTCGGCGAACGCGGCGCTGAGCCGTTGACGCCGATCCTTTGAAGGAGCAGGGATGGCTGGATGGAATGCTGACACTGCTGCAGGTTCGCCGGGGCCAGGCGCGGTCACCCTGGTGGAGGGCTCATCATTCTGCATCTCCGGGGCGAACGGCGACATCAGCCCGGAGTATCCGCATGGGGTTTTCTTTGAGGACACCCGCATCCTGTCCGCTTGGCATCTGACCGTTAACGGAGCCCCATTGGAGTCCCTCGCCGCCAAGACCAAGGAACCGTTTAGGGCCCTGTTCGCCGGCCGCGTCCCCCGCCCGGACGGGCACGCGGACAGCCCGCTGATCGTCGAACGCCTTCGCGAGGTGGGCACCGGAATCCTGGAACAGATCACCGTCAGGAACTACGCGACGGCACCGGCCGACTGCGTGGTCTCCCTCAGGGTCGATGCGGACTTCGCTGACCTCTTCGAGGTGAAGGAGGCGCGCGTTCAGCGGCGCTGGGACGAGTCCCGCCAGGCGGACGGTGATGCGCTGACCATCCGGGCCGTCTGGCAGGACATCCGGAAAGGCGTCGTCGTGTCAGGCATCGGCGCAGAAGCCACACCGGAGGCCCTGACGTATCACGCCGTTGTCCCAGCGCATGGGGAATGGAGCACCACCGTCAGCGTGGTGCCCACCGCAGACATGTCCGGTCCGGCGGCGCCCTTTGTTCGTTCGGACGAGGGTGGGCTGTCTCCGCGCGACCTCCGCCGGCAGGAGTGGGTGTCAAAGATTCCGATGCTGCGCATGGGCAACCGCTCCATCGAGCGGACGCTCCGCCGCAGCTATGACGATCTGGGAGCACTTCGCATCGAGGACCCGGACCACCCGGACCGGATCGTGGTGGCCGCCGGCGCGCCCTGGTTCATGGCGCTGTTCGGCCGGGACTCCCTGTGGGCCTCCCTGATGGCGCTGCCGGTGGATCCGTCCCTGGCCTTCGGCACCATCCAGACCCTCGCAGAGCGTCAGGGCAGCGTGGTAGATGTGATGAGCGAGGAGGAACCAGGGAAGATCCTGCACGAGGTCAGGCTCGATGTCTCCAGCGGCCTGGCCCTGGGTGGCAAGTCCGCCTACTACGGCAGCGTCGACGCCACGCCTCTGTTCGTGGCCCTGTTCGGGGAAGTCAGCCGCTGGGGATTCGCCGCAGAAACCATCTCGGAACTGCTGCCGCACGTGGACCGGGCCCTGGACTGGATCCGCGACTACGGCGACAAGGACGGCGACGGCTTCGTCGAGTACGAACGCCTCAACGACAGCGGTTTAATCAACCAGGGCTGGAAGGACTCGTGGGACGGAATCAACTTCGCGGACGGCACCCTGGCCGAGCCCCCGATCGCGCTCTGCGAGGTGCAGGCCTACGTCTACAGCGCCTACATGGCGCGGTCCTGGATAGCTTACGACGCCGGCGACTTGGCTCTTGCGGCCAAGTACCGGAGCCTCGGGGCACAGTTGAAGAGGCAGTTCAACGAACAGTTCTGGTTGCCGGACCGCGGCTACTACGCGGTCGCACTGGACGGCCACAAGCGGCCGGTGGACGCTTGCACTTCCAACATGGGGCAATGCCTGCTGTTTGGGATCATCGATGCGGATAAGGCCCCGCTGGTGGCGGAACGGCTCATGTCCCCCGAGATGTTCAGCGGCTGGGGCGTGCGAACCCTGGCCAGCAACATGGGCGCCTACAACCCCGCCAGCTACCACAACGGATCGGTCTGGCCCCACGACAATGCGATCATCGCGTCAGGTCTCCTGCGCTACGGCCTCGTCGAGCAGGCCCAGCGGATCTCCACAGCCTTGTTTGAGGCGGCCGAGTACTCGGAAGGACGGCTGCCGGAATTGTTCTGCGGCTTCAGCCGCGAGCACTTCGACGAACCCGTCCCCTATCCCACGGCATGCTCGCCGCAGGCGTGGGCCGCCACCACGCCGATCCAGCTCGTGAAGAGCCTGATGGGCTACTACGCCGACGTCGCCCGAGGCGGCCTCTGGATGGATCCCGTTCTTCCCGAATCCTACGGCGACCTGCACATCACCAACGCCCCCATGGCCGACAGCCGGATCACCATCGATATTTCCGGTTCCGTCGCGAACGTTCAGGGACTGCCCGAAGGCATGCTGTTCCACCACGGAATCCGCCCCTGGGCGTCTGACCTCGCGGAAAAGGTGAACCATGCAGGTGATGAGCATCGCCCGGTTCCGCCGCTGTGAGGAGACCGGCTTTGATCTTGGAGGCATTCTCCGGGTACGTGCTTTTAGGCTGGTCGCCGCTGCAACCGACGCCGGACTGAATGCCTTTTCGCCGGGCAAAATTCCGTAGCACCGTGCCTCGAAGTTCAATGTACGATCTCCCTCAGTGAGCGGCACAACGCCGAACACCTTGCCGGAGTCTTGCTGGGGAGCGACCAAATGTTGGAACTGAACCGCATCTACTGGACACGGGTGGCCCTTCGGGTGGCATAAGCGCGGCCACTGTTTGGCTCATCGCCGCAGCCATCCTTTCCTTCCAGCCGAACACAACCCACGTAACCCTCGGCAAGACCGGCTCCTCGGTCGCCAGCATCCTGCGCGAGATGTTCGACGGCCTCCTGGCGGCCGTCACAGCCCCGGGGCTCGTCATTGTTGCCCTGATCACCACAGTGCTCATCATCCGCTCCCGCGACGTGCGGCGCCGCGATCCCGTACGCCGCTTCACCCGGCAGCAGCGCCGCGAAGGAATGGCCCGGGCCGGCGGCCAGTGCGAAATGGAAGCCGGCTTCCGCCGTCGTTGCTCACGTCCTGCAGAGCACGGCGACCATTTCTACCCCTGGTCCAAGGGCGGGTCTACCAGCTTGCAGAACTTCGTCGCTGCCTGCGCCAGATGCAATCGGGCGAAGGGCGCACACATCCCGTCGCCTGTGCAGCAGGAGAGACTGGAACGACGGCGGACTGCTTACGTTTTGTCGGAGGACGCAGTCCGCGTCGGCGAGCGCCTGGAGCTGCCCTGAGTCGCTTATCCTCCCTTTGTCCTGGCCTGAACCAAGTTGCCGAAGGGCAGTTTTCCGTAAATGCTGACGAACTCAGCGTGGTACGCGGCTTCGGCAGAATTCACCACCTCAGCTGGCAGCTCCTTCCAAGCGATAACCAGCGATCGCGAGTTGGCGAGTTGCCAAATGAGCCGGCCGCCCCAATGGCCGACAGGCTTCCCGCGGCCGAAGTCAGTGAACTCTTGAATACGCTTTCGCAGTCCGCGGTTACCGGTGCTTCCCGATCGAAGCCTTCGGGTTTAAGCACTGCATAGATTCCGGGAGCCTGCGGAACGCGATTGATCTCCAACTGTTCGAACGACCGGAATCCGGTGAACCCGTCCGCTTTTAGCGTCCGTTTGTTGATTTGCAATACGCATTCCTTAGCTCGAGACACGGTTCAAGTGCGGTTGGTGCCTCAGAGTGGCAAGGGGTGGCGGAGCACGCCGTGGGGCGTTCCCCTACCGGCGAGGAGGCGGCAACTTTCGATGGCATCGATCTCCAAACAGTCGCTCCCCGGACTCCCCGCGCGGGTGAACATGCCGCCGGCCGGACCGGTCAGCTTCAAGGTGAACGGTTCCGTGTGGCTGGTCGCCCATTCTGCGACGATGTCTTCGACGAGACGGCCATCGTGGTCACGGGTCGGGCTCAGGTCTCGGCCGGTCGCCCGGCAGATGTCAATACGGTGCATCCACACGTCCCGGGTGAACCCAATGTCGAAGAGGTACCCAAGCGGCTGCCATCCGATGTCGACTCCGTCCATCTCGCCCAGAGGCAGGAGCCGAAGGCCCCGGACGGCGGCTGGCATCCGTTGGCGAGCCCTAAGCGCCGCGCTGGAAGCGGACCCCCAGCGGGACGGAATGTCGGCGGCAGTCAGGGCCCTACGGTTCTGAAGCTGGGCCTCGTTGACCCCGTCGACCCAGTGCCGGCCGCCGATTTGTGCGGTGAGCTTGCGTCCCTGCCAGACCTGGCGCAGGAACTCCAGGGGTGAGGACTGTGCCTCCGCGGAGGCGATGACGTGGACAGCGACGTCGCGCACCGTCCAGCGGGTGCAGTCGGTGGCCTTCTGCCAGTCTGCGGAGCTGAGTTGCTGCAACAGGACAAGAAATCGCCGATTTTCCTCTGCTGTGATCTGCATGGCTTCGTCGTGTGCGATTCGGACGACCGCAGCGACGTCTGTAGGAGCTTTGTCCGCCGGCATGGCGATCCCTGCCTTCGCTTACGGCGGGTCGGACCGGGTCCGGTTCCGCCTGTCCAGATATTCGAAAAACATGTCAAGAACAGTGTCCAGCTGTGAGACCCAGCGGGAGCCCCCTGGTTCATTGGCCAGTTGCTGGCTGGACAATCCGGCCACGAGAGCGGTGAAGATGTCGACGTCCGACGGCGCCGTGAGCCCGGCGTCGATGAGTTTCAGGGAGTATTTTGCCTGCATCTTCAGAGCTGGCGCATACGCTTCTGCGGACGGCTCGAAGCCCGGAATGGTGCGTTGAAAGATGAGCTGGCTCTGGATCGGATGGGAGACCCCAAACTCCAGTACGGTTCGTGCGAGCATCCTTGCGCCGGCCCGGGGCGATTCCGGGTAAGGCACATGATCGACCGTGTCGAGCAGTGCGCCTGCGGCTTCGGCGAACATTGCGTCGATCAGTGCGTTCTTGGAAGGGAAGTAGGAATAGAGGGACGGCTGGCGCAGCCCAACCCTGCGGGCGACCTGAGTCAGCGATATGGCGGACAAACCCTGGGCCTCAGCCTCAGCCCAAGCCGCCTGGATGATTTCGCCGCGTCGGGCAGCATGACGGCCCGGGCGCGGGTCCTGCGGCTTAGCCTTAGCCTCCACAAGACCTCTCTTTGAAAGTGTTGTGGGTTAAGCCTAGGACTATCTCGCCTATTGTCAATAGTTTTCCTATAGCTCATAGGTAAACTGCACCGACCCATCCGGCCACCAACTGAACTGTGTGATTCAGTCCCTCCAGACTTCAACCCACACCCCGCCCTGGAGCTTTTGTACAGGTATCACGGCTTGGATCGTGCCAAACGCGGATTATCTGTACAAAAACTCCGGGTGAGGGGCGTGGTCAGGCGACCGCGGGCACCTGGTTCGCGGACTGAAGTGCCGCCGTCGTGCTTTCCGCGGCACTAAGCGACAGCAGCCTCTCCACCAGGTGCGGCGCAAAGTCGCCATCCAAGGAAAGCACCACTCGGCAGCGGGCGCCCGATTGCTCCGGGTAGTCCATGTAGAGCCCGCGCAGGTCGCACACGGTCTGCCCGCGGCTAGGCCCGGATGTGGTGTCGACGTCCACATGAACCACCGGCGCAACGGCAGCCGTCACGGCACCCACCGCGAGCGCCGCCGCGAGGGGGTCATGCATGGCGGAGCAGGCACGGCCGAAGATGCCCTCGTAGAACCGGAAGTAGTAGCCCAGCATCTCCCCCAGCGCCCGCGGCACGGAACCGGACGAGGCCAGCAGCTCCTGCCGGTGGTTCTCCTCCAGCACGTTGGTCATGGTCACGTCCAGCGGCACCAGGGTCACGTTCCAGTCGGCGGACAGCACAAGCGCAGCGGCCTCGGGGTCGTTGGCGATGTTCGCCTCGGCCACGGGCGTGAGGTTCCCCGGGGCCAGGGCCGCGCCGCCCATGATGGTGATCTCCGCAATCAGCTCCGGCAGGGAAGGCTCCAGCCGCAGCGCCTCGGCGATGTTGGTCAGCGGGCCGATGGCCAGGACCCGCAGCGTGCCGGGGTGCTCGTGCGCGAGCCGCACCAGCATCTCCGCCGCCGTCTCCGGCGCAAGGGAAACAGAGGACTCAGACAGCGAAACCTCGCCGATGCCGTTGGAACCGTGCACCCACGGCGCTCCCCCGCCGAAGGAACCGGCGAGAGGGTTGTGCGCGCCGAGGGCGACGGGGATGTGCGCGTGCCCGGCGAGCTCCAGCAGGTCCAGGGTGTTGCGGGCGCCGACGGCGGCACTGACGTTGCCGCTCACGGCGCCAATCCCCCGCACGTCCGCCTCCGGGGAGGCGAGCAGGTAGGCCAGGGCGAGGGCGTCGTCGATGCCGGTGTCGCAGTCAAGGTAGAACGGGTGGCTGGTCATGGGAGTGGTTCTTCTTTCGGTTCGTGCGGAAGGATCAGAGGGTCTCGCCCTTGGGGGCGGCGACGAAGAGGCTGACGATAAACGCGGCGGCAGTGATGGCCACCGAGATCCAGAGAGCGGTGGCGTAGCCGGCGGACGTCGCCTGCGCGGCGAACGGGGCAACAACCACGACGCCGAGGCTCGCCCCGATGCCGAAGGACGCACCATTGATGCCGGGCAGGGCGGCCGGGGCCTCCTTGGGCGAGAGCAGGACGGAGAGTCCGTTGATCGCGGTGAGGAAGAGGCCGTTGTAGAAGATGCCGAGGGCAGCGACGGCGGCCATCACCGCCACCTGGTTGCCGGCGAACAGGGCGGCAGCCACGGCGGACGCCAGGCTCAGCGCCGTCCCAAAACGGAGGGTCTTGATCCACCCGCGGCGGCCGGCGAGCCACCCGGCCAAAGGTGCGGCAAACACACCAATCAATGCAGCCGGGGTGAGGAACAGCAGGGCCGAGAGAGAAGCACTGAGCCCGAACCCGGCGTCGTGATCCTGGCTGAGCAGCACCACGGTGAAGTTCATGACGGCGAAGATGCCGGCGAGGGTCAGGACGGTGGTGGCGATGACGGGCCACACCTGGCGGGAGCGCAGGTGGTGGACGGCGATGAGCGGGTGGCTGCGCCGTTTCTCGATCATCCAGAAGGCGGCGAACGACGCCACGGTGCCGGCCAGCAGGGCCAGGGTGCCGGGGGCGGTCCAGCCGGCGGCGGACCCGCCGGAGACGAAGTAGGTGATGAACACCAGGAACACCGAGAGCGAGCCCGCTCCCCACCAGTCCATGGCGCCGCGGACACCCTGTGGCCGTCCCGTCGGGACAGTCCTGAGGATGCAGACGGCGGCGACGGCGGTGAGCACCAGCACGACGGCGAAGATGGACCGGAAGCCGAGGGTCTCGGACATCAGGCCGCCGACGTAGCCGTCCACTCCCCCGATGCCGCCGTTGATGGCGGCGATGATGCCCACGGAGGTGCCGAAGACACGCGGCTGCAGGTTTTCGCTGAGCACGATGTAGGAGAGGGCGAAGACCGCGCTGGACACGCCCTGTAGGAAGCGGCCCGCGATGAGGATCGGTAGCGTCGGGGCGGCGATGCAGAGGACGGTGCCGGCGCCCATGATGGCCAGGACCAGCAGGAGGGCGGCGCGGCGGCCGATGAAGTCGCTCCACCTGCCGATCACCGGGCCGGCGATGGCGCCGGCGAGGAAGAACATGGACTGCACCGGGGCGGCGGCGTCGGCTCCCAGGCCGAAGCTGGCGGCGATCTGCGGCAGCGCCGGGGTGACCATGCTGGCGTTGAGCTGGAAGGACAGCACGCCGAGCAGGAGGGTGACGATGAGCAGGGCGGCGCTGCGGCCGCCAAGTTTGGTCTGGTCCACTGCTTCATTGTCGACGGCGGGAGGCGGCGAAGCGGTGCCCGCGGCTGGTGTGTTCACATCAAACTCCTTTGTTCTGCAGGCCCGTCCTGCCATTGGGATGTGAGTTGTTATACAACCACGTATGACGAGCAAGTTCAACCTGACGTACACTGTTTCCTAATCCAGCCGCCTCAGGCTCAACCTGATAGGACTTCTCTATGAGCACTCGACTTTCTGCCCTCACCGTCGTCGGCAGCATCAACCTGGACATCATCGCCACCACGGATCGGCTCCCCACCGCCGGGGAGACCATCGGCGGCGGCATCCTGCAGCAGCAGCCCGGCGGCAAGGGGGCCAACCAGGCCGTGGCCGCAGCCCGACTGGGCGGGAGCGCCCGCATGATCGGCGCGGTGGGCGACGACGGGCAGGGCCGTCAGATGCTCGATGCCCTTTCGTCCGCCGGCGTGGACACCACTGATGTGACGGTGCTCGACGGCGATGCGACCGGCACCGCGCTGATCGTCGTGGACCGCGACGGGGAGAACCAGATCGTGGTGTGCCCGGGGGCGAACTCAGCGTTCTCGCTGGAAGGCGTGGAGTTCACTGCCGACGAGACGGTGCTGTGCCAGCTCGAGGTCGGCCTGGACGTGGTGCTGGAGGCGGCGCGGCGCTGCACAGGGTTCTTCGTCTTGAACGCCGCTCCGGCCATGGACCTGCCGACAGAGCTGCTGAAACGGTGCGACCTGGTGATCGTCAACGAGACCGAATATGAGCTGATCCCGGCGCTGGCCGGCGCAAAGCTGGTGGCCGTGACGTATGGGAAAGACGGCTCGGCGATGTTCGAGCACGGCAGGAAGGTGTCCGATGCGCCTGCCGCAGCAGTAAGGGTGGCAAACACGATCGGGGCGGGCGATGCGTTCTGCGCGGCGCTCGTTCTGGCATTGCGGAGCGGGCTTCCTTACGGACGGGCACTGGCGGTGGCGAATGCTGTTGGGGCCGATGCAGTGGGTGATCCTTCGTCGCAGCCGGCGCTGAAACGGCTGGAGGAGTACACCGTGCGGGCTGCCGACACCTCACCCACTTCGAATGACTATCAATTTAGGAATACGAGGGCAGCCGACTAGCGATGGATCGGTGGGAAGGTCGACCGCATCTCTCACTGCCAGCCCTTCGCCGCGAATTTTGCCGTCACAACAGATACGAGCCTTGAGGTACTGGCGCCCTGCAAAATCATACTTCCCGCACTGCTATTCTTGATCGTTATTTTCTTACGGACTAGGGAACTACCATGAAGAACTGCCTGGCGCTGGTTGTTGTGCTGATTTTTGTCGCCATCGGATCCACCTCATGTGGAAGTGGAGGATCATCGGAGTCCTCAGCTCCCCCGACGACGGCTGTAAGCCCCACACCTACAGTCGAAACATCAACTCCACAGCAGCTCGCAGGTGTTGTTTCGGAGCACAATGCAAATGTCGCTCAGATCAAACTGGATACCGATTGCGACCTTTACGAGTATGTTGCAGATGGCAACCCAAAGGCGTTTACCGAGAATGTACAGGCGCTGACCTGTTCAATGGGCAAGCAGACACACTCGATCCGCGCACAGATCCTGGCAGCAGAATTGAGCGAACTAAGTCCCTATCCGGCGGATATGCAGTCCCTAGTGGAGGATACCGTCGCAAAAGCCGAAAACTTGGCAGCAATTATGGTGAATGACGCCTGCGAGTCAATGTCTTCTGTGACCGAAGAATGTCGGGCAGCGCGACTTTCTTACAAGCTGGCAGCGCCTCAACTGGAAGCCATTCTGGCAAAGTGGAAGCCCTACGGTGCATAGCTCTCTTGGTCGTTAAGATCCCGGAGCCGGCGGCTGACGGCATCCTGCTTGTGGCAGGATGCCCTCTTCCATGGTTCAGACCAACCGCACCCGTATGGACACCAGACTGACGAGTTGGAGCGTTCCACCGTGCCAGTACAAACCGCAAATGGTGGCCGCCAGATCTGCCCGTAGACATTTCCCATCATGGTCACCGTCGAAGAGTCTCTAATTCTGCCGTATTGAGATCCACTTATCGACGACGTCCCCTGCCTGGTAGCCCACCGCTGATCGCCTTTATGCTCGCAGACCCATCCGACTCAACTGGTACGCCGACGGGCTCGCTTCATATCGAAGTGGCGCGATCTCGACCTTTTCTCCATCGAGTGGCGCGTCGATCTGCTGCCCTGAGTTCCGGCAAGCTTCGAGCTCACCGGGGCTCTGGTGAGAATAAATGCGCCCAGTCAGTACGTTCAGACGGGTTATTGCGCCGCATTCCTCACAGACGACGACGGCGGAGTTCGGGTTTCTCATTTTTATCCACCAACCCGATAGTTACGAGAGCGACCAGAGATCAGCAAGTTTGGCCGTTAGATGCCTCTGACGGGCTTCCAAAACCTCCGGAGTCCACTCTGGAGTCGCGTTGACCTGGATTGTTAATGTAAAAGGGGCGGAACCATTCGAACCTGAAAAGTATCGAGACTTCTTGTGATCGAACTCCCGGTTAGAGGCTTCCGCATTCTTGCGTCGATTGAGCAAAACAAGATTCGCCAAGCGATGAGTCCACTCGAACCGTTCTTCTTCTGTAAAGGTGTCCCTCCATATCGAGGATTCTTGCGGGTTTTGGGGCAGCACATGCTCCACGGTGATAATTGGGTGTTCGTAAGTCACGCCGGAGTTGCCTGCCAGCGTTTCATCGAGCCTTAGGAGCACGTATTTGACGACGCGCTTTGCTTGATAAATCGGCCCGGAAAGTCCCTCAAGAGCCGCCTGACGTTCAAGCCTGTCCAGTTCGAGGCTGGGAGCCTCCAGCCCCAATTCCGCGTCAAGATCCCGAAGCAGGTTCGCGTAACGCTGGGCGCGGGGTGTCTGGTACTCGCGCCGGATAAGCATCGTCGCTGCCAACCGCTCAAGCTTTTCCAGGAAGGCGTTCAGCCACGCCTCATCATTTCCATGATGCCGGAAAGCCCACAGTACGGGCGGCACCCAGTCCTGGTTGTCAAGCTGGCCAAACCTGACGAGCCACTTGTTGATGTGGTTAGCAGATCCGGAGGACTGATAGCTCCTGTCGAGCACCGTTTCATACGCTTCGGCGTATGGCATTAGCACGTTATCGATGAAGGAAGCCGCTGTGGCCGTCCGCAAATACGGGTACAGGACCTGATCGCGAAATTCCTTGAGAATCTCCTGCCGACCGCGAACTTTGGTCATGATCATTCGGATATGCTGGAACAGATCCGAGAAACCATCTCGGCCTAGATCTACCTCAGCAACTTCCCATTTGTCGGCATAATCGCTGCGCAGGTTCTCTGGGACACGTCCGATAAGCTCGGCCTTAAATATGTCGGCTGCTGAAAGATCAAGCCCTCTAGCATTCATGACGCTAAATATGCGGTGAGCGCTGTCCAGATCTTCAGTGGATACCATCACCAAAAAAGTCCGCAAGGTCAGCATCATGATGAGCGCCATGCGTTGTTCTTCAGACAGGTCCACTAGCTCGTCGTGAAGAAGCTTCGCGTTGTCGCGAATGGCTTTCTGAGCATCCGTCTTTAGCTGAGCATCGGGAACATCAAAGAGCTCCTGCATTCTGCCTTGATCATGGATATAGGAAGTGAAGAAGCCACGGTCACGGGCCCGCAGGTGTAGCCGAGGGTTGCTTGGTATGCCCGAGGTGATCTTCCCTGGCTCCACGATGTACTCGTGCATTTCCGAACGCACTTGAGGATTTTCACTCAACTCACGGAGTACGGCCAGGAGGATCGTAAGAGTAGTCAGCCTTTGCTGACCATCGATAACGTCGGCCTTGGGGCTGCCATCATCCTTCACGAGGACGAGTGAGCCTAGAAAGTAAGGCTCGTCAGGGTTACGCCGCTGGGCTTCCATTATGTCGGACAACAGTTGGCTAGTTTGCTCGCCGCCCCAGGCGTACGGTCGCTGGTAGTCCGGGATGGAAAATTCGAATTGGGGACCGAATATTTGGTTCAGAGGCTGTTCCGCTGCATGGATCTTGCTCTTCGAGTTCTTTTCGGGCATTTGCTACTCGGCTATCTCTAGGGCAGGGCACGTTACGACAATCTTATTAGCGCCCACCGGCGCAGTGGCAATGTATTTCATTGCTTATTATTTATACTTCAGAGAGGACATCGCAGGTATTCGAGCCACCCCCCAAGCAATCAGTGTGAGTGTGCGGCTCAACCCACGGCCGGAAGATCTCCGATTCCGATGGCCCTCAGCCAGCCAAGTGCACCGATTCCCCTCGCAGCTCAAGCCGTTCAGTGTCGACGCCGTACTGCAACCCCTGATTCAGACGTGCGAGGATACCTGCAGTTCGCTTCTTCCCGCCGAAGGTTCGGAGCGTTTCACGGTGCAGCTCATCCACGGCAATACCGCCAGAGACGCGCACAATTTCGACCATCGCGTTCCGAATCTCCACCACACTGATATGGTCGGGCTTTCTCGCTAGGTCAGAACTGTTCGGCCTGAAGTGTTCCCACATTTCCCGGTCGATTGATGCGTCCCATATGAAGCCGTCCGTATCGCAGTAGTGAACACCATCGTCGAGGACATCCAGCACCGAATTCATCCGGTCGTTGTTCACCTTGTTGAGGCTGAAGGCTGCACAAACCAGTTTCGCAAGGCGTCCCTGATGGACCGGCCCCTCGGCCTCAACTACGGCCCGGATGGCGTCACGCACGGCAGCCACGGAGCCGCGTGTGTGCAAGGTGTCCAGTACGTCTACACGTCCCAGATTCTTGACCGCCCAGGGCTTGTAGCAGGCACGGGAGGATGCGGCGACAACCGTGGCTGGCCGCGGTTCTGCTCGAACGGCTTCCAACAGTGCTCCCTGGCCTGGCTGGGAGCTGTCCTTGCCAGCAACCAGGACATAGTCCTCCACTGCAACAGCCGCCCCGGCTGCTCGGCGTCCGGAGCGCGTTTCCTCGGGAGCTTCGCCTTCCGGAGCAGCAGAAAGCTCGGGAACAGACGTAGCGGCTTCGTAGGCCTGCGCCAGTGCAGCCTCAAGCTTGTCCAGCACGGCGTCGCGGTCGGCGAGCCACGCCGGCAACCAAACCCGCTGCACCGACGGCCATCGCATCATGCGGGTGAGCACATCGCCGGGAAGCCCGTCCCTGTCCCCCGCGGTCCGGCGGGCGGCCCAGGCAGGACTATCCAGGAGGACAGCCATCAGCGGTCGCTTGGGATCGTTCGGGACAGCAACACTGATTTCCACCTTGAAGTCGGACAGCCCCACGTCAGTCGCACTGACAAAGCCACGGTCCCGGAGTGCATCAGCGATCTCTTCACGGTGCAGGTCCACGCCGATGCTCCGGCGCCCGTCATAAGGGAGGGCCGCGGTTCCCTGTTCGGCCAGGTCCAGGTAGGAGCGCAGGTGCTTAATGCCCACTGAGCTGGTTTCCTCCGACCGCAGCTCGCTCGGGCTGAAGCTGGAGAAGACAATCACCTGCCGCCGGGCACGCGTCACCGCCACATTGAGCCGCCTCTCGCCTCCAGCCCGGTTCAGGGGCCCGAAGTTCAGAGGCAGGTACCCCTTGTCGTTCTTGCTGAAGCCGGTGGAGAACAGGATGACGTCCCGCTCGTCACCCTGGACATTCTCAAGGTTCTTGACGAACAAACCTTCTGCATCCTCGTCCAGCGCTTTGATGATCCGGGGATCGTCCGTGCCGCGAAGCAGGCCTTCGATGAGTGCCCGCTGCTGCAGGTTGAACGTCACCACACCCACCGACGGGGAACCTGAGGAATCCGAATCGAAGCGCCGGCGGACC
Organism: Arthrobacter sp. SAFR-023; assembly: GCF_051965295.1. Classification (NCBI taxonomy): domain Bacteria; kingdom Bacillati; phylum Actinomycetota; class Actinomycetes; order Micrococcales; family Micrococcaceae; genus Arthrobacter; species Arthrobacter sp. SAFR-023. Next base: position 113,287 of record NZ_JBQCMF010000010.1, on the reverse strand, counting down.
TCCTCCACAACAGCAGCGGCCTCAATGGGGTTGGTGCGCAACACCTTGGACGGACCCGACCTGTGGAACTGTCCGTCCACCCGGACGAAGTTGACGCCGTGGCCGCGGAGCCCGGCATCCGGGGCCCCGTGGGACGGTCCGGGAAAGGACGAGAGCTTGCTGTCGTAGTACTGCTGATTGCTGAACGCAATGAGGGACTCGTCCTGGCTTCGGTAGTGCCAGGACAGCCACTGCCGCGGAACCCGTGCTTCCACGCACTCGGAGAGGATGGACTCCATGTCCTCCACCGCGGTGACGTCGTTCTCGACCTCGTCCGAAGAATCGCCAGAGGATTCTGCAAAGGACGTCGGCGGCATCTGCTTGCTGTCCCCCACTACCACGACTGAGGAACCCCGGCCCATTGCACCAACAGCATCCGCCACTCGGATCTGCGACGCCTCGTCGAAGACCACGATGTCGAACAGATTCGCCGATGCGGGAAAGAACCGTGCAACCGAGTCCGGGCTGACCAGGGTGCACGGCATGACGTGAGTGATGAGGTCTGCGTAGTTCTCCATGAGCTTGCGGACGGTCATGCCGCCGCGCTGGCGTGTCAGCTGGCGCTGCAGCTCGCCCATGCGGCCGGAGTTCGACGACGACGAGACGCGCCTTCCGCTGACGACGCCAGCAGCAAGATTGTGCTTCAGGAGCTCCCGCACAGCCGCTGCACGCGAAGTGAACCGCTCGATGGTCCGCTCGTGTGCGTGGGCATCAAAGTCCTGCAGCCCCGTGGCCAGACTCCGTTCCTCGAGGGAGCTTTCGGCGAGTCCGCGTTCAAAGGCGGCTGCGGCGTCGTCTGCATCCAGAAGCCCGTTGAGGATCGCAGTGCGCGCCCCGTGGAGCCCCACGGACCGCAGTGGTTCAACGTGCTCCAAGAGCTCAACCCAGCGCTGCAGCGGCGCCGAGCCGGCGGCATCCAGGCGCCGGGATGCCCGGGTGTCGCCCCAGACCTGCAAAAACCCCTTATCGCCGATCCAGTTCTTCAATTCGGAATCTGCAACGACAGGGATCTTGGCGAAGGCCTCCCACGCCTGTGCGAGCTCGTACAGCCACGCGACCACGTTTTCGTGCACAGGCGGTCCGTCACTGAGGAAGGTGCGCAGAGCCCGCTGGAACGGAAGGGCGCCCTTCCTGTTGTTCGGAACGACTGCCTCCGCGGCCCACCGCAGCCATCCCAGCCGGTGGTTCAACGCGGCCTGCCCGGCCTCCGTCAACGGGTTCCACGATTGAGGCACGGAGACGCCCGGCACCGCCTGAGCCTCATGCTGCAAGCCATGGATTTGTTGCTGTGCAGTGACCAGATTCTCCAGCAGCGGCACCAGTGCCTTGTGCCGAATCACTGAGCCCTGGTACAGCACGCTGTCCAATTCCGCAGCGACGGCCAGTAGCCGCTTTTTGCGTCCGAAGAACCCGGTCGCCGCCGCCTGCTGGGCGCGCGCCAGGATGTCCTGCAGCGGCAGGTCCATAGCCTCCGGCCCTACCTGTTCCAAACCCGGGTGATTGACCGCGGCGAACGCGGCCACCAGCTGTTCCAAGTGGCCAGCACCTGTGGACCATTTCCCGGACCTGACGGCGTCGAGCGTTTCCAGCGGAACGCTCCGGTCTTCCAGCAGCGCGGCGAGCGTCCCGACGTCGGACGGCTGCCCGGCGGAGAAGACGACCTGGGCCAATCCCTCAACAGAGCGGATGGCGTCCAGCGCTGCGTCGAGCCGGCGCCCCGTGGCCAGCAGCTGTTGCGACTGCTCCGGCCCGGCAACAACGGCGACAAACCGCCACGGGTGGTCCTTCCCCGGGCGGGCACGGTCGGTGAACTCGGGCAGCTCACGCAGAACGCTCCGGACCGGCTCCAGAATCGAATCGTTCGCGGAGGCAGTGAAGTCCGTTCCCAGCGGAATCGCAGGATCGTCTTGCTCGTAGGTGAGCGCCTTGGTCCGGGCGCTGTAAAGGGAAAGATGCGCGCCGTTTTCCTCATGCAGGTTGCTGGCGTAGCGGACGAGGCCTCGGCGTGCGGCCGCCAGATCTGTTGAAGCGGTTTCAAGCTGCTGGGAGTCTGAATCCAAACGGAGTTCCAGTGCGTGCTTGATCTGGGCGCGGACAACGGCGGGCTTGCTGCCTTTGTCGTGGAGGTCGAGGGAGAACGGCCCCATGCCCACCTCGTTCAGGCGTTTCTGGACCACATCGAGAGCAGCGCGCTTCTCGGCGACGAACAGGACCCGCTTGCCTTCAACGATGGCGCGGGTGAGCAGATTGGTGATGGTCTGGGACTTACCGGTCCCGGGAGGTCCTTCGAGGACGAAGGTCTGCCCGGCCACCGCCGACGCTACAGCCTGAAGCTGCGATGAGTCCGCCGGAATGGGGCATTGGGCAGCGAGGGCGTCGAGGTCGACGTCGTCATCCGCAGTCACGGGGTCCTGGAACAGTTCCGTGGGGGTGCTGATGAGGTGGTGGACCAGCCGGTTCTTGGAGAACTGCTCCCAGTTCTCGTCGAGATCCTTCCAAAGCCGGAACTTGGCGAACTGGAGCATGGACAGGTCCACGGTGTTCTCCACCCGGAAGGCGAGCCCCTTTGCAGAGACAGCCTCCCGGACTGCATCGAACGCGGCATCAAGATCGATGCCCGAGCCGTCCTCTGCGGGCTCAGTAAGGCCCGGAATCCTCAATCCGTGGGACTGGGCGAGCTTCTCGAGGAGACAGTAGTTGGGCGTGGATTGGCCAGTTTCGTCCAAGGTCACGCGATACAGGCCCTGTTTCCCGGCCGAGGTCAGGTTCACCGGCACGAGGACAAGCGGGGAGCGTAGAGCCCGCCCATCCAGCTCCCACACCAGGCTGCCGAGAGCCAGGTACAGGTTGTTGGCGCCAGTTTCTTCCAGCTGCGTCTTGGCTTTATAAGCCAGTCCGCGCATCTTGCTGCTGTACGCGTCCTCGCTGACTTCGGCAAAGACTTCCTTCTTGGAACTGAGCATCCCGATCAGCTCTTCTTGCGGCAAGTCCCGGCCAAAGCGGATGCCGCGCTCCTGGTAGACGGCACTGATTTGGTTGGACGGAAGCAGGCTGACCGAAGTGCCGTTGTTGATGAGATCTTCAAACGAGCCAATCCACGAGCTCGGCACGGCCAGCGGGAAGCGTGCCGTGTCGGTGAAGTTGATCAGCCGGTTCCGCAAACTCAGATCCAGCAGCGCGTTCTTCCACTGTGTGACGCGCGCAGGAACGTCCGTTTCGTGTCCCCGAGTGCGGGCGACTTTGCCCACCTTATCCGGAAGGACGGGCGCGGCCTTGGTTTCCGGCGTGTAGGTCGTGACTACCGGAGCCCCGGTCTCCGAAGTTGTTCGGGCCGGCAGCGGGAAAATGCCGTCCAGGCGTGCGCGGCGAATGTCCGTTACGGCCTGAATGCCGTCGTTGCCCGCCTCGATGTACTTGGCCAAGGGGCTGTTCTGGAGCGCGGCCAGCGTGATCGGCTGGCTTCCGGTCAGCAGCGTGGTCTCAATGAGCCCGATGTAGCCGCGCTGCACGAGGCTGACGAGCTCCGCAATATCGTCGGAGGCGGCAGTGGGCAGCGCGCGCTCCTCCCTCCAGTATCCGAGGAAGGCATGGCCCTCAACGACCCAGAGCAACGGTCCGATGCCGCAGTATTCCAGTGCCGCCGCCATGACAATTGCGGTATCCAGGCAGGTACCGAGCCGCTCCTCCAAGACCTGAGTGGGCGTGCGGACCTGCTGTCCCTGCAGTCCCCAGCTCGCCGGGGGCATGCTGTAGCGGATGTCGCGGTTGCTCGCCGCTAGCGCGACGGCGAAGGCGATCTCGTCGACGCGATCCGCGCTTTCCATGTATCCGTCAAGGCTGCTGCTACCCGTTTTTTCCAGCAGAAGGTCAGCCGCCTCCGAGACCAGTTTCGCGACCGCGGGGTGGTGCGGCTGGACATAAGCAGCTAGAAACTCGTAGGAGACCAGCCCCTTTCCGGCGACCCAAAGCTGCGCAGGGAGGAGGTCGATTCGTGATTCCGCTCTACCGATCTCTGCAGCACTAGTGGTGGCGGCGCCAGCATTGACGGTGACAACCACGCTTCCCGTCTGCTTGTCAGAGAGCTGGTACATCGTGTTCGCCGAGACGGGCACGTCCAGATCGTTCAGCACAATCGTCTGTCCGGCGGCAAGGTCAATGAACTGCTGGAACTCCTCAGAAATCCTTCCGGCGGTGGACAGCACTTCAATGTGAACAGCGGCCCCACGGAGCTCCGTGCCCGGGTTGTTGATTCTGACTTGACGAACGAACTTGAAACCGTTGTGGGCCATGGCGTAGCTGAGGGCTTCGGCCGCCGTGATTTCCACGGTGAGCCGGTGCTGTTTGAGCGGGGGTTCGGCGATCTGTTCGGGCAGAGCGTCGGTCAACCCTTCGTCTTGGCCAGCGACCGTGCACGTTTCACCGGCTCTCTCATTGTCGCCGGTGCCACGGCTCTTGAAGTCGCTTTGCAATTCGTCGAGAGACTGCTGAGCCTCTTCTAGTTCGAGGTACTTCGCTAGCCTGCTGGCCGTATCAAGTGCCCGGAACGTGTCGTCGTCGTCGAAGGCCTCATTGTGCGCCCACAGGTTACGAGTCAGCCGAAGCTCCGAGGTGTAGCTTCGTGCCGCATGGGCGAGGTTGAAGGGGTAGCCGAGAGTACCGAGGGACTCCGTCATGACACGCAGTTGCACACTCAAGTCCGTGGCCGAGTAGCTTTGCGCTGTTCTTCCGGCCGCGGCATCTTTGTGTTCGAGGAGCTTGGACCACGCAATGCCCGGCGCCAGGGCATCTAGCACTGAAGCGATGTGCGGACCAAGGCTGAACGCTAGCATTTCTAGCGCGCGCCCCACGTACTCACGGTTGGAAAGCCCCATAGCCTGTCCCCCATCTTCGGCACTTGGCCGACCCTAAACTGACATAACAGTAGTGGGTATTCAAGCAGGCTGCACGGCGACCTGCAGTGCGTCAGAACATACCGCCGCCCACTGACAGAATCGCGGCACCAATTCCCCCGACACTTGGGCACCAGTGCCTGGCGATAAATTCGCGGCGCCGGGCTGGCTGCACTCGCGGATCCGCGCGGCCGCCGGGTGGCCCCTTCAAGGAGCTTCCTTCATAAGGGCAGTGTCTGTACAGGGTCGCCAACAGTTGGTCGGGCCCTTGGACAGTTAGACCCACCCGCTGCGGATCACCGGTGCAGGCGCTCGTCGTCATGGCAGAATTGGAGTTCTGCAAAATCGACTAGGAAGCATTGTGAACGACAGCACTTTTGACATCTTTGCCCAGCCCGCCGAAGCTCCAGATGAACTCGCGGACATACCAATCAGCGACGCCCAGGTGCGGCAGCTGCGAGATGCCTTCGCCGCCGCCGACATCAACTCAATGGACGACCGGCGAGCAATCATTGAAAGCTGCACTATCCGCTCCGTCACCACCATAAGGGACCTTCTAGGAAAGGATGTACGCCTCGTACTCCGGCGTATCAAAGAGAAGATGGTCCCGTCCAAGCCCACCTCCGGGTCTGCGTGGGATAACCGAGAAGAAGAGACCTGGATAGACAAGCTCTGACCCGCCTCAACCAGCCTGCCGGAACCGCTCAAACGCGCGTTCGAGAAGGTCAGCTCTTGGCCTCTCAGCTCTCGCACTCGGTACTGAGACTCGCTTCCCGTGCATGTCTTGGAGTCCGTGCCGAAGCATCGGGCCGTCTACTTCGTGCATAAGTTCTGACCGTATCTGGACCACGAGGTCCGGCCGAATGCCCAGAATGCCGACATCGAACGCTGCATGATGAATCTTGCAGAGCGCCATCCCGTTGACGACGCTCGCAATACCGTCCTCGTCGCGGTCCGGAATGATGTGCGCAGCGTCCAACAGTTGGCCGTGCTGAAGGCTGCACACCGCGCATCGCCCTTTATACGCGCGCATCACTGTTCCCCGAAAGACAGCTTGAAAAAGCCTGTGGCGAGTTTCTACTTTGAGGTATCGGCGGAGGAACTGCTCCGCAACACCTTCCGCACGATCGGCGACGGCTGAAGGGTCAGCGTCAAGTATGAATTGCCTGTTCTCCTCTTCCTCACCCACCACGTAAACCGGAAAAATCGGCTTAAAGACACCTTTTCCGACTCCGAAAAACCAGATCAACGGAACACCAGACTGCATCGCCGATCTCACCGAACGATTTGTCGGCTCATCCCGTTTGAGTCCGTCCCACTTATACCTCAGCAGCCCGTCACTCTCATGAATTAGATCATCGTAGGGTCGTACGACGCCTGGGGGACGATATGTCGTCGTTATGGAGAGCGCCGAGCTCAAACTTGCTGGTTTCCATATCCCCTTCACTCGGTCCTTGAGCGGAATAGGGCGTCCCTCAAAAACAAAACTCTGGACTTCGGAGTAAGTAAGGTTCCCCGTGCGCTGGAGAGTTCTGCTCGTTAGCCAGGCGAAAGCAGCCGTGCGAAGCCTGCTGTCGAAGTCGTCCGTCATACTAGGCGCGTCAGTAAGCATCGGTCCAGGCTATTGCTCGGATCCGTACCTGTAAATCGAGGTGTCAGGGCACAAGAGGAATTGCGGGAATTTCGCACGCTCTTGACGACGGTGCTTGGCGTCCAGCATGCCTACGATACACGGCATTTGGAACAATTGTTTACCTCGTATCAGGCTCGCATGCCACATACCTGTCGTTGTCGCTCCTCTCTGCTTTAATTTGTTCCACGAGTCACAGGGGGCACCATGACTGCACAGTTGCAGGACACCGATCAAGACGCTTTTGAAGCCGAAAAGGCACTAGAGCAAGACTATTTTGACGTAGCCAAGCAGGCCTACGACAAGCGGCGTGCCGACGTCGGCTCCTCGACAGTCAGCGGCAACGTCTACGAGCGCTCAAGTCAGCGTGCGGCACTGATGGACCGCAGAATGCTCGAGCCTTCTGAGGCCGTCGCAACGGCACGAATGGACTTGGAGGATGGCGAGACCATCTACCTTGGCAGCGTTGCCATCCGGGACGAAAAGTATGACCTCCTTGTTGCTCCGTGGCAGTCGCAAGTCGGCGAAATCTTCTATGAGGCAACGCACGAAGAACCGCGAGGGCTTACTCGCAAGAGAATCTTCACCACGACGTTCAACCGAATCGAATCATTCAACGATGTGATCTTCCAGGAGCTTTCCGACGATATCTCGGCGGGAACTTTCGTCGGCGAGCAAGACCCATTGCTAGAGGACCTTGGCCGCGGTCGCGGTGAGTTCATGAGAGATATCGTGCGGACCATCACCGCCGCTCAAAACCGGATCATCAGGGCTCCCAAGGACCAACTTCTCGTCATTCAGGGCGGCCCAGGGACGGGCAAGACGGCGGTCGCACTTCATCGTGTGTCCTGGATATTGTTCAACTACCGAGAAGAGCTGCAGCCGAGAGACGTACTGGTCGTCGGGCCCAACCCTACATTCACGAAGTACATCCGGCGTGTTCTGCCTACTCTCGGCGATATCGATGTTGTTCAACAGTCGCTTGCGCAGTTGCTTGCAGGCGACTTCGCGCCGCGCGGCATCGACAAGCCGGACGTGGCACGTAAGAAGGGCTCCGCAAAAATGGAGTCAATCGTCCAGAAGGGGCTGAGCAGACGAGCGCGGGTCCCAGCAGATGGGCTTGAGGTGAAACGGATAGACACCGCATTGTCGGTATCCGTCTCAAAGGAGGAGATCGAACAGCTCCTGGCAGGAATCGCCAGCAGTGGCCTATATAGCCGGCGGCGGGCTCAATTCAGGGCTGCCTTACAAACTGCCGTAGCTGGCCGGATCGACGCCGGAAGAAGGGACTCCGCGCCGCTGATCGACCGAGCTTCATTGGAGGAGCAAACCGAGAGGGTTTACCCATCGCTTTCGCCCCAGCAGTTTGTCCGGGAGTTGTACGGCTCGAAGGACAGGCTCGTTCGAGCAGGCGCCACTGAATCGGAAGTCGAGCTCCTTTACCGGCCGGCGGCCACGAGAATCGGGGACGAACCATGGACGATGGCGGACTTGGGCGTCATCGACTGTGCCGCCGATGCAATTAGTGGCACGCTCAGCCGATATGGGCACATTGTCGTCGATGAAGCACAGGACCTCTCCTATATGCAGCTTCGAGCAGTTCGCCGGCGCAGCCAGAACGGGTCCATGACGGTGGTTGGCGACATCGCCCAGGCAACTTCAGCTTATTCACGCAAAGACTGGAACCAAGTCCTCACGACCCTTGGCACCGAAGGCAACTTCACTGAAGCTGAGCTGACCATCGGTTATCGCGTCCCGGCACCTGTCCTGGCGGTCGCAGCAAGAGTCCTCGCCACGGCAGCGCCCGGGCTGACTGCGCCGGAGGCATTCCCACGGCAGATCGAAGAAGAGCCTCGTTGGCATGTTGTGGCCTCAGACGAGTTGATGGACTCGGCCGTGTTGTCCGTGAAGGAATATAGTTCACGAGGCTTGTTTGTGGGGGTGGTTGTCGCGGAAGCCCAGATGATTTCGGTTCGCAGCGCTTTCCGTTCAGCTGGAATCAAGTACAGTGAATCGGCCGATGGTGGGTTGTCGCAGGGCATTAATCTGGTTTCCCCTGAGGAGTCCAAGGGCCTTGAGTTTGATGCCGTGGTCGTCGTCGAGCCAGCAGCAATTCTAGAACTCGCGCAAGGGGACAAGCTCCTTTACATTGCCCTCACGCGTACAGTCCGCCATCTCGACGTCATCCTGCGCGCCGATAGGGTTCCGGAAGTACTCGCGGACTTCATCGCCCCCAGCGCCACCGAAGCCGCAGACCTAGCGGCGGACTCCCAAGAAAGCGGCGACGGCGAACCTATAGCTGGAGCCGAGCTGCTGAACATTGAAATTGACGCCGCAAACAGCCATCAGGGCATTAGCGCCAAGAACGTTACTCCAGGCACTGACGACGAGGCATCACTGGTATCCGTTTCTAACGGCGAGCTGAAACCCATGCTTGAACATGTGGCTCAGGGTATTGCCAGGGACTTCTTCGATGTTCTACGCGAAATGGGCCCCAGCGTTCAGCAGCGAGTCGTTGATCTCCTTTGGGACGAAATAGAAGGGTCAGGGCCCTGACAGCTAATTGGTCTGCGTGTTCGGCAGGTGTGGCCCGATGTAACCAACAATGATCTTTCCCGCGACTGCAGTCGCGTCAAGGTAGTGCAGCCTCGGGGACACCAATCCGTGCTTTGCTATGCGAAAATGCGCACCCATGAAAGCCTCGCCACTAGGATCAACCTTCGTTGGGACGACCAAGGTCCGCGGAACGGAGTAGCTTGGATTGTTCTTGACGGATTCACTTTCATCTCGAGCGTGGCGCCCAGGATGGTACGTTCGGCCACCTGGCGGAGGGCTTTCTAGGTAAGCCTGCACGCCTCCAATATCGTCGCCTTGGGCCTTGAAGCTCGCGTAGTCGTTGAGCGCCACCAGAATGCTCCATGTCATGCCACACCAGCGGCCCACCGCATCATAGTTGTCAAGGCCCGCGGTGATTTCTTTGTCCCCTGTGTACAGAACGTAGGGAAGGTCAGCAAAGGCCTCCACCAGGCTGTTGAAGTTTTGCGGCACGGAAAGCTCGGCGGGTGGACCTTCATCTAGCTGGGTCCAGTCGATGTCACCGCCTGCTTTTGCCAGCATCGCCCGCAGCTTGAATTCTGCGTCATGGGCACTTCGGGTTCGCGAATACTGCGCTTCGAGCTGCTCCCACGTGTCCCAGGCGTCTAGCTCGAGGTCGTCTATGAGGTGGCGCAGCTTCGCCTGTTCCACGGCTGCGGCATCGAGCGCGGCCGACTTTTGGTCGATCTTTGCTAGGAGACGGGTGCTTAATGCCTCGGCGGCAACACCAGCTTCCAACAGACCTCGGACAGTCTCCACGGCCGCGAATGACGTCTCGCCGCCTGCATACTCTTCGACCAGTGAACGCAGCGCCAAATAAATCTCGGCCTGCTCGCCCAGGGGGGCATCGGTAGTCTGTGCTTCCGAATACCCTTCCGTTGCAGCCCGTGAAGCCTTCATGATGTCAGACGTGCTGGACTCCGAAACCGGGGCATCCGCTTCCGCGACGTCATGAGGTACCGACAAATCAGAGGTGGGCGCAGCGGAAGGTTCTCCTTGTGCTCCCCGACCAGCCAGCGCTTTCATGATGGGTGGGGCCAGTCGAAGCTCCAGGTCATCAATCCGTCGATCCAGCAGCCTGATGCTGTCATCCAACAGTGATGTCTGGGCCACCTCACGCGCCTTGTAGCTGAGTGTCTTACGGAGACGTCCCACGTGCTGCGAGGCGATTGACTCGGTCGTCAGGAATCGGTGTCGGGCTGAATCTTGCGGATCATTGACGTCCAAGTCGGGAAGGTAAGTCCGTAGCATGCCCGGCCTCACACCGAATTCCATTCCAACTCGCTGGTTGAACATCGTCGTTGCAACCGGATCGAGCACGTAGGCAGATGCTTGACCAGTGGTCTGCTTGAGAATATTGCCGACGAATTCCGTCCATTCTTTCATCGGCAGTCCAGCGCTACTTCCAGCAATGAACGAGAGAGTCCTCCGGCCGTTTCGGCCGAGGAGCTGAATGAGTTGATCCACCTGCTGTGCCCGAACTACCACTGGCCGATTTGTCAGCTTGACGCCGCGATCCGAACAGGCGTAATCCTCGATCAACGACCGGACCAGCCTGGGCGCCCCAGCCCACTCTGGTCCCTCAACGTCCATCCAAAACCATGGACGACCATCGACCGGTTGCCGAACGGTGATGGTGGAGACCCACTCCCCGATGGGCGATTCTTCCGTGAGGATGAGGCGATGCGTGTCAGCAAAGTCTGCGGAGTCGGGGGCAATCCACTTCACCTTGGCATGATCTGCAACTGCGACTTCTTGGTTGGCTGTGACCGAATCGGGGTCCAAGCCCTTCTCTCGGAGCCAATCGAAGGTCTTGTTCAGTACACCTTGAACCACGTCGGAGTCTGACCCCGGGTTAATGTTGAAAAGTGTTCTGTAGCTCAGCATCAGGCTGCCTTATCGCTTCTACTCGACGGCCCAGTTTCGGCCCCTGCCGGTGCGGCGTCCCACGCTTCGGCTATGAGCTGGCCTAAGAATGCAGCGAGCTGAATCGGGACAGCGTTGCCGATCTGCCTGGCAATTGCCGTCTTCGAGCCCATCCATTTGTAGTCGTCGGGGAAGCCTTGGAGCCGCGCGGCCTCGAAGTGAGTGATCGCACGATGAACGGTCGGATCAGGGTGCAGGTAGCGGCCTTTCTCAGGCTTGAAGAATTCCGTTCGTATCGTCACTGACGGTTTCTCCCAGTGGAGGCGTCCCATCACGTCGCCCGAGCCGCTCTTGTGTTTGCGCCAGCAGTTAGCCAACAGCTCGTCCGGGATATTGAACCGGTTGCCGCCCGCTGGGATCTTCGCGAAGCGTTTCAGGGACAGATCGGTGTAGTTGCGCGTGACGTGCAGCTCGGGCGTGGTGAAAGGGCCACGCATCGTCATGCCGCCGACTTCAGTCCTCGCGTCTGGAAAGTCCGTCACGGACGTGGCCCGAGGTATGACCCGCTGGTTTGGCAACCCAGTGAATGCGTCCTCGACGCTGCGGTGCTGTCCCTTGAACGGCCCGACGGCCGGCACTGGGATCTCCGGAAGTCCCCTCCGCCGCCCGATCACGATTGTTCGCGTGCGAGCTTGGTAGGCGCCAAAGTCCGCGGCATTCAGTAAGAGCGGCTGAAGCTCGTAATCCTGCAGGGGACCACCCCCTGACGCCCATGATTCAAATTCGGCGAACTGTGGCGACGTCAGGAACTGCCGAACGTTTTCCACCACAAAATACTTCGGTTGGGCCCGAATGATGGTCTCCGCGTATTTCCGCCAGAGGAAGTTCCTTTCATCGAGCACGTCCTGCTTTCCAAGCGCTGAGAATCCTTGGCAAGGCGGACCCCCGATGATCACGTCAACCTGCGGCACGAGACCTTCGTCCAGCCATTCCTCGATCCCCCCGGCATAGACTCGTGCCGCTTTGTGGTTCTGCGCAAAAGTGGCCGCAGCATACTTGTCGAGCTCGACGGCGACCACGGTTTGGTATCGCTGAGTGGACTTGAATCCCTGAGTCATTCCGCCTGCGCCGGCGAAAAGGTCGATGAGGCGTAGACGTTGTGGCATGACCACTAGCTTAGCCGGCCACTAAGACACTTCTTGGTCAACACGGCTGGCGCGCCTGCCTCAGCCATGACCAATCCTCAGACCTTCGATTCGCCACGTGAGCCCGATGCCGTCCAGCCAGCCAGCGGAGTATACATTTGATTGTGGAAACGGGGCGCCCCGGATCTGGCAGCACAACATGAATGGACTAAGCACGTATGCACGCGGAGAAGCGAAAACTCATCGAGGTCTCGATGCCCCTCGAGGTCATCAATCGGGAGTCAGCACGCGAAAAGTCCATACGCCATGGACACCCGTCCACGCTGCATCTGTGGTGGGCCCGACGCCCCCTTGCCGCGGCCCGTGCCGTGCTCTTCGCCCAGCTGGTCGATGACCCTTCCTCACACCCGGACCGGTTTCCTACCGAAGAGGCACAGGCCACCGAGCGCGCCCGCCTCCACCGCATCATCGAGCAGCTTGTGGTCTGGGAAAACTCGAACAACAAGGCACTCCTCAAGGCAGCTCACGCCGAGATCGTGAAGTCCGCTGGCCCCGACGGCCCGCCCGCCATCCTGGATCCGTTTGCGGGCGGTGGATCGATCCCGCTCGAGGCTCAGCGCCTCGGCCTCGAGGCCCACGCGTCCGACCTCAACCCGGTGGCTGTGCTGATTAACAAGGCGCTTATCGAAATACCGCCAAAGTTCGCCGACGCGCCACCTGTCTTCCCTGAGCTTTCTGAGAGGCAGACGACGGCGTGGTCCGGCGCCGAAGGCCTGGCCGCCGATGTCCGTGCCTACGGCGAGTGGATGCGCACCGCCGCACAGGAGAAGATTGGCCATCTGTACCCCCATGCCGAGCTTGGTGCCGGACAGACCTCTGACGTCATCGCTTGGATCTGGGCTCGAACTGTAACCTGCCCCAACCCTGCTTGCGGAATCGCGATGCCACTCGTCCGCTCTTGGTGGCTGGGCAAGAAGAAGGGAAAAGAAGCCTACGTCGTGCCATCCGTAATGGACGGCACAGTCAGCTACTCAATCGGAACGGACCCGGACAACGCACCATCCCCCGTCGACGACGGGACTGTAGGCCGGACAGGTGCCGTCTGCATCTCATGCGGCGCCGGCGTGGCCCTGAAATACATTCGTGAACAAGGCCAAGAATTTGGCTTGGGCTCAGACCTGATGGCCGTCGTTGCAGAAGGAAAGCGTTCACGTATCTATCTAGCGCCCGACGATCACCAGTTGGACACGGCCGCCAGCTGTCAGACTCCTGCTGACGTTCCGGATGGCGACCTACCGAGGAACCCCCGCGATTTCAAGACACCCAATTATGGGTTGACGAGGTTCTCAGACCTGTTCACAAGTCGGCAGCTAATAGCTCTAACTACTCTTAGCGACCTAGTCATTAGAGCGCGAGAAAGAGTTTTTACCGACGCATTGACGGCAGGACTCCATAAAGGCGAACGTCTCGAGGCTGGCGGAACAGGAGCGGCCGCCTATGCTGATGCGGTGGCACTATACCTTTGTTTGGCAGTTTCAAGAATAGGCGATCGAAACTCGGCTGTCTGCACCTGGGACTCAAGTACAACAAAGGAACAGGTACGGGGAATTTTTGCCCGCCAGGCCGTTGCCATGGCTTGGGACTTCGCCGAAGCCAACCCATTCGCGTCATCCAGCGGGACGTTGGCGGAAAGCGTGAATATTGTCGGACGCGTCGTAGAACGCTTAGGAGATGGAATCGGTGGGACAGTTTCCCCCGAGAACGCTGAAACCCGTTCATATTCCGGCTACGTCGTCTCCACAGACCCTCCCTATTACGACAACATCGGCTATTCGGATCTTTCCGACTTTTACTACGTCTGGCAACGACGTATGTTGCGCGGTGTATTTGACAGTCTTCAACGAACGGTTTTGGTCCCAAAAAGCGAGGAGTTGGTTGCTAATCCCTACCGTCACAACGGTAAGACTGCTGCGGCCGAATTTTTTGAATCTGGTTTCGAGAACGTGTTTCGCCAAATTCGACGTGAAGCAGCGGCTGATTACCCAATCGCCATCTATTACGCCTTCAAACAGGCAGAAAAAACCAAAGACGGGACGTCAGCAACGGGCTGGGCCACTATCTTAGAAGGCATCGTCCGTGCGGGCTGGACTGTCACTGCCACATGGCCGGTGCGCAGTGAACTCAGCAACCGCATGATTGGTTCGGGTACGAATGCGCTTGCTTCATCCATTGTTCTCGCCTGCCGCCCACGTAGCGAATCAGCGTCGTCTACCGATCGCGGCGGGTTTTTGGCCGTCCTCCGCCTCGAGCTTCCATCCAAGCTCCATCAGCTTCAGCAAGCCGCCGTGGCTCCGGTGGACCTGGCCCAGTCCACCATTGGACCTGGAATGGCGGTCTTTACGAGGTATTCAAAGGTCACTGAGGCAGACGGCTCTGCCATGAGCGTCCGCACGGCTCTCGAACTCATCAACCAAGTGTTGGCGGAAGTGCTCAATGAGTTGGAAGGCGACTTCGATTCAGACACCCGATGGGCGCTCAAGTGGTTCGACCAGAATGGATTCGATGCGGGATTATTTGGCGATGCCGAGAACCAGGCAACAGCACTGAACACCTCCGTTCCCGGAATGGAGCGCGGCGGAATACTGACCAGCCGTGCAGGCAAGGTCCAGCTCTTTACCCCGGCCAAACTACCTGACGACTACGATCCCCGCCGCGACCAGCGTCTCAGTGTCTGGGAGGCTGCGCTTCACACAGCTCGTATCCTGGAAGCCAAGGGCATCGAGGATGCTGGCCAGCTGGTCGCCAGGCTTAAACAGACACCCGGTTCGCGGATCGATTTGGACGCAGTGAAAGAACTCGCGTACCTCCTGTACTCGATCGCTGAACGGAAGAACTGGTCTGCCATTGGCCAAACCTTCAACAGCCTGGCCACCGCGTGGCCAGATATCCTGCGGGCCTCCGAATCAGGCGCATCCACCACCACACAGACCGGATTCGACTTCGAATTCCTCGACGACGAGTTCTAGAAAAACACATGGGGGCATCATGGCAATGAGCAATCTCGACCGAATCGGCAAGGCACTCGATATTTTGGCGCAGGGCCTGGAGCCCTTCGTCGCCGAAGCGCTCGCATCTAAAGTGCCCCCAGGCAAGGACTGGACGATCATTCTCGCTGCCAAAGATTCACAAAACGGGGCGGCAAAACAGTACAACCGATTCGATCCCAATGATCAGCTCCGAGCACTCACGGAAAAACTGATTCCCGGTTGGTTCCCCTTTGACGGCAAACTCTCCCGAGCAGAACAGAATTTAGCTGGCGAGGCCCGCGATATCCGCAATAACTGGGCGCACCGAAAACCAGTCAACTTCGACGACGCCTATCGTGCACTGGACACTCTCGAACGACTCTTGCGAGTAGTTGGGTCGCCTGTTGGCGCCGATCAAATCAGGGCTTCCCGCGAGGACCTCCGCAACAGCAACTTCCAAAAAGACGTCAAGAAGGCCACCGCATCGGGTGTCCTCACGGAAACGGGATCGTCCACCATCAAAGCCTGGCGCGACGTCGTCAAACCGCACCCGGATGTCATCAGCGGAACCTTCAATGCCAGTGAATTCGCAGCTGACCTCCACATGGTGGCACAAGGTGTCGGATCCGAGGAATACATCGATGCTGTGCAGTTCTTCCGCCGCACCTACCTGACCGAAGGCCTCAAGGATCTCCTCGCGAAAGCCGTTCGCCGCATTAGCGGCGATCTCAATGCTCCCCCGGTGATCAACCTGCAGACCAACTTTGGCGGCGGCAAAACCCACTCGATGCTCGCCCTCTGGCACATCATGTCAGGCCACGAACTCGGTGAGTACCCTCAGGAAATTCAAGAGCTCCTCAGTGGCACCGATCTCCAGGCGCTCGGAACGTGCAGGCGCGCCGTCCTCGTGGGAAATCACATCGCCGTAACGCCGGGGAAGGACACCGCCAAGGAGGATGGCACCGTCGTCAACACATTGTGGGGCGAACTCGCCTGGCAGCTCGGTGGCCGCTCGGGCTACGACATCGTCAAGGAATCAGACGTCTCCGGAACCAATCCAGGCGCCAGCCTTAGGACGCTGCTGAGCCGCTACTCGCCGTCGCTCATTCTCATTGACGAATGGGTGGCATATGCCCGGCAGTTGTACGCGCGGGATGGCTTGCCAGCCGGCACCTTCGACACGCAGTTCACCTTCGCTCAGACGCTCACCGAAGCTGCGAAATCAGTTCCCGGCGTCATGCTGGTGGTCTCGATTCCAGCGTCCGACCACACCTCGGAAGGCCGAAAGGATTCCTCGTCCGACCTCGAAGTCGGCGGCGCCAACGGCAAAGCTGCACTCGAGCGTCTTCAAAACGTGGTCCGTCGGGTGGCAGATCAGTGGCGGCCAGCAACGTCCCGCGAATCATTCGAGATCGTGCGCCGGCGGCTGTTTGAAGCTCCCTCCGGTGATGCTTCCGTCGACATCTCATCAACGGCTCGACAGTTCGCGGAGTTCTATAAAAATCATCGGGATGAGTTCCCTGTCGAAACCATGGATCGCGAATACGAGCGCCGCATCGCCGAGGCGTACCCTATCCACCCCGAGCTCTTCGAGCGCCTCTACCGCGATTGGTCCACGCTGGAGAGGTTCCAGCGAACCCGCGGCGTGCTGCGGCTTATGAGCACAGTGGTCCACGAGCTATGGATGGCTGGTGACCAGAGCCCCATGATCATGCCGGGCAGCGTCCCGCTCGACACCGACGGTGTTCTCACCGAGATCACGCAGTACCTCGACGACCAATGGAAGCCCATCATCGATGCCGACGTCGACGGCTCGGCAGCTACCCCGGCCCGGATAGATGCGTCGAGGCCAGCCTTCCAACAGCGACTTCTGTCTCGACGCTTGGCACGAACGATTTTCCTGGGCTCCGCCCCAACGCTCCGCAGCGCGCACAAGGGCATTGAACGTCAGCATGTTGCCCTTGGAGTGGCCATCCCCGGCGATGTGGTGGGAAACTTTGGCAGCGCGCTTCAGCTCATGTCAGAGCAGGCCACGTACTTCTATTCCGAGTCCAGCCGCTATTGGTTCGATGTCCAGGCCTCAGTGAGCCGCAAGGCTAAGGACATTGCCGAGCGACTGCACAAAGAAGACGTCTGGCAGGAGATTGTGGACCGCCTCAACAAAGTCGAGGGGCGCGCGACTTCCGCGTTCACCGGAACGGTCGTGGCGCCGTCGTCCTCCTCGGACGTTCCTGATGTGGAAGGCGTTCGGCTTGTCCTCCTTCACCCTAAGCACCGGCACCGAAGCAAAGCGGAAACAAGCGACGCCCTGGCGTTCGCTCACGATGTGTATGAACATCGCGGGTCCGCGAATCGGCAGCACCGCAACACGGTTGTGTTCCTGGCACCCGACGAGAACGAGTACGTCTCGCTTGATACTGCGGTCCGTGACTTCATTGCGTGGCGCGACATCAACGGCCAAATCGATGATCTCGGGCTGACTCGCCAACAAGAAACCCAGGTCAAGGCACGGCTCGCGGAAAGCCGTAAGGCGGTGGATCTCCGACTGTCCGGCACGTACCTATGGGCCCTCGCGCCCGAGATCCACGAGGGCCACGCGGTCCAATGGTCAAAACAGAAGATCGGCAGCGGCACGGAGTCGCTCACAGAGCGGACAGGCACGGCGCTGGTCCGCTATGATGCGTTGCGCGTGGTCAACGCACCGGCCGCGATAAAACAGGCCCTCGATGGGCGTTTAAGGGCACGCTGGAACGCTGGACGCATCACTGTAGGCGAGTTGTGGGGGTACTACACGCAGTACGCCTACCTGCGGCGTATCCGTGACCGCTCAGTCCTCGAGACAGGTGTGCGTGCCGTGCTGGAGTTGCCGACTTGGAGTACCGAGGGCTTCGCTCTGGCGGAGGGGTATGACGAGGCTTCAGGGGACTTCCTCGGGCTGGCACTACCCATGACTAATGACTCGTTTGGGACTATCACCGACTCGACCCTGTTGGTAGATCCAAGGCTGGCTGAGAAGCAGCGGGAGCGAGAAGCGGCGAAGGCACGCGCAACTACCGACGAGCCCGCGGATATAACCGAGGGTAGAACCTCTGGCGGCAAGGAAGACGGGAGGACGAGGCTGCCGTGGGAGCAGCTGGAACCGGCAAAGCGTGAGCGCGCCAAGAATGTAAGGTTCACCGGCACGTTCTACGCGCGTGCTGAAGCGCTCAGAGCGGATCTGCAGAAGGTCTACGACGAGGTGCTGAATCATCTT
The DNA here is from genome assembly GCF_051965295.1 of Arthrobacter sp. SAFR-023. Taxonomy (NCBI): domain Bacteria; kingdom Bacillati; phylum Actinomycetota; class Actinomycetes; order Micrococcales; family Micrococcaceae; genus Arthrobacter; species Arthrobacter sp. SAFR-023. Next base: position 94,844 of record NZ_JBQCMF010000010.1, on the reverse strand, counting down.
GCCACCGTGCCCGATGCCGACCTCGAGGTTTCAGTCGAGGTCATCGCCAACCGCGCCGCAGGATTCGATGCCGAGACCGTACGTGTGGTCCGCGAGAATGCCACGCAGCTCAAGTTCGAGTCAGCTAGGTTCGAGGACGAGTCATGACGGGTCCTGTGGACCTCTTCGGGGGCGAAGAGGCCGTAGAGCGTGTCACGTTGCCTATCGATTCCAAAGCCATGGAGGGCCTTGGCAAGCATCACACCTTGAGCTCGGCGATCGCCGACGTAATTGACAACAGCATAAGCGCTGAAGCCAATGCGGTATTGGTTCGGTTCCTGCAAAGTCAAGGGACCGTTGTTGGCGTACAAATCGTCGACAACGGGAAAGGGATGACTCCGGCTGGGCTCCGCGACGGGATGACCGTGGGCCGTCGTCGCTGCTACAGGCCGGACGAACTCGGCCACTTCGGCATGGGCCTCAAAGCAAGCTCCCTCAGCCAGGCCAATGTGCTTAGCGTGTGGACCAGGGCAGCGAATAACGATCCGACCGGCATGCGGATGACGAAAGACTCCATGATGAATGGCGCTCAGTGCGACATCCTCAGTAAATCCTCCGCACTCGCGCACCTCTACGCATCTGATTACGGCTTCGATCTGACGACGGGCACAGTCGTGCAGTGGTCCGACGTGCATGGCATGTCTGCGGCCGATAATCTCGCAGATCAGACGCGATGGTTCGAGAACGCACTTGTGGCGCTCAAGCAAGAACTGTCTGTCATCTTTCACAGGCTCCTAGAGACCGGTGCAGTAGACATCTACGTCGATGTGTTCGACGCTGCCAGCTCCAAGCAGGGTTTGAGTTCCAGGCTCGAGCCCACCGACCCGTTCGACTACAGGCAAAGCGGGCACGACGACTACCCGATGAAACTGACAGGACAGGTCGGCGGTCAGGAGTTCACGCTCGAGTGCCACATTCTGCCAGCCGGTGGATCATCTGCCGCGGCACGTCTCTTGGGCAAAGACAGGGAACACCACCAAGGCATATTTGTGTACCGTCGCGACCGACTGCAGCATCTCGGCGGATGGCCGAAACTCCTCCCTAACGAGAAGGCATTGCAGTTAGCCCGGGTGATTTTCGACGTCGGCACCGGTATCGACGAGCACGTCAAGATCAATCCTGAAAAGACCGGAGTTCAATTTACTCCGGCCTTGACCACGGCAATCGACAGAGCTGTTAGCAGTTCGGGCGTGACGTTCCGTCAGTACCTGGACACGGCCAGAGGCGCCTTCAAAGAGTCCAACCGGCGTACGAGAGAACATCGGCGCTTCGCACCCATGGGGCGCGGCTTCTCGGATGCAAGCAGGACAATGATCGCATCCAATGAAAAGATGCTCAGACCGAACTCAGAGCCGATCCAAATTGCTTGGAAATCGCTCAGCATGGGCCTTTATGAGATCGACTTGGAGGAGCGGACCATCTACCTGAACCAGAAATACCGAGAGCACATCAACGGCGGTGCGCCCGGCTCCACCAATGACGCGCAATTTGTTAAGACCCTGCTCTTCGTGCTGTTAGAACACGAGTTCCTTAAATCACATCTGCAGAGAAACAAACAACAAGAACACTTCCGTTTGGCAATGGCACTTGAACTAGCACTGAATGACGACATCGAACGTGTCTCCAAACCACTTTCTGGGAGCGACCATGAGTAACCTCCAGCACCGATTTTTCGATCCGGATTCTTTAGAGAGACTATTCGCCGAACGAGAGATCTCGAGGCACCGTGTTATCGACTCTCCGAGGTGCGAAATCACCATAGACCCCATCCACGAAGAGATCGCCCTGACTGCGCCGGCCGAGGGAGCTGAGCCGGACGTCAGCAAATTTAGCCGAATTTCCTTTGCCGTCCTCGGCGATGGTCCCGACGGTGAGTTCGAGATCCGAGTGGATGCTGCCGACGCCCACTTCGAGGCCTACAACATCCTGACGGCCATCATTGATGAACTGTTCGCCGGCTCGAGCTTCGCGCGGGCTACAACGGCAGCACTCGGCAACTACAAGGCGTTGCTGCGTGGCAAGAGCGGACTAAGCGCCGAACAGCAGCACGGGTTGTACGGTGAGCTACTCCTCATGCGCCAACTCATCGCTTCAATCGGTGAGGCTTTTGCCGTCGATGCGTGGCTGGGGCCAGCGAGCGAGCAACACGACTTCGTGTTTAGCACTTTCGACGCCGAGTGCAAGACGACGACCAGCGAGAAGCGGATCCATACAATTGGCTCGGCATCACAATTGGAGAAGATACCAGGACGCGATTTGTGGCTCATTTCAGTGCAGATAACGCGGGCAGGGTTGGATTCGGGAGAGTCCTTGAACGAGCTGGTAACCGGCGTCGCTGAATCGCTGGACACCGAAATCGAGCGGTTCTGGGGCTATCTGCGAGGCCTCGGATGGCGCCGTGAAGACGGCGATTTGTATTCCCAGCGTTTCATGCTGCGCAGTCCCATCCAGACTTACCTTGTCACAGACGACTTCCCTGCAATTACCACCGCAGCGCTGAAGTCTGTGGTCCCGCACTTCGAAACTGTCAGTGATGTGTCCTACCGAGTGGACGTCAGCAGTAGGGAGCCCGCGACTGCACCTACTCCTCTACATCAAACCAATTCAATCGACCAACTAGTCTGACCAAGAAGGGACGGATCCTATGGGGGAAACGTTGTCGTCATCCGCAGTTCGCGAGGCCATCACCACCCATCTAAAGGTGATGGGCGCGGGCAGACCGAAAGCCTTGCTGGCACGAGTGAACAGTGAGCTTGAGCTAGAAGATTTTCCGGGCATAAAAGAAGATGAGCTAGTATCAGCACTAACGGCGGAGAACGTCAACGATGCCGTCCGGATGGAGTTCCAGCTCGCCCTGGCTAGGTGGGACGCCACGTCTCAGGGCGAGTGGTTCGAGGGCTCGGAGCCTGCAACCATTTGGCGCAGGGATCGCGTCCTAACGCTGCTTGGCTTCAGCGCCGGTGCCAAAGACGCGGTGAATGGGCAATGGCCTGTCCGGTCCGAGGAAGGCGACATTGTCATCGCCACTGAAGCGGACCCCTGGTACACGGACGAGCGCGCCAAGCAGCACTCGTTTTACTGGCCGGCATACCGCGGCGTACTTGCTGGCAAAGGGTGGCCGGCGGAGGCGATCGCAGACCTGGACGTCAGCACGCGTGAAGTGGTCAGCCGACTCAGCGACCCCACGAACGAAACTCCCTACCAGTCAAAAGGATTGGTTGTGGGTTACGTCCAGAGCGGCAAGACCGCTCAATTTACCGGGACGATAGCTAAGGCCATCGACTCAGGCTACCGACTTATCATCGTCCTCGGCGGAACTCTCAACATCCTGCGCACCCAGACCCAACGTCGTCTTGACATGGAGCTGGTGGGCAAAGAGAACATTATCGGCGGCATGGACGTGAACGATCCTGACCACCGCAAGGACATCGATTACCTGGACGATACGGATTGGGACAAGTTCCTCTCCCACGGGATCCAGCCCTCCGAAGCTGGTTTTGTCGATATCGTTCGCCTGTCGGGTTACGCAGACGACTACAAACGCCTCAAGAAGGGCCTGAACGCCCTCGAGTTCCGCACTGGTCTTCGAGACAAGACAAAGCCGCTCTACCATCCCGACAACCTGTATAAAGCTGATGCCAAGATAGTCGTCGTCAAAAAGAACACCACGGTTCTGAAAAAACTTGTGGCTGACCTCAGGTCCCTCAGGATCGGTTTGGCTGAGATCCCTACGCTCATCATCGATGACGAGTCTGACCAGGCGTCAGTCAACACTAAGCGTCCGTCGCTCACTGAGAAACAGGAGCGGACAGCCGTGAACCGAGAAATTGCGAACCTGCTCGGGACTCTTAAGCGAGGCCAATATGTAGGCTATACGGCTACACCGTTCGCGAACGTGTTCGTCGATCCTGAGGATGCGGAAGATATCTTCCCGAACGACTTCATCATCTCTTTGAAGCGGCCAGCAGGGTACATGGGTGCCAAAGACTTCCACGACCTGGACGTCGAGTTTGATAACGGGGCCAAAACCGTCGCGAACTCCAACGAAGCCGCCTTTGTCCGTCCAGTAAAGGGCGACGATCCGGCGTCGATCGAGGGCTCGCTGCGGAGTTCTCTGGACGCATTTCTGTTGTCTGGTGCCGTCAAGCTGTACCGCGAGGCCAACTCGGAGCTGACATTCAGGCACCACACCATGCTCGTCCACGAGTCCATGAAGATGAGCCAGCACAAGGACACTGCGGCACTGATTCGTGACCTTTGGGCAGGTGGGGGGTATTCATCGACGGGCCTCCAACGACTTGAAGCACTTTGGGTGGATGATTATTTCCCCGTCATGGAAGCTCGCACCGAGGACAAGTCCCTGGTTCCTTCCTCTTTCGAAGCGCTTCGACCGTACATTGGCAAGGCTCTCGACAAAATCAATTCCAGCCAGAACCCCGTGCTGGTTGTAAACGGCGACAAAGATCTTCAAGCTCACCAGGAAGACCTAAACTTTGACAAGAGGCCCGTCTGGCGAATTCTGGTCGGTGGAACAAAGCTGAGTCGCGGGTTCACAGTTGAGGGTCTAACTGTGTCCTACTATCGCCGAAAGACCCTGGCGGCAGACACACTAATGCAGATGGGACGCTGGTTTGGTTTCCGCGGGGGCTACAGGGACTTGGTGCGCCTTTACATCGGGCGTTCAGAGTTAAGTGGCCAGAAATACTTCGACCTCTATGAAGCGTTTGAGTCGATCGTCATCGATGAGGAACTCTTTCGCGAAGAACTAGCTCGATACGCCGAGCTTGACGAAGACGGCCGTCCGCAGGTCCGCCCCCGTGACGTGCCTCCCCTTGTCACCCAACATCTTCAGTGGCTGGCTCCCACGGCAGCGAATAAGCGGTACAACGCGGTCGTCACCGAACGCGGCGATGGCGGCCGGCTGAAGGACCTGAACGCGTTGCCCGAACAGAACGATACGATCAATCGGATGAACTTTAAGGCCGTACGTCCGTTGATCGAAGCCGCGAGCAACACCACGGAGTTCATCACAGACTTCGGCAAAGAGTATCCGTCGCGATACGGCGTCGTCCCTGCAGAGAGTTTCATCCAGGTCCTTGAGAAGACCAATTTCGGTAGCTTCGACATCGAGCCCCAACTACAATTCCTAAAGAAGGCCAGCATCGAAGGGCGAATCCGGGACTGGGTGATAATCCTGCCCGATCTGACGGAAGGCACTCCGGTGACAGTCGAGGGCCTTCCTTTGACTGTCTTGCAGCGTAAGCGCCGTGAGGAGAGGAACTGGGCGTTCTCGGGTAGCTCTGGCCGCCAGCGTCTCGCCGCGGAAGCCATCGCTGACCCAAGGACCGCCGAGGGTGTTACGGCACTGATAGAGGATCTCCGAACCCCCACGCGCGGAGCCATCCTTCTGACCCCTGCTCACGACCCAGGGAAGCGCGCACCGAGTAATCCGTCATCACTATCGGGAGATGTAGACCCAGCTGTCATCGCAGTCATGATCTCCTATGCTGCACCGTTGGCGTCTGCACCGAAGGGAAAGATCGGATTCACTGTGCGCAGCAAGAGGAAGGCAGATGCCGCCATCCTGACCAAGGGCGACGAAGGCTACAACCTCAGCGACCACGACGCTCGGATAGCGGCCAGCTGAAACTTGGCGGCGTGAAAACGGCACCAAAGTCGTTTTCACGCCGCCCTACTGTGAAACCGTCCATCGAGCGTCCATTAGCCACAATGCCGCCCTCCCTCGGGCGATCAACAGGCGCTCGCCGCCAGATACGACTATCAATCCATCAGCGGACAGCAGTTGGCAGCGAACATGAGATCCAAGGCGCAACCACTTAGGTGAGTCAGAAGTGCTGACGGCCGAATGGGTGCTACGGCTCGATCCAGCCCATTAGGTGAGTCGTCTCGTTGCCCGCATGCCAGCGGTTGGATATCCGGCTGTACCGAAAGGTGCCGAGCACTCCGAAGCCAGCGACTAGGACCCGCGCTCGGCTGTGGTCGAACAACAGCCGGGTAAGCGCACTCTTCTGCGTCTTACTTCACGGGAACATTTGCGGCTACCTTGCGCAGATAGCTTCGCGACCAGCCGCCCGCCTCTAACGAATGGCTCACCCTTGAAGATTCCCCAGCTCCACGCCGGTTCCGGTATGTGAGTATTCGCTCTTGAGGGGTCCATGTGTGGTGCGGGTTAGCGCCGGGGTCCGAGCCCACGATTTGCGCTGGTCAGCGCCGGTGTTGGTCTGGTTGAGCGCCACCTGCAAGGCTCCTTCCACCGCGTGACGGCCACGTGGTGGAAGGAGTACCGGTAATGGTACGGAAGATCAAGGCGAAGCTCGTCTTGCAGTTGCGTAACCAGGGCCTGTCCGGCAGAGCGATCTCGCTTGCTCAGGGCATGTCCAGGCACAGCATTCAGGCGGTGATCGATGCTGCGGATCAGCTCGGGCTCGGTTGGGACGACGTTGCGGAGAAGTCTGAGGGCGAGGTGTATCTGACGCTGTTTCCCGGTCGCGGGGTGCGGGAGAGCGTGTTCGCGCAACCGGACTGGGTCCAGGTGCACCGCGAGCTGGCCAGGGTTGGTGTGACGTTGAAGCTGCTGCACCAGGAGTATCTCGACCGGTGCAGTCGGGCCGGGCAAGCGGCGATGAGTTATGACCGGTTCTGCAGGCTTTACGGGGAATACGCCAAGGTCACTGGCGCGTCGTCCCGGGCCGGTCATAAGGCCGGCCGCAGCGTCGAGGTCGACTGGTCCGGGCCGACGATGCAGCTCGTTGACCCGGCAACGGGAGAGGTCTTTGAAGGTGTATTTGTTCGTCGCGTGCCTGCCGTTCAGCAGTGGAGGCGACGCTGGATATGCGGCAGGAGTCGTGGCTGCGCGCGCATGCGGCGATGTTCGCATTCTTCGGCGGCACGGTCCCGCGGCTCGTCCCGGACAACCTCAAGACCGGGGTGATCTCTCACCCGCGCGAGGGCGAAGTCGTCCTCAACGACGCCTATCGCGAGATGGCGGCGCATTATTCGGCGGCGGTACTACCGGGCCGGGTGCGGCACCCGAAAGACAAAGCGAGCGTCGAAAACACTGTCTCCCACGTCGCCACCTGGGTGATTGCGGGTCTGAGGCAGGAGCAGTTCACGTCCCTGGTGCAGCTGCGGGCCCGGATTCGGGAGCAGACCGATGCCTACAACCGACAGCCGTTCCAGAAGCGGGAAGGCTCCCGGCTGAGCGTGTTCACGGCCGAGGAGAAGCCGCTGCTGCAACCGTTGCCGGCGATGGCTTTCGAGATCAGCACCTGGACCTACGGGCGCAAAGTAGGCCGGAACGGACACGTGGTCTGGGCAAAAAACTTCTACTCCGTCCCGTTCACCCACATCGGCGCGCATGTTGATCTTCGCGTCACGGACACCATGCTCGAAATCTATCGGGGTGATGAACGCCTGACCAGCCACCTGCTGCTGCCCGTGACGACGACGAACCAGTATCGGACGAACGAAGCCGACCTTCCCGAGGGGCACGGCTGGCAAGCCTGGGACCGGGCCCGGATCGACGCCTGGGCGTTACGGATGGGACCGGCGACCGTGACCGTGATCGAGAAGATCTTCGAGTCCGTCCGCATCGAGGAAGCCGGCTACGACCCGGCACTGGCGGTCCTGCGCCTGTCTCGTAAGTTCTCGCCAGCCCGAGTGGAAGCCGCATGCCAGCTCGCGCTGCGCGGTCCGATACGATCGCCCCGCTACGCCCACCTGCGGCCGATCCTGGACACCGGGCAGGACAAAACCGGGTACGTCGAGGAGCCTGCTGACGAAGATGGCGGATACGTGCGCGGCAGCTCCTACTACGCAGGAGGGACCCGATGAGCCGCCTCGACACGGAAACCAAACGCAAGCTGCGGGAGATGAACGCGGGCGAGCTGCTGGAAGCCATAGATACCCAAGACGAGACGCTGAGCATCAGCCTGCCGTTCGAAGATCGTCTCCGGCTGGTCGTCGATGACGCCTACGCGTCGTTCACCCATGCCAAAGTCACCGGCCTGATCCGGCGGGCGGGGCTGCGCTACCCGAACGCTGACCTGCGGCGCATCGACCTCCTCGACGAGCGAGGTCTTGACCGGCTGCTGCTGAGCCAGCTGGGCACCTGCTCGTTCGTGGCCCGGCAGCAGAACGTTGTCTTCCAAGGGTTCACCGGGTCGGGGGAAGTCCTACCTGGGATGCGCGATTGCTAAACGCGCATGCGAACACCGCGTCCGCGCGCATTACGTCCGCATGCCCGACCTCGAGGAAGCCTGGGTCGCCGCCCAAGACACCCCTGGCGGATCCGGCAAGTTCCTGCGCAAATATGCCGCATTCACCCTGCTCGTCATTGATGAGTGGCTGCTGGATCGACCCACCGAATCGATGCGCACCATGCTGCTGGAACTGATGGAACGCCGCTACGGGGAGACGTCAACAGTGTTCTGCACCCAGTACTCGCAGAAGGACTGGCACCAGCGGCTCGGCTCCGGCGTTCACGCCGACGCGATCATGGACCGGATCATCCACAACACGATCTGGGTCGAGACAGGCAACTACAACATGCGCGAGCACACGGCACTCGCAACCGCCTAGCAACTGTCACGGAGGGCGTCAGCGGCGGCAGGCCATGCGACCGCTGGCGCTCTCTCGCGCGAACCCCGGCGCTGAACCGCACGAACAGGTGGCGCTCAAAGCTTCAAATACTCAGTATGCACGTGAATGCCGGGCGCGTTCTTCCCGTCTGGGTAGATACACCCGGCTGATTGGCCAGGCGTGAGGCCATAGCTTCGGCTCGAGCCGCCGGCGGACCTCCGTCGGTGTTTCCGAAGCGCTGAACGCCCGGGCCTGCAATCTTTATCCAGATGCCTGGGGAGCTCGACGGCAGACAACTGTGGCTGGCGTGCAGGCACGGCCTGGGGGCCGAACGTGAGGGCGAGCGCCGCCGTTCGGCCGTTCTTTTCCCCACCCACCGCATAGCTCCCATGGAAGGCAGGGCTCGAGGCAGTATCGAAATCACTTAACTAGCTTTATCCTAGGGTCTCGCCGAGTCGGACTGGCGGCCAATACGCAAGATGTGGGGGTTGTAAAATACTTCGTTCTGGCGTAGCGTAGCCAATATTCCCGTATCCAACGGGCAATACGTGAGATCGGATACCCCGTGAGCCAGATTCCAGATTCGGACGTCACCTCCACACGGACGAAGCGGACGGTCATGTTCGGTCGCGTGGCCCTCCCCGGAATCGGCTACAAAATGGGCACGCGTCAGATGGTCACCACAGTGATGAGCCCGGTGAACTTCGTCGGCACGGTGGGTGGCCGCGAGAACTGGGATCCGCTGTCGGGGAGCGGGACCAATCGCAAAGAGGACAAGGCGCACCGGGAAGGGATCGCCAAGTACATCGAGACGACTGAGGACTACGTCCTCAACGCCTTGCTCGTCTATATGGGCCTAGAGGACGCCCATTTCGAGCCCGACGATCCTGAGGCGCCTATCAGTCCGGGGATCCTCTACGTACGCCCCGGAGCCAAGTTCAAGGTTGGGGATGGGGGGCACCGTACATCCGCCTATAGCGACGTCATCCAGGCCCATCAACACGGCGACGATGTCCTGAAGCGGCTCACCGATAACGGCCAGCCGGTTACCGTCGTACTCGACGATGACCCAGTTCGCCGCGCACAAGACTTCACTGACCTTCAGAACAACGCCAAGCCACTAAACGCCTCGATAGCACAGTCTATGGACCGCCGGCAAGCCATCAACCGCCTGCTCATCGAGCGTGTCATTAAGCCGTCCATCGTCCCCGTGGTTGCCAATAACCGCATAGAGTTTCTTGTCGACTCTCCGGGCAAGCTCTCGCCCAAGATTATGGGCTTCAAAACGCTACGTTATGCAACCGGCACTCTGCTGATAGGAACGGGACAGCGCACTACCCGCGGCTGGGAGGAAGCGGTAAACCTCGCGCTTTTAAAGGACGAGGACGGGGCATACAACGAGATCCTCGAGTTCTGGACCGGTTTCAGCCAGATACCGCCAGTGGTCGAGGCCCTCGTTACCGAGAAGGGCGTCGTCTTGCTGCGGGAGGCCACTTGGCTGACCAGTGCCAACGTCATCTACGCCATCGCTGCCGCAGTCCACCGTGCCTCCAATTCCACGGGGCGGAGCATCTCGCAGGTGATGAAGCCGCTTGACGAAATCGACTTCCGACGTGCCGGAACCACATTGATCGGGACCCTCGTGGATGAGGATAGCGGAAAGGCCCTTGCCGGGCGCGAAGCGTGGGAAAGCGCTGCGAGCGAGATTGCCAAGCGGCTCGAATCCAGCTTCCTTTGAGCACGGCACGGTGGCGAGCAAGCCGTCGTTATTCGGCCGAAGGCTGAACCGGCCATAGCCATCCCGCCAACACCTCAGGCAGTGGCAGTGGCAGTCCTATCGACATCTTGCGCCAAGGAGCTCATTATGGCCGGCACACCCTTTCCCAAGACACCCATCAACAATGCAATTCTCATCGCCGCCGCGCTCGACGCGGCAACCGTCGGTGATGCCAGAGTAGTGCAGGACTTGATCGCCCGTTCCGTGGGAAGGCGCTACAAACGCCCTGTCGGCGACAAGGTCAACAATCACGGCCTCATTGGGTCGTCTGGCAGCTATGACCTCAAGCTCATCGAGCTCGTCACGAACATGCAGGATGCCGTCATTGAGCGACTTGCCCTCAACCGCTGGCGTAGCCCAGAAACGGTGCCCTACGCCAGTCCGCACGAGGCTGCCGGAGCCCTGCTACCTGCCCAGGAGACCTTAGGCGAGCACCCAGTCAGCGTGGTGTTCCGTGAGTCGGACCGTCCGACCAGCAGCACAAAGCGGCTCACGGCCGTCTTCCGTGACTCGGGATGCGGCCTGCGGCCGGAGCATTTGCCTACGACAGTCTTCCAGCTCGGCGGCAGCTACAAGGAAGATCGGCTGTATCTGCAGGGTGCTTTCGGTATCGGTGGTGCAATGACCTATCGCAATGCACGCGCCGTAGTCGTTGTCAGCCGTCGCGCACCTGAACTCCTGGCGCCCGGTGAGCAGGACATGATTACCGTCGCGGTGGTCGAGTGGGAGGCACTGACCAAAGGAGCAAGTGCCTACTATCTGGTCGATGGGCCCTGGATGCAGCCAGGTGACAAGGCAGTGCCATGGTCATGCCCTGCTTCCGACATGCCGGGATTCGGCCCAGGCACGCACGTCGCGCTGATAAGCTACGGGGTAGACGGCCTCCAGCGTGTTCGCGAGGGCGACGCCAAGACATTCGATACAGTCGTCAATACTCGTCTTTTCCGACCGGTCATGCCCGTCCGTTTCACCAACGAGATCAGCGGCCGAGGCCGAAGCACCAACATGCGCGGCCTCGCAAGCCGGCTTCGCGACAACCCCAACGCCGACCGCCCCGAAGGCGAGGAGCTGCTGCCCTTCAACAGTGGCGGCACTACTTATCAGTTACCCGTGCGCTACTGGGTTTTTGCTAAAGAAAATCAGCCTGGTGCGCGGAGCTCCTTCGCGGCCGCCGGTCACGTCGTACTGTTCCTGTCTAACGGTCAGGTCCACCACCACTGGACCGCTGCGGAATTCAAGAGCAAGACCGCGCTCAAGCGGCTGAGCGATCGTATCTTGGTCACCATCGACACCGACCAGCTCCCCATTCAACTGCGCACGAGCCTGTTTACTGCTGATCGAAGCGACCTAGTCCGCAACGATCCCGCCCTTAGATTGGAGGAGACTGTCCGTAGTTTCCTCGACGACTGGGAGCCGCTGCAACAAGAGAACTCCCGCCTCATCCGGGAGGCCCTGCGCACCGATAGTGACATGCCGACCTTCGATATCGCGCGCCGCATCGGCAGGATTCTCAGCCTCAAGGGCTTCGCCTTGGGCGATGGCAACGGATCCGCTGGCAGCGCTCCGGGTCCGGGCAATGCCTCCAGCAGCGGCGGCGGGGTTACCAAAATGGTCGACCTGAACGCCGACCCGACCAGGATAACCGGTCCGGCTACCGCACGAGCCGAGATCGGCAAGACCCGATCCATTCCGTTCACGATCGATGTGGTGGACACCTTCTTCACTTCAGGACGCGGCCAGCTTACGGTCGAGTGCGATCACGCAGGCATCGGAGAGCAGGAACTCGCTCTTGGGCAGGTGCGCAACGGTCGTTTCCGCGTCATGGTTGCAGTACCCGAGGGCCTCGAGCCGGGCATAGAGGAGCTCAGGATCAGCCTTCGCGATTGGTTCAAAGACAGTGTCGGCCTAGGAGAGACCATCACGTTTTGGACGAAGCTCGAATTGGTTGAGTTTATCGGTGCCACCGGCATGGGATCCGGCAAAGCCACGGGTGGTGGCAGCGGAGAACAGGGAGCGCAGCCGGGCAGAAACGTTGCGTTGGTCTGGACGGATCACGACGCGCAGGACGAGTGGACGAGGGCGACCGTGGGCGAGGTGGTCCCGACCGCTGCAGCGGACCTCGCCGCCACGCGCTCGGAGTATGGCGACCTTGCTTCGCTGGGGCAGGCCCTGATCCCCGTGGTCATGCTCAACCAGGAATACCCGCCCCTCAAGCAGTACCTGCAGTCTCGGTCCAGGAACCTGGTCAGCCTTGACACCCCCCGGGAGACGTATGCGCTCGGCGTCGGGCTTGACCTGCTGCTCCTGCACCAGGAACAGCAGCGGCGTGAGACCAACGAAGAGATCGTCGACGAAGAGCTGCTCGCCTTCGCCCACACCGCGGCGGCGCGGGCTGTTCTTTCCGTGATGCCTGCCTTCGACGAACTCGCTAAGCAGGCGGGACTAGACGATGGAGCTGACTGAGACTCTCCTTCCGCACCCAGCCCGCAGTTACCGTAGGCCCTGTGCCAGCACCTTGTCAGCCGCCCACCTACAGCCGCCGCTGCCGGAACATCGGAAACGACTCCCGCACACGGTGCACCGTCTCCAGCGAGACATCCACCGCCCGAACACACGCTTCCAACCCGAGATCGGATTCCGTACCCCCATGGGATCAATCAGGATACTGCGGCCCACTGAGACCGGCAGCGCCTGGCACACGCCTGCCACGTACACGCTGTTCTCGATGGCCCGCGCCGCGTTCAGCGCGAGCCACTGCTCTGTCCTGTGGTTCCCGGGCACCCAAGACGAGCAAACGAGCAGGACCTGGGCGCCGGCGTCGGCCAGTGACCTGGCCAGTTTCCGGAAACCGCAGACCGTAGCAAATCATCAGGCCGAACCGCGCTCCCCCGGACTCGAATAGCACCGGGCTGGTGGACGGGCCCGGTTTGATGAACGCCGACTCACCGAAGCCCTGGGCGTCGAACAGGTGGATCTTCCGGTAGACGGCGAGCCGGTCGCCGTCGGGCCCGAACGCCAACAGCGTGGCACTGAGCCGGCCGAAGACCGCCTTCGGCAGCACCGAGTCCCGGCCCATCGCGTACAGCAGGCGCGAGGCCACTGGCCTGCGCTGCGAGGCCGGAGGCGAACTGCGCCACCACCAGGTCGGCCAGGAACACGGCGCCGAACGGCTGCCCGCCGATCTGCAGGGCGATGGAGCTGACCGCGGAGGCCGAGTGTCGAACACCTGGGTGGAACAGTTGGGTCATCTAGGACACCGCCCCGAAGAAGCCGCCGCCGGTCAGGACCACGAAGATGATGGCGCGGGGCATGGTCCTGCGGGGGTAGATGGTTTCCTCGATGCGGGTGGTCACGGCGTCGAAGCCCAGGAACGAGTACGCGGCGATGGCCGCGTCGGCGGAGATGGTCGCGAAGCTGGCGGAGTCGTTGAAGAACAGCCGCCCGCTGGCCAGTCTCCCGGCGCAATTGGCGGACATCACGTTACCGATAGCCAGCGCCACGAAGAACACGGTGACCAGCAGCCGGAATGCCATCAGCACGTAGTGGCCTTGTCCGCCACTTTGGTGCCCAGGATGTTCAGCTAGATGTATTGACCTGAGAGGCTGGTGACGCGGCTGGCCGGTGTCTGACCTTTGAGGGCAGTGTGGGCTCGATGGTGATTGTAGGCGTGGAGCCAGCCGGCGAAAGCTGCGACACGCTCGGCCTCTGAGCGATAGGGGCAGCTGTAGGCGCATTCCTCCAGCATGGTGCGGTTGAACCGTTTGACCTTGCCGTTGGTCTGCGGCCGGTAAGTGCGGGTGCGTTTGTCCTTGATCTCCGGTCCCAGGGCCTGGGCGAAGGCCCGGGACCGGTAGCAGTTCCCATTGTCGGTCAGGACGCGCTGAACCGTGATCCCTTAGGCCTGGAACCAGGCGTTGGCGCGCAGCCAGAAGGCTGCTGCTGTTTCCTTTGTTCGTCCGTGAGGATCTCGGTGTAGGCCAGACGGGAATGGTCATCGACGGCGTTATGGAGATAGTGGTAGCCGGGCCTGCGGTTGGCCGTGGCGCCGGTCCTGTGCTTCCGGCCAGCGACCCTGCCCAAGACCCGGTGCCCGCCGCCGTCCGGGATCCGGCCGAGATTCTTGATGTCGACATGGACCAGGTCCCCGGGCTTTTCGTGTCGTCGGATCACCCGCCCGGTGCCACGATCGAGCCAGGCCAGTTTCGCAAGCCGGTAACGGGACAGAACGCGGTGCACGGTGGACGGATGGATGCCCAGCAGATAGCCGATCCTGGCAGGCCCCCACCGGCGGTTCACGCGCACGGCGATGATCCGCCGTTCCGTGCGCGTTGCCGTCCGCCGGGGAGAAGACCGCGGGCGGCTGGACCGGTCCTGCATCCCATCCGGACCATGCTCGCGGTAGCCCTGAGCCCAACGAGCAGCAGTTGGCACCGAGACCTAAAACACGTTCCGCAGCCGGCGCAGACTCCAACACTGGTCAACGACACATTGCGCGAGCTGAGGCCGGCCGCGAGGCGTCAGAAGAGCGTTAGGGTGGGACATGAAGACCTCCGTGCGTGGAATTGGACTCTAGACAAGCCCCACTCCACCCGGAGGTCTTCTTCATGTCACCAAACCACGCCGTGAGCGTCACTAACGTTCGTGGTCAATACAGCTAGATGAGCTGGGGTACCTGAGGCGGGACTTGGTCTGAAGCAGTTGACTGGTCCGTCTTTTACTAAGCCAGCCGAGAACTTGCGGTGGGAAACAAATGACGGGAGCCTCCGAAGCCCGGGACACTTATGGACGCGTAGTCCTAGCGAGCGGCACACTCTTCGATCACGTTGAGCAAAGCAGGGACTGCCCCGGGCCCCCCGGGGAGGCGCCGACACGAGGCTAAAGGGACAGGCGAAACGTCCCGGATTTTGTCGATACAGTCAATGAGGGCTTTGTCCGACGTTACAAAATAATCGCAGTCAGCCATGTAGACACCAATTTGATTGTCAACCGCTGTTCCAGGTGTCGTTTTTCGCGTTCGCTGAGCGTAATTTAGTGCCCAACGAATCCATTGGCGGGGTAGGTCGTTTACGGAAGCATCCCGCGTCCAGAACGTAACCCATTCTGCCCGTTGAGTTGCAATCAGGTCGACCTTCAACCGCGGTGTCATCCACTCGAAGTAGGCCGAGGAGTGACGCCTAGGGAATAGCTCCTCCCACCAGTTAAACATGCCTTCCGCTCGCCACGCGTCGAACGGAAGACCATCCCACCCGTCCCTCGGCACTTGGAAGCTGACGCGTTGGTCGAAATTGATTTTTTCGAATGTCACCCCGTTGGTCAAAGCATCCTGGCGGAGAAATTCCGATGCAGCTCGAGCCGCCTGCAGACGGCCGTGGTCCAGCGAGTTGATTCGTTCTGCTTCTCCCGCAACGTCATGCCGGGCTCGCTGCCACCAACCGTGCTTCCAATCTGATTGCAATCGGTACCACTGGCGCATGTCCGGACTTGGTAGAAGCCAGTCCGGCCGGTGTTTGGATATTGCCTGATGCAGCTCTGCTGCTTCCGTGTATGCCTCAGGCATAAGCCGTGTCCAGGCACCCTCCGTCATGGCCTTGGCCAATTTGCGGCGAACCACTGCGTCGTTGCCACGTAGCGCCTCGAAAGCGACCGCGGGGCACGCGACGATCTGCACTCTGGACTTTGCGGCGCGGCGAACCTGCTCCACTCCGTCGGCGTCGACGAGGTAGCGCCACACATTACTGTCAAGCATCAATCGGGGATATTCCAACCTATTCCTTCCAACCGAAATAGCAGAACTCCGACCAGAGGGCTAATCGTCCCCTGCTGCTTCGTTCGCTGGAAAGTCGGAGATCCTCGCCAGCATCTCTCCGGATACGAAGTAAGGGTTGTCATCATCGTTCAGCACTTCGATGAGGACCGCGTCCCCGTCCCGCTCGAGGATACGGAACTGGTCGCCGGCGCGAAGCTTCGGCTCGCTGCGACCCTCACCGTCGCGGTGAGCGTGAACTGTGAACATCTGACCCGTCGTCGGGCTGTGTGAGGTGCGCTTCTCGATGGCGTCTTTCGCAGCCTTGAATACACTCGGCACAAATGAGCCCACGACCCCGCCAACCGCAAGCGTGCCTCCGAGGATGAGGCCTACGGCTTTCTTGGGTCCACCAAGTGCCTTGACGATCGTTGTTATTGTCTGGTAGCCGCCCAGGTTACTCATCCACATTTCCCCTCTTAGGTCTTGTTCTTGATCACTTTACCGGCCCTCTGGCATTGGCTGAGTCCAGAGGCCGGGCGTCGGAGGCCGACCGCCTTAGGGTCCTGAAGCAGCTTTCTAAGCATGGAGCGAATCCTCGCTGGCGCAGAGGCATCGGCACCGAGCGGGCTCCTATCGTTTGCTCCCAAAATCGGCCGTTACCCCCCTAGACCAACGAACATGCAGCGCCGGAACGCCCGGCTAGACCGGACGCGCCCTTCGTGTGCCCAACCCCCGAATTGGTTCAAGCACCTGGTTCAGTCGCCAGGCACCGGGTGCTTATCGCGGTCCTCAGATTCAATGCGGCCCGCAACCTTGCCGGAACGGTGGTGGAGCCAGTTCGCCACTACCAGGAGCGCCACGAGGCCGAAGGTGCTCAGGAGCTGGGGACGGGGATCTCGCCGATGAATCCGACAGTGAAGATGGCCGCGAGAATGACCAGGCCAAGGCCCGTCAGCCAGGGGAAGCCGGGCATCCGCAGGGGAAGTTCCGTTCCCTCGCGGTCGGCGCGGATGCGGAGCGCGAGCTGGGCAAGGAGCGCGGACGTCCAGACCAGCAAGCAGGTCGAGCGCACAATGTTGAGCAGGACGGGCAGGACCATCTCGGGGAAGGCCAACTCCAGCACAACCGTGACAACACCGAAGGCCTTGGAGACCAGCGGCACTCATGAAACGTGGCTGGCCGGCAGGGCGACCGGCGAGATCCCGTTCCGGCACGGCCGGACCGCGGCCTGGTTCCTCATCCCGATGGTGCGCTTTGCCGGGATGCACGTGCTGAACACCGGCATGCCGGTAGGGCGCAAGGTGCTGCCCAAGCTGGCCGGCATGGGCAGGCCGCTGATCCGCACCAAGGCCGCGGACCTCCGTGCCGCCGGCGTCCAGTTGGTGCCGCGGGTCGCCGGAGTGCGGCAGGGCGAATTGATGCTCGACGACGGCCGGAGCCTTCCGGTGGCAACGTCATCTGGTGCACCGGCTTCACCGAGGCCTATCCATGGCTGGAGATCCCGGCGCTGCCCGCGGACTGGCGGGGGCAGCAGCACCGCGGGATCGTGGATGCGCTGCCGCGCCTGTACCTGCTGGGGCAGGACCTCATCTTCGCGGCAGCATCCGAAACCCTCCCCGGCGTGTGCCGGGACGCCAAGTACCTGGCCAAGCGGCTGGCCGAGACGCGGATTCCGCAGGGCATTGGGGAGGTGCGGAGCGGGCTGGCGGCATAACGCACACTGCCCCGGCACTGACTCAGCGGTACTAGCTCAGCGGCGGCCGGTGAACCGTCACATCACCGGCGGCCTGTTGGGACGGCCCCCGTGCGCCGCCTGCGCGGCCTCGTAACTGCTGTCGAAGGGCAGGCTGTCCATCTCGAGCAAGGGGTTGTGGTCCTGCGTTGCCACCAGCTCGCGGGCGGCTTCCTCCGAGTCCACGCTGGGCATCGAGCCCGGCAGGTGCCGCTGGGCGGACTCCGGCAGGAAGTAGATGGCGACCGCCGCGATGGCCGACGTCGCCATGAGGTAGAAGGCCGGCATCAGGTCGTTACCTGTCGCCTGGATGAGCGCGGCGATGATGAACGGGGCGGTGCCGCCGAAGATCGCCACCGCGAAGTTGTAGGCGATGCCCATGGCAGAGTAACGGTGGGCCGTCGGGAACAGCGCAGGCAGCGCCGACGCGAGAATGGCCACGAAAAACGCCACCGGAAACGCGACCAGGGCCAGCCCCGCGAGCGTGGCCGGCACGGTTCCGACCGAGATCAGAAGAAACGCGGGAAGCGAAAACACCACCGTGCTGATGGCCCCGATCCACAGCACGGGGCGGCGGCCGATCCTGTCGGACAGGCGCCCGGTCCGCGGGATGCACAGCGACATGACCACCAGCACCGGAACAGTCAGCAGCGTCCCGTGGATCTCGTCGTAGCCCTTGTTGGTCGTCGTCAGGTAGGTGGGCATGTAGGACGTAAGCGCGTAGCCGACGGTGTTGCCGGCGGCCACGAGGATCATGGCCAGCACGATGTGCCGCCAGTGGTCCTTGAAGATCCCCACCGGCCCCACCGGGCGGAGCTCGTCTCCGGTTTCGTGGTGTGCGGCGGCCACGGCTTCGGCCTCCTGGGTGGCCTTGAAGGCGGGCGACTCCTCGATCTTCATGCGGAAGTAGATGGCCACGATGCCCAGCGGACCCGCGACAAGGAACGGAATGCGCCAGCCCCACGCCTCCATCTGCCCCTGGCCCAGGATCAGCTGGAGGGCGGACACCATCCCGGCCCCCAGTGCGAAGCCGAGGTAGCTGCCCATGTCCAGGAAGCTGACGAAGAAGCCGCGGCGGTGGTCCGGCGAATGCTCGCACACGAACGTGGTGGCACCACCCGCGAACAGTGTTGGCCCTAACCCGCGCGGTTGAGTTCATCAGACAGGGCGTGGCTGCTGCTGATGGTGCTGATCTAGGCCGTCTTTGTCTTTCTTTGTCTTTGCCTTCAGCCAGCTGGCACGCCCGGCACCCAACCGGTGCTTGACATAATAAGCCGGTAGACGAAGGTCAGGTCCCATATCTGGCGCCCGTGTGCCCCGAGCATGCGGCGATGGTTGTACTGTCCATTGCACTGAACTGCTGGCTGTGCGCGGCAGCAAGAAGGGTGTTGCACCGCCTGCCGGATCGACCTGTCAGCTAGCTTTGGGGCATGAAAACATTCAGCTATGAGTGCGGGCCGAAGAACAAAGAGACTCATCAGGTTGATGAGTCTTTATTCCCGGAAGTTCACGAAGGAGGGGAATACAGGTGGAGCGGCGCTTCCCGTGGGCTGGGGTCCGGGGGACAGACTGGCAATGAACTGCCGGAGGCCAACAAAGCCACGGCGGTCTGGTTCCCGGATGAAGAGCCGACGCCTCGGGAGGAGCGGACCACAGCGGAAGAGTACCGCGAGACAGAGTTGATCCTAAACAAGAAGCGTTCACCGGGGCCTGATGGGAACCGCGCGCCAAAGGAAGAGGTACGGGAAGCCTATTACAACCGCAACGATGCATTAAAGCTGCTTAACGATGAACGGAATTGAACGGTGAGAACGTCCTGAATCGCGGCTCGGGCAAGGGGGTGACGATTCGCCCAGGACACGACAGCCCGTGCCCAGCATACGAGTTTCGCCGGCCAGAACCGGTCGGCGAGCCGCCCCATCAGAGGCTGGCCGACGGCCGAGGTGATGTAGAAGCCGGTTGATCCCCCAGGTGACGGTGGCGACGTCGAGCCGAAAGTCCTCGCGCAGCACCACCAGCACCGCCAGCGCGACCGCGATCATCGACGAGTTCAGCGGGTTCAGGGATGTGCCCAGGCTGAGGCCGGCGACTGCCAGGCCGGTGCGCTGGCTGGTTTGATTGACGGTGCGGGGAGAGTTGCTCAGGCAACAGTCTTCCGCACATGTCGCTTGGGCGGCGAACTCATTGGGAGAAGTAGTTGTTTCCGGCGAATGAGCCGGCTCAGGCGGATCCTCTTAAGACAAAGGCCGGCCCAAGGCATCCAGTTGCTTGGCAAATCGACCGTCGCATCGAGCAATCACGTAATCCCACTCGGTTTGGTCGGCTTCTTCTGGTTTCGTGGCTGCTGGTTTCCGCTTTGGTCCAAAACCACCATCGGCTCGAATCGGGGGCCAACTCGACGCCTCCACCCACAGCTGGTAGGAAGGTGCGGACAGCCCTTTATCGGTGATGTACCAGCGGTCGGCCACCACCTCAGAAAGTCGCCCCCGAAGCTGTGATAGGGTGCCGCCGTCTCCTCGCCAAGAACGGATCGCGAGGCCCAACGCACGAGCCAACCGATCTGTGGCAAGGCCCCAGGAGACATCCCGACGAATGCCAGCTCCGACTTTGGTGAGGTCGACGAGGAGTCGACCTACGACCTTGCTGAAATCTTCCTCCGACTCCCATACTTGTTCAACAGGTTCTTCGATCGCCTCTGAATCGACGCGCAATACCAGGAAACGATTCGTGCCGATTCGCTCATGATCGTAGTATCTCTCGCTTTCCTCGTAGGCAAGGGTCAGAACCAATTCACCTAGCTGATCTGTGGCCTGAACGGTGATTTGCTGGCGATCCAGAGCACTAATTTCTAGTGCCTTACTCATTAAGGCAAAGACAGAACCGTAATCAAACGTAGTCTCTGCCGTGCTAATGGCTTCTTCTTGGGATCGCATTTCCTCGTCCACAGCCGCTGCAACGCGTTGTTCCAACGAAGTCAGCCGCCGACTTAGAGGTTCGGTCACTGTTGTAGCGACCGCAGATGCAGTGGTCGTCGCCTCTGTCCGAACGGTCTCACGAAGGAGTGGCTCGAAGAGTGCCAGCAGACCCGCGGTGAAGAATGCAGTACCGATGTTGGTCACCACGGACTGGACTAGTGGAAGGTCTTCCCTGTCCAACAACTGCCAGGGCAACCAACTTCGCCATTCCTGGGCCCCCACCCAGTACCGCGGAAAAAAGGCTGAGACAGTGACTATGAGTCCAACGACTACTAAGCCGCCAACCCACCACCAATGGACTTGACGCAACCAGGTTCGGATTGCGGCAAACCGCGCGCCCAGCCACGATTCGGGCCTGTGGCTATCTATTCTTTTGCGCTGCAAAGTATCCCGTTCAAGACGTTCGTAATTGTCAATGATCCCGTCGGCTCCGCAATATAAGTTTGGGAGCTCGATCGCCATCATACGGCCGGACGCAAGGAGCAATCGCCTTGCCACCGTGAGGACTCTCGCTGGGCAATTAGCCATAAGATCATCGGTCCACCACAACTCACAACCAAATGGGGACCCCTACTGAAAAGCCAGACCGCATTTGTCGTCACATTGAGAAGGCTCTCCTCGCCCCCTACCCCAGCCGCCGCTGCCGGAACATCGGGAACTGCTCCTTCACCCGCGCCACCGTCCCGAGGGAAACCTCTACCGCCCGCACTACCGGTTCCAGTCCGAGATCCGCCTCGACGTACCCCATCGGATCCATTAGCAGGCTGCGGCCCACGGACACCGGCGGGGCCTGGCACACGCCAGCCACATAAACACTGTTCTCGATGGCACGTGCCGCGTTCAGCGCCAGCCACTGCTCGGCCTTGTGCGTGCCCGGCACCCAGGACGAGCAGACCAGCAGCACCTGGGCGCCCGCGTCGGTCAGGGACCGGGCCAGGTCCGGTAACCGCAGTTCGTAGCAGGTCATCAGCCCGAACCGCGCTCCCCCGGACTCGAACACCACGGGCTCGGTCGACGGGCCGGGCTTGATGTACGTCGACTCCCCGAAGTCCTGCGCGTCGAACAGGTGGATCTTCCGGTAGAAGGCGAGCCTGGTGCCGTCCGCACCGAAGGCCGCCAAAGTGTTGTACGCCCGGCCCTCCTCCTCGGACGATCCACCATGCCGGCCACCAGCGCGATGCCGTGGCGGGCCGCGGTGGCCGCGAGTTCCCGGCAGATGGGGCCGTCCATCGGCTCGGCCACGGCCGGGAACGAGGCGTCCACGATCTTCTTCTCATTCGTGGCGTACTCCGGGAAGGCCACCAGAGTGGCGCCGTCGGCTGCGAACCGGTTCTTGCTCACCAACCAACGGAACGTCGCTTGGTGTGTGGCAAGTTTCTAGGCGTGGAGACTGCCAGCGAGAACAGGAATTCATAGAGTTGCGTGGTTATTACAAAATTGAAGGCAACATGTGCCTGTCACACATTGTTGACCCTTCCCTGACTGCTTTGTTATCCAAACACGTAGTCATCCAGGCTTGCTGCCGCCTGTGTAAGGACAGCTCTTACAATGCACCTTCACTGTTGTTTCCGATCCAGTCACTACTGCTGGAGGTGATGGACGCGGTGGAGTTCCTTTATGAACCCCCGCACCAGGTCCTACCGGATTGGGGGTATTTTGACCCGGAGAATCTCGACTCGGGGGACGTCATTTCTAGTGTTTGTGCGGGCGCCTTCGCCTCGGACGTTGATGAAGTCCTCTTTGAGCTCATATCGGAGGCTGCTCGGGACCATGAGTGGATTCAAAGTCTTCACGGAAACTCGGTGCAGGTTGTCCGGTGGGAATGGGAAAGCTTCGTGGCGGCTGTGAAGTCCGAGTCACGCTTCATCTTCATGCCTGACGCCAATGGCGAAATTATGGCCAGTCCTGGCCAGCGCTCCGCGGCTTTCCTGTGGTCGCTGGTTCCGTACGTCGAAAATCGGGACCTCGATCTTCTCCTTGATATCCCGCCCGGCAGCAAGTTTTTCCGAGGAAGGCTAATCCAGAATCCCACGTCGACTCTTCGCACAGCCAAAGAGCTCGGGCCCGCTCCTGCACACTTCGCTGCAGCCAACCGCATGAGCCCCGAAGGCATTCCGATGTTTTACGCCTCTGCCGCCGCCACAACTGCAGTACGGGAAATCGCCACTCATGGAACACACAGCTTCGCGAGAATCGGGACATTCCGAAATCAGCGCTCTCTCACGGTACTGGATCTAACCGGGGTGCTGACGCTGCCCAGCATTTTTGACGTGAAACACCGAAACGCGTATGGGGTTTTCCAGTTCTTCCGCGACTTCGCGCAAGCGGTCACTGCCCCGCTCCTGCCGCACAGTCGCCCCCACATCGAATACGTCCCGACACAGATTGTCACCGAATTCTTTCGGTGGGTTCCGAAGACAAGAATCGATGGCATCCGGCTGAGAAGCGCACAAGACGCTGAACCCACCTACGTCCTGTTCTACGACCAGGACGAGGTGGGCGACGCCGTATCGCCGCCCTCTGGGCCAGCTCCCGTGGGAAACATCTGCCCGCGGAGGAAGACTTTGGCGGCTCAAGAGAG
Organism: Arthrobacter sp. SAFR-023; assembly: GCF_051965295.1. Lineage (NCBI taxonomy): Bacteria > Bacillati > Actinomycetota > Actinomycetes > Micrococcales > Micrococcaceae > Arthrobacter > Arthrobacter sp. SAFR-023. Next base: position 71,393 of record NZ_JBQCMF010000010.1, on the reverse strand, counting down.
AAGTCCCAGCCCGTCTTCACGTTGAATCCCGAAGAAGTGACGACTTACAGGGTAGTTCGCAGGACCGAGGTGGAGCTTGTTTGACTAGCGTTGTGGCTGGTCAAACATGCGGAGCAGCCGGCGGTGGCTGCCCGGACTCCCCCTTGTGTGCCGTGAACCCCGAGAGTGGTTCAAAGCGATCATCGCCGGCGGTGCCGCCTTGAAGGCACGGGTGATCAGGGCCAGGACCACGATGCCGGGTGCCAGCCAGGACAGTCCCAGCGTAATGGCGTTGCTGTCCAGCTGGGAGTGCAGATAGGGGCAGATGATGGCTCCGACCATCTGGACCCCCGATAGGACACCGGGTTCAGCTGGTGCCCGGCACGGCGCTGGCGCATGCAGTGGAACACCACCCCGGCGGGTCACCAAAGTGAAGGCGCTGAAGGGGCCGAAGTTGATGAACGAGGTGAAGGTGTCCACGTTCAGGAAGACCGCGATCAGGCCGACGATGTCGGTGACCACCAGGTTCACCATGGGGTGTGGAACTTGGCGCTGAGCCGGTCGAAGACCGCTTTGGGCAGCACCGTGTCGCGGCCCAAAGCGTAGATCGGGCGGGAGACGCTGGCCTGCGCGGCGAGGCCGGAGGCGAACTGCGCTACCACGAGGCCGGAAAGGAATACCGCGCCAAACAGCTGCCCGCTGATCTGCAAGGCGATGAGCGCCGGGGCGGACCAACGTAGGAGACCGGCCACGAAAGCTGCCCCCGATCAGCGCTAGGAGCATGACGGCATGGGCACGGGCACGGTCCGGCGCGGGTCCGCGGTCTCCTTGGTGAGGGTAGTGACGGCGTCGAACCCGCGAACGAGTACGCCGCGATGGCCGCGCCGGCGGAGATGGTGGCAAAGCTGGACGTGCCGTTGAAGAACGGCTCCGTCCGGGCCAGTCCCCAGCCCCACCGGGACGTCCGCGACCTGTGCCGGGGGCGTGACCACGCCGCTTCAGCCAGCACCGAGACGACTTCACCCTGGATGCCGATAGGGTTGGGGCATGTCAGCACTTGGGGAAAATCATTGGGCGGGGGCTAGCGCGCTTTTGCTGGTTCTGGCCGGTTCCGGAGTCGCACTGAGTGCCTGTGAGTACCAGGACGATAGCCCGGCTTCGAGTAGCACGCCAACCCAAACCTCCCCGCCAGCACCACCTCCCCTGCCGAAGGCGGACCCGGGCGTTGCCAAGGCGCAGGCAAGAAACCAGACGCAACTGGACGCCCGCTTGGGCCCCCAGCCTGACGGTCTTGTATTGGCCGGATCAGGCGGACTCGGCAACGACGGATTCCGGACATCGGCCGCCGGAATACCAGAGGGCAGGTACAGAGTCACAGCTGCCTGCGTTGGAGTAGTCAAAGCATCGCTGACCATCTCACAGCCCGACCGACGAGGAGGAACAGCGCATGAGTTGGCCCTCGACTGCGGAACCAGAACGAGCGTGAAAGTGGATCTTCAGGTGGGACCCGTATCCGCGCACTTCACTCGCATGACCACCGAGCCGGGCCGCACTGCCGTTGCCGGTTTCTGGATGATCCCGGCCTCCTAATAGAACAACGCTCCGCCAGCCGTCACCACCAGCGGTGCCGGCACTCCGGGTTCTGGCATGCCCACCTGGGTACGCCGGACTCAACCTTGCCGGTGGCCGGATAGATCCTCACCTCTTCCGTCAGGCAGCAGCCGGCAAACTCCGTCTTCGGGTGCTCCGCCATGGCGTCGGGCATCATCATGCCGTATGCGATCCGCCAGGCTTCCTGCCCGCACACGGGACAATTGCGGACGGCCGTTCTCTTCTTTGCGGACTGCGCTTCAGTGGTCATGGCTGAAATGTATCCCCCGCCACCGACATCTGCAGCACTTACAAAAATTGCGCAAACTCCTAAGAAAATTTTTGTAGCTGCTCCGGACGGAAAGGGATAGGGTCGCAAGCGACCGGGCCCGGCGTCCACAGCGGATCATCGACCGGCTTAACCCGCGACGTGCCCTAAATGGCATGCCCCTAAACAGGGTCTGGCAGGGCCTGCCTCACGGTGGATAAACCGGGCACCTTTGTGGTTGGAACTTCCGGGCCAGCGACGTCCCTTTCCGCTCCTCCCTTTGAATGGATCCGCTCCCCCATGTCTTCCGCCGTGCCCCTGCCTGCGCCCAAACGCTTCCCGCTTGCCGCGATGCTGGTCCTTCCCACCATCACGTTCACGGCCATCACCACCGAACTGATGCCGTCCGGCCTGCTGCCGCAGATCAGCGAAGGCCTGAACGTCACCGAGCCGGTGGCCGGCTACCTTACCGCAGCCTATGCCGCCGTCATCGTGGTCACGGTGATCCCGGCAGCCCGGCTGCTGGCCAGGATCCCGCGGAAGACCCTGCTCATCTCACTCGTCCTCACCTTCGCGCTCAGCAACGTCCTCGTCGGGCTCGCACCCAACTTCGCAGCGGCCATGGGCGCGCGGCTTGTCGGCGGCCTGGCGCACGGCCTGCTCTGGACCACCGTGGCGCCGTTCGTCTCGCGCGTGGTCCCGGCCGACAAGGTGGGCAAGGCCCTGGCCATCGTCTTCAGCGGCAACAGCCTGGGCATGGCCATCGGCGCCCCCGTCGGCACCGCGCTCGGCGCGCTCCTCGGCTGGCGCGCCTCCTTCCTCTTCCTGGCCGGCTTCGGCCTGCTCCTGACTGGTCTGGCCGTCTGGCTGCTACCCCAGGTCCGCCAGGTCCCCGACGCCGTCCGCCCCTCGATGCGCAAGGCCATCGCCCAACCCGGGGTGAAGTCCGTGGCCATCGCCTGGCCGCTGCTGGTCCTGGCCCACTTCGCGCTCTTCACCTACATCGCGCCATTCATCCGCGAAGCCGGCCTGCCCGACTACGCCACCAGCCTCTCCCTCACCGTCCTCGGCGCTTCCGGCCTCATCGGCATCTGGATCGCGGGCATCACCGTTGACTCCCGGCCCCGCCGTTCGCTATTGATCACGACGGCGGCCATCGCCGCCGCGATGCTCCTCCTTCCGCTCGTCGGCGGAACCATCCCCGGCGCCATGATCCTCATGACCGTCTGGGGCGCAGGCCTCGGCGCGATCGGCATCTACAACCAGGCCGCCATCCTCCGCGCCGGGCGCGAGGACCGGGACGCGGCCAACGGCCTCACCGTCCTGACCATCCAGCTCGGTATCACCATCGGCGCGCTCTACGGCTCCGCTGCCTTGGTGGTGGCCGGCCCGCTCATGGTGCCCGTCGCAGCGGCGCTGCCGGTCGTCATCGCTCTTGTCATCACGCTGGCGGGCCGGAGGCACGCCTACCCGCCCGGTCGCAGAGAGCGCGGCTGGTCAAAGCCGGACCTCAAGGAACCGGCGCTCAAGCACTAGCCCGCCCGCATCTGACGGCGTGCATGAATGCGGCTGCTGGCACGGCCAACTCGAAATGTACTTCTATAGCCGCGCAAGTCCCGGGCTGGGTGCGCTCCATCTATTGTGTCGGGTTCACCGTCGATGACTTCCACGGCCTACGCGGACTCAAGCCCGGTCGAGATTCTTGAGAGGCGAAACGATTGTGGGATTCGGCCAGTAAGCCGGGTCAAGAAGGCGGGGCCCAAGCGGCTCACATCGGTGCGGATCTGGCAGCTGTCGCGTGTCGAGGGGACATCGCCGGTCGGGAAAGTGAACGCGGCCAAGAGGGTGGATGAGCCCCGCCCCGGGGGGAGGCACGGGGCTGGCGGATTGACGGTGGTCTACAACCAGCGCCACTATTCCGGGTGCCTTCGTTAGGTGGCACCCCAGCGCGTAAGAAACCGATAGGCGTCATCGAACCTCAGGATCAGCTCAAGAAAGCCCGAATGTTGACCGAGGATTAGCCCAGCTCCGCATCCGTCCCCCGGGAAAGCAAATAAGCTCATTCTCGACAAGGTTGTAGCGACACCGGCAAATGCTGAATGTCCGCATCCGAGCGGAAACCAGAATCAATGGGATGACCTCTTTGACCGACTGGCAGTCCGAAAGAAGTAACTTGCACGCAAACCTGGGGGCATCATTCGTGAGCGAAAATAATCCCTCCCAAGGGATTCCTGAAATGCCGGCGGCGACGCCTAACCTTCGAACAGTAGAGCACCTGCCAACAGGTCCTGCGGATAGCCAAGCTTCCCCCTCGAAATTGACCCAAAAAGCCGTGCCTCCTGGTTCCGGATGAGAAGGCCCTGTCTGGGAAGGTAATCGGAAACGCCTTCGGCGCCCTCTCGGCACGTCAGGACTTAAAAACCTCCCGCTGATGTTCGTGGCTGAAACAACCGCCACAACACCTTTACCGACTTCGGCTTGCAATCTGGCTGAAGCCGAAATTTGCACGACTAGTAGAAATCTGGGGAACAAATGTCACATCAACAGGGTTACCAGCAGACGGCACCGGGCCGGCCTGAGCAGCCACCTCTCGAGCAGCCAGGTTATGGTCCGCCAACACAGACGCGCATGCCCCGGCCAGCGAAGGCGAAGAAGCAATCGAACGTCGTCGGGCTCATCGCGCTTATCGCAGCGGTGCTCGGGTTCATTTTTGCCTGCATGCCCGGTGCACTCATCGTTGGCTGGGTACTGCTGCCGATTGCATTTGTTCTGGCCATCGTTTCACTCTTTTTGAAAGATAGGGTCAAATGGACGGGGGTGACCGCACTTATCGTCTCGATCGTTGGCACGATCGTCGGGTTTGTCGTCTTCTCTGCTGTCGTCGCGACATCGTTTGACGACGCTTTCGGCAGCGGCGGCACCACAGTCGCGGCACCCTCTGGTGACGCAGGTGCGAACGGCCAGGAAGCGGCAAAGGAAGATCCTGCCGCCAAAGCCGGAACGCGTGAGAACCCGTACCCGATCCGCTCCGTCGTAGAGTCAGACGACTGGCGCGTAGTCATCAATTCGGTCACGCTGAATGCCACGGATGCCGTGGTCGCGGCCAATCAGTTCAATGAAGCGCCGGCCAAGGGTTCCGAGTACATCCTCGTGAACTACTCCGCTACGTATATCGGCGATGACGCTGATGGTCAGATGCCCGCTTTCGTCTCAGTCGAGTACGTCACGGCAAAGGGCACCACCGTCAACGGACTCGACAACCCTGTCGTAGCTCCCAAGCCCATCGATACGACGAGCACGCTGTATAAGGATGGGACCGCAACCGGCAACATGGCCATTGAAGTGCCCACCGCCACTGCTGGCCAAGGCGTCCTGGCTGTTAGGCCGGGCATGCTGGGTGACAAGGTCTTTGTAGCCGTCAAGTAGCTCTCCGAATGCAGGCTAGGCCCCCGGTGCACCGCTGGGGGCTTAGCCGCGTTTAGCGACCTAAAGCAGCAGTGTTTGAGTTCTTCCTGTGAGACCTTACACACGCGATTGCTTTAAGAGGTCGAGTAACTGGCTGTCCGGCTCATGGTTCCCGTCGCAGCGGCGGTGGCGGTCGCCGTCGATCCTGTCCTTATACAGGCGGGCCGGAGGCACCCTGTTCGCTGGGCCACAAAAACAGCGCGGTTGGTCGACGACGCGCAGCGGGAAGCCAAGGAGCCATCACTCCACCACTAGCCACACCAAACGCCAATCGATCACATCACCGTCGGACGCCCGGGACCTCCCGTATGGGACGCCCGCGCTTCCTCATAGCTGCTGTCAAACGGCAGGGTGTCCATCTCCAGCAGGGGGTTGTGGTCCTGGGTCGCCACCAGCTCGCGGGCGGCTTCGTCCGAATCCACACTTGGCATGGACCCGGGGAGGTGCCGCTGCGCGGATTCCGGCAGGAAGTAGATGGCGACCGCCGCGATGGCCGACGTCGCCATCAGGTAGAACGCCGGCATCAGGTCGTTGCCTGTTGCCTGGATGAGCGCGGCGATGATGAACGGGGCGGTGCCGCCGAAGATCGCTACGGCAAAGTTGTAGGCGATGCCCATGGCAGAGTAGCGGTGGGCCGTGGGAAACAGCGCCGGCAGCGCCGACGCGAGAATGGCCACGAAGAACGCCACGGGAAACGCGACCAGGGCCAGCCCGGCGAGCGTGGCCGGCACGGTCCCGATCGAGATCAGAAGAAACGCGGGAAGTGAAAACACCACAGTGCTGATAGCCCCGATCCAGAGCACGGGCCGCCGCCCGATCCTGTCTGAGAGGCGTCCCGTCAGCGGGATGCACAGGGACATGACCACCAGCACCGGAACGGTCAGCAGCGTCCCGTGGATCTCGTCGTAGCCCTTGTTGGTGGTCAGGTACGTGGGCATGTAGGACGTGAGGGCATAGCCCACGGTGTTGCCGGCGGCCACCAGGATCATGGCCAGCACGATGCGGCGCCAGTGGTCCTTAAAGATCCCCACCGGGCCGACGGGGCGGAGCTCGTCGTCGGTCTCGTGATGCTTGGCGGCCACGGCTTCCGCCTCCTGCGTGGCCTTGAAGGCGGGTGACTCCTCGATCTTCATGCGGAAGTAGATGGCCACGATGCCCAGGGGGCCTGCGATCAGGAACGGGATGCGCCAGCCCCAGGCCTCCATCTGCCCCTGCCCCAGGATCAGCTGGAGCGCTGACACCAGTGCGGCGCCCAGCGCGAAGCCGAGGTAGCTGCCCATGTCCAGGAAACTGACGAAGAAGCCGCGGCGGTGGTCCGGTGAGTGCTCGCATACGAAGGTGGTGGCGCCGGAATACTCGCCGCCGGTGGAAAAGCCCTGGACCAGTTTGGTGACCACCAGCAGCACCGCGGCCCAGATGCCCAGCACCGCGTACCCGGGAAGCAGGCCGACTGCGAACGTCGCGGCGGCCATCATCATCAGGGTCATGGCCAGGACCTTTTGCCGCCCGATCTTGTCGCCCAGCCAGCCGAAGAAGATGCCGCCCAGCGGGCGGGCGATGAACGTGGCGCCGAACGTTCCCAGCAGGAACAGGTTCTGCACCGCCCTGTCCGCTTCGGGCAGGAACACCGGACCCATCGTGGTGATCAGGTAGCCGAACACGCCGACGTCGTACCACTCCATGGTGTTGCCCACGATGGTCCCGCCGAGCGCTTTCCTCAGCGTCCGGTGGTTGACGACGTTGACGTCGGACACACGCAATCGCCGCTGCTGCAGATGGTGCTCTGTCATGGCTCGGTCACCGCCTGTTTTCAGGCTGGGCACGTGCCGTCAGTTCGCCGGCATCCCCGTTCGGTGGAGGCCCAACTCTCCGACCATCTTCCCACCGGCCTACTGGCACAACAATGAAAAACCGCAGCCCGTTCACACGACTCGGCCTCCGCCGTCATGCGCCGTTCCTCGGCGTTGCCATGGGCCTCTAAGACGGTTCACTCGCCGCCCGCGGACTGGCACATTCATTGGCCCTCCTCCGCCTGTTGCCTGACAACACTTCTGGCTGGATCATCGAGTTACCCACGAGGTCAAGCATGGGGGTGTTGATGTGGACTTGGTCGATCTGGATGGCTGAGTGTGGCCTATACGCGTGTTGGCGACGGACCACCGCTGGTGCTCCTTCCCGGCTACGTTGGAGACGGCCCCACCACCTGGCAGCGGCAGCTGGAAGATTTGTCGGATGAATTCACTGTGGTCGCCTGGGATGCTCCAGGGGCCGGACGGTCTGCAGATCCCCCCGAGGACTTCGGCATTGCAGGCTAACGCCGACTGCGGCAAGCCCGGTCGGGCCCCTGCCGGTCTTGGAGCCAGAGGTTACGCCCTCGCCACCCGGCCTCTCATAGCACTAAATGCAACGACAACCCCGACGAGGAAGATGATGACGGCGAGGTAGATCAGCCCGAGGTGGCCGAGGGTGGCCAGACCCCAAGGGTAGTGGGCAGGCAGGGCAACGCCGAGCGCGACGACCGGTACGACGATGGCCGTGATCAAGGCCCACCGCTCGCCCCGGCGCACGCCGTACCACGACAAGGCCACGACGGCCAGGCCTGCCGCTGCGATGAATCCGCTGAGCGCGATGTGCAGGTGACTGATGTAGTGGTAAAGCTGCGGACTGAAGGCCTCGATCTGTTCCTTACCTTTGTCCACCTGCTCGGGGCCAATGCCCAACTCCAGGAAGGCGTCCGTGAAGTTGAGGACGAGGAAGACCACGCCGTAACCGATGAATCCCAGGCCCGCCAATGCCATGAGAACCGCTCCTGCGCGGAGGCGCGACTGTTGATGCTCGGAAGTCTGAATGGTGGCCATTGCCGCCACTCCTTTCTTATTCAAGTAGGTACTTGAATAAGACGCCCGGAGCGGTACCCTTGTCAAGAGAATGCTTGAATAGTTAGGGAGAGGCTTGGTATGGGAGACCATAAGGCTAAGGAGGCGCTCTACGACGCCCTCGTCGAAGCGGCGCGGGCGCTGGGGAACGGACGGAGAGCGGAACTTGTCGACGTTCTTGCCCAGGGCGAGCGCTCGGTGGATGAGCTGGCCGGGGAGATCCGGCAAAGCGTCGCCAATACCTCCCAGCACCTGCAGCGCCTTCTACGGGCGGGGGTCATCACATCCCGCCGGTCCGGGACGCGCGTGTACTACTCCCTGGCCGGGCCCTCAGTAGAGCGGCTCTGGCGGGCACTCCGCGAAACCGCCGAAGCACACGCCGGGGAGCTGGGCGAGCTGGCCCGGTTATACATAGGCGACCGCGCGGGTCTGGGTACGATCAGCCGGGATGAATTGCAGCGGAGGCTGCGGCAGGGTGACGTCGTCGTGCTCGACGTGAGGCCACGCCCCGAGTACGACGCCGGCCACATCCCGGGCGCTCTTTCAGTGCCCGTAGACGATCTGAAGGCCCGCCTCCGGCGGATTCCCAGAGAAACCGAAGTGGTCGCCTACTGCCGCGGCTCTTACTGCGTGTACGCGGACGACGCCGTGCGTGAGCTTGCGGGCCACGGGCGCCAGGCGATGAGGCTCGAGGAAGGTTTCCCGGAGTGGAAGGCGGCGGGGCTTCCTGTCGAACCGGGAGCAGGAGCAACCCCTAGCGCGGGATAATGGAAGCATGACCGACAGGGATCACGACGAGGAGCTGTGGCAGGAGTTCGACCGGCTCCCACCCGCAGGGCCCGACCGCGTCCAGGGACTGCCCGGCGGACTGCCGCAGGGCTTTGGCTTCCGCACCGGCGTGCGCAGTGCAAGGGTGGCCCTCGGGTTCGCCGTCTACGCCCTGGCGCTTGGAACTGTCCTGGTCCTCACCGGCGCGGTCGTGTTCATCAGCCAGGGCCGGTGGCTGCTGCTCGGTCTGATGGTGCTGATCGAGGCCGTCTTCGTCTTTGCCTTCAGCCGGCTGGCGCGCCAGGCACGCAACCGGCACTCCGCCCAGTAGCGGTGGCCAGAGGACGACGGCGGGAGGTACCGCCGTCGTCCTCTGTTTCGGTTTTGCTCTTACTGGCCCGACGCCGGGTCCGTTCCGCCCGTTGACACCAGCGGTCCCAGCATCAGACTTCCTGGCGTGAACTCCTCACCGCATTCCGCGCACAACACCAACGGTTTCAAGTCGGCCCCGCAGCTGTGCCGGTACGAGGCACGGGGCGTCTCATCGCGCATCCATGTGCTGCTCCACGCCGCGAGTGAAATGAGAATGGGTGCCACTTCGGCCCCGGAAGCTGTGAGGTGGTACTCGTAGCGCGCGGGGCGCTCGGAGTACTGGACGCGCTCGATCACGCCACGGCTTTCGAGGGTGCGCAGCCGGCCCGTCAGGATGTCGCGGGACGCACCGGTATTCCGTGCGATCTGATCGAACCGGTGAACGCCCAGGGACATCTCGCGAAGCGCCAGCAGCGCCCACCGCTCCCCTAGAACGTCCAGGCCTGCCGCGATGAAACATGCCCTCGGAGCATCCATTGCCTTATCGGTCGGCCGGTGCATCGTTCACCTGCTTTCAGTACTTTCTCCAATCATACAGTCAGTTGGAAAATCCAACCGACTCGGCTAACCTGAGACTGTGAGGCCGCGGCAACCGTGCCGCCACCCGATCCGACACCAGGAGAAACCATGCCACTGCTATCTGGCGCCGTCGTCCTTGTCACCGGTGCGAACGGCGGCTTGGGCCGCGAACTCGTGGAACAGGCCCTCGCCCGGGGTGCCGCGAAGGTGTACGCAACAGCCCGACGTCCGCAAGAGTGGAGCGACTCCCGGATCGTCCCTCTCGCGCTCGATATCACCATGGCCGACTCGATCCGGGACGCTGTTACCCAGGCCCGGGACGTCACGGTCCTGATCAACAACGCCGGCATGAGCGTCGAATCGGACACGCTGTTGTCGCTCTCCGACGAGGAGTTCCGTGAAGTCATGGAGACCAACTTCTTCGGACCGGTTGCCCTGACCAGGGCATTTGCGCCGGTGCTCGCCGCCAGCGAGAGTTCGGCGGTCCTCAACATCCACTCGGTGCTCAGCTGGATCGCACTCACCGGCGCCTACAGCGCATCAAAGGCCGCACTATGGTCAGCCACCAACTCCTTCCGAGTAGAGCTGGCGCCCCAGGGCACGCAGGTCACGGGTGTGCACGTCGGCTACATCGACACAGCCATGGCCAAGGGCGTGGATGCCCCGAAGACCTCCCCGGAGGAAGTCGCACGGAAGTCGTACGACGGGCTCGAGCAGGGTGATTACGAGGTCATGGTGGACGACATTAGCGCCGGCGTGAAGCTCGGCCTGTCCGGTCCAATCGCGGATCTGTACCCGGCTCTCGCAGCCAACGCCGCGGTGTGACAGCGGCAAACCCTGAAGACCTGCAGAGAACCTAAGGAGGAAACCCCCGTGTCAACCAACGCCTCGGCGGAGCGCTCGGAAACCTTCACCTGGACGGACCCGGCCGTCGCGCTCGAACAGCTGCCACGGCTGTCGGGTCTGGACTACTTTTCCGGCCTCCGCGACGGCAGCATTGCGCCCCCGCCGATCGCTTCACTGATGAATTTCGATCTCGTCGATGCTAAATACGGTCACGTCGAGTTCCAGTGCTGGCCCGGTGAAGCGCACTACAACCCCCTTGGGATGGTGCACGGCGGCCTGGCGTGCACGCTCCTCGACACGGTACTCGGCTGCGCAGCACACAGCACTTTGGAAGCAGGGGTCGGCTACACCTCCATCGATCTGGCGGTTAAATACCTGGGGCCCATCACGCTCCAGAAGGGTGCTCTTCGTGCAGAGGGGTCGGTGGTGAAATCCGGCCCGCGGGTGATATTCACCGAAGGCCGCCTCAGCACCGCCAGCGGAGAACTCCTCGCCACCGCAACGAGCACGCTGCTCATCTTCCCCCACCAACCGGGCGGACTGACGCGATGACTGATACCGCCACCATCGCAGCGCTCACGCCTGCCGCCCAGGGTGGCGCCCTGCCCTCGGCCACCCATTCGGGAATGGCCGCTTTGAGCCGCTTCGGCATTCCCTTGGGGCTTGCCGGCCTCGGCGGCGGCTGGTCCGCCGCGAGGAGCACACTCGGATCCCCGATGTGGCCGGAGGAAATCCTGTTCGGAGCAGCCGGCTCCCTGTGGCTGGTTCTGACCGCCGTCTACGTGTTCCGGGGCCTTCGCCGGAAGGGAACATTCCGGGCCGACCTGCGACACGAGGTGGCAGGGCCCTTTGCGTCCTTCATCCCGCTGGTGGGGATCCTGCTTTCGTCGCACTACGGCCAGTATCTGCCGCCATGGGGCGCCTGGCTGTGTGTGGCTTTCATTGCCGCCCTTGCCATCGTCGCTGCGCAGCTCCTGGCCCACTGGGTCACCGGCGGGGTATCCATGCAATTCATCCATCCCGGTTACCTGCTGCCCGTCGTGGCCGGATCCTTCGTTGCCAGCATCGGATTCTCAAGCATCCACGCCCATGATGCGGCTATGGCCGCGTTTGGTGCTGGCGCGTTCTTCTGGCTGGTCGTAGGAACCGTCGTCACCGTGCGCCTGATGACAGGGGGCGCGCTGCCACCAGCCGCTACGACCGGACTGTCCGCATATCTGGCAGCGCCTGCAACGGCCAATATCGCCTGGATGGTGTCACATCCAGGACCCGTGGGGGCAGTGCAGCTCGCCCTCACAGGCGTGCTGGTGATCATGGCGCTGATGCAGGTCATGCTCCTCCCCGAGTACCGCAAGCTTTCCTTCACGCCGATGTTCTGGGTCTTCACCTTTCCTATTGGTGCAACCGCGAACTATTCCATCCGCTGGCTTGCCACAACCGACCTCCCCGGCCGGGAGATTTACGCCTGGACGGTTCTGGGCCTCGCGACAGCCTTTACATTGGTCATTGCCGTCCGCACCCTGCCGACAGGAAGTACACGCCGAAGCGGCCGCGCACGCCGCTGACGACACATCGCCGGGACGATTACGCCGTCTTCCGCTCCCGCCACAGCAGCGACACCACGAACGTCACCGCGCTCAGCCCGAGCATGACCAGCACGATGCGGCCCCAGTTCTCCTGGTTGACCCCGGTGCTGTAGAAGATGCCGATCATCACAGTGGCGCTGATGGCGCCGACGTACCGGCAGGTCTGGAAGATCCCGGCGGCCACTCCCCTGTCCTCCGGCGCGGCGGAGAGGTACAGCCCCTGGTTCGAGGCGATGCTGACCGAGCCATACGGGACGCCCATTAGTGCGGTGAGCACCAGCACCAGCGGAACGAAGAAGGACGCCGTCAGGAGCCAGAGCGCCGCCGCCGCCACCGCCAGGAGTACGACGCCGGCAATCAGCACCCGCCGCACGCCGAACCTGTCGATCGCCTTCACGGCGAGCGGGGTGATGACCACCGACATGGCCGCCAGCGGCAGCATCAGCACTCCCACCAGCCCGGGGTTGTAACCCGCGGCCTCCTGCAGCAGCTGCGGCAAACCGAAGAATGCGAAGTAGTAGACGCCGCTGAACACTGTGAAGCCCAGGTACACCAGCAACAGCGGGCGGTTCCTGCCGAGCAGCCGCAGGTCCAGGAACGGCCTGTCGAACCTCAGCTCGCGCCAGGCGAACAGCACGGCGAACACCATGGCACCGCCGAGCAGCCACCAGCGGAGTCCGGGCAGGGCATTCAGCAGACCCATGAGCAGCAGCACCATGCTGCCCACGAAAGCGAGGATGCCGGGGATGTCCGAGTCGCGGAGGAGGGTGGCGATGCTGCCCTGTTCCCGCGGTTCATCTGGCGGCGAGGCCTTCCGCACGATGAGCAGGGCAGCCAGAGCCAGCGGCACGTTGATGAGGAACAGCGCCTCCCATCCGACCAGACTTACGAGCAGCCCGCCCACCACCGGACCCACCGCCGCACCGGAGGTGTTCGCCATCTGGATGCGCCCCAGCGGCCTTGTCGAGGTCGTGTCGGCCAGCCGAGCCAGGGTGCCGACCATGACGACGGCGCTCGGGTAAGCCGTCGCCGTCCCCAGCGCCATGAGCGCGCGGGCGATACAGACGAACACGAAGTTCGGCGAGAAAGGCGCCAGCGCGCAGGACGCGATGACGAGTGCCATGCCCAGCATGAAGAGCTTCCGCGGACCGAACCTGTCAGCCAGCCTCCCCATCAGCGGCTGCCCCGCGGCCGAGGTGATGTAGAAGGCGGTGATCACCCAGGTGACGGTCGCGACGTCGAGCCGGAAGTCCTCACGCAGCACCACGAGGGCGACGGCGATCATGGACGAGTTCAGCGGGTTCAGCGACGTGCCGAGGCTGAGGCCGGCCACGGCAAGGCCAATGCGGTGGCGGGTCTGCTTGCCAGTGCGGGGAGAGTTGCTCACGGCAACAGTCTTCCGCATCCGATGGTTGGACTGCGAATACATGCAACCTCGCGGTGGCCAAACCCCGCGGGACTCTATCGCCGGTAGGACCAGCCCGATGCCACAAGTTGTATGGGGTCGGCGGCAATTGTTGCCGCGCCTAGTTTCCGATGCCGAGTGCTGCAGGCTAGGGTGCGTGTAGGAGGCGTGCCGGTTGAGGCGGTGCGCCGCAGAACAATTGGGGGCTCACTTGTGGATCCTGTGACATTAGCGGTCGCCGCTGCCGGACTAATCGCGAAGTTTTATGAAGGTGCCGTGTCCAAGGCCGGCGAGGACGCCGCTGCCGGCCTGACGGCGTGGATCAAGGGCCGGTTCAAAGGCCACGAGGTCGGGGAACAAGCCCTCGCCCGGGTAGAGGATGCCCCGGACAGCTCCTCACGCGTAAAGGCCCTCGAAGGCGTTATTGTGGACCAGGCCCAGGCAGACCCTGATTTTCTGGACCAACTCGCCAAGTTGTTGGAGAAGTCCCAGCCCGCGGCCGCGCAAGGCCAGGCGGCGACCTCCGGTGATCAGTCCCCCGCCTTCGGCCAGGTCTCTGGAGGCAACCTGAGCCTCAGCTACGGCACCGCCTCGCCGCCTCACGCGCCTCCGGCCTAGTCAGGGGGACGCGGTGGGCGAAGGAACAGCGGACACGGTCGGGCATCAGAGCCCGGCCTTTGGGTCCGTCAGCGACTCCACGGTCACCGTCGTGTACGGCGGGCAGCCTTTCGCCTACAACCTGAAGTCGGCTTGGGTCCCCGTTGGCATGACCGTCAGGGACCCATCCAGGCTTCTGCGGGCCCGCGCTGCCTTTGTCCCCTACCTTGATCCCGCAGGGCATATCGAGGCGCTGCGCGGCTGGCTTACCGGGTCAGAGTTTTTCTCCGTCCGTACGGTCGGCGGACGGGGCGGGTCCGGGAAGACCCGCCTCGCCGTCGAACTCTGTCGCGCCGCCCGAGAGGACTGGGCTACGGGCCTCCTCGGCCCCTTCCGGCCCGAATCAATCCCGATCGAACGAACCATAGGCACCGACACCGGCCCCGGTGCGCCCGGAATGCTGGTCGTCATCGACTACGCCGAGACCCGCACCAGGGAGCTTGAGGCCCTTCTGCCAGCTCTCCAGCGCGCCGCTGGACCAGCGCACCGAATTCGCATCCTCCTCCTCGTCCGCCGTACCCCCAGAGGCACGGACTGGACGGACGCCCTGCGCACCGGCGATGACGACCTCGACGCCATACTCGATGCCGCCGCCCGCCATCAAGTCATCCTCGAGGAAGCAGCCTGGGACCTCGACGACCGACAAGACCTGTTCCGCAGAAGCTGGAAGGCGTTCGCTGAACGCTCCCAGGAGTTCAGCGGCGCCAGCCCCACCGCCCCAACGCTGCCGGATCTTACCGCGGCCAGCTTCGGAAACCCACTCCTTGTCGCCGCCACCGCGTACCTAACCGTCCACGACCCCGGTAGCGCGCTCCCCGACACCCGGGAAGGTCTCCTCGAAGGAATCGTCAGCCACGAAGCAAGCCATTGGACCCGTAGTGCCGAACGGCCCAAAGACCCGGACGGGATCGTCACACGCCGTGCCACTGCCATGGCCACGCTCGCCGGAGCCGACAGCGAAACCGAGGGAGCCGGGCTCCTCCAGCACGTGCCCGACTTCCAGGAAACAGCCTTGGGCGTCCGGATGGCCTGGGCGCGCTGGTATCGGCATTTTTACCCGGGTCCCCGATTCTGGAATCCTCTCGAACCCGATCTCCTCGGCGAACACCTCATTGCGACCACCCTCACCGAGTTCCCCGCGACTTTGGCAGCAACCATCGACCCAGCACGCGGACCAACCACTGCCCAGCCTCTGATCGTCATGGCCCGTATAGCTGCCACAACCCAAACCATGCACGCCTATCCGGGCTTCAACGCGGCCGCCGGGAAGGCCCTCCAAGCCGCCCTTCCCGCACTCACCCTCGCTGCTGTCAAGGAAGCGGCGATTGCGCGGGATGGCTTGCCGAGCGGCCCCACCATCGCCTCCGCCCTCGGCCAGATCGTGAATGCCCTCAGCCCGCATCTCGGAGACGTCGCCGAGTCGCTCGCCGTCCTGCCCAGACACTTCGTCCCGCACGTGAACGCGCTGGCCGTCGCGCTCCTCCAGCACGAGGTCTCATGGCTTCGATCCCACACGGTTCCCGGCATGAGCACCCCCGTCAGTTTGGCAAGAAGCCTCAATGTCCTCTCGATTCGCCTTGCGGACAATGGTGACCATGACGGGGCCCTGCACGCCATCAGCGAGGCCGTCGAAATCCGCCGGGACCTGGCCACCGCCGACCCCGCCGACTCCGCCCGGGACCTCGCTACGTCCCTGAACACGCTCTCCAATCGCCTCACTGATGTCAACGACCACGACGGGGCCCTGCAAGCCATCCGAGAAGCCGTCGGAATCCACCGGGATCTGGCCCTAGCCGACCCCACCGCCTACACCACGGACCTCGCGGCCTCTCTGAACAACCTCACAGGCTGCCTCGGGCGTGCCGGAGACCACGACGGGGCCCTGCAAGCCATTCGAGAAGCGGTCGACATCCGCCGGAACCTGGTTGCCGCCCGCCCCGCCGCGTATTCCCCCGGCCTCGCGTCCACCCTGAACAACCTCGCGGTCTGTCTCGCGCGCACCGGCGACCGCAACGGGGCCCTGCAAGCTGTCCGTGAAGCCGTCGACATCCGCCGGAACTTAGCCGCCGCCCATCCCGCCGTCTACACCCCCGACCTCGCCTTTTCCCTTAACAGCCTTTCCGTCCGCCTTGCGGAGACCGGGGACCGCAACGGAGCTTTGCAAGCCATCCGCGAAGCGGTCAACATCCGCCGGGACCTGAACGCTGCCCACCCTGCCGCGTATGCCCCAGTCCTCGCGGGCTCCCTGCTCAACCTCTCCAACCGACTCGCAACGAGCGGCGACCACGACGGGGCACTGGAAACAATCCGCGAAGCCGTCAGCATCCAACGGGAACTTGCCGCCGCTCACCCCGCAGCTTACAACCCCGGCTTGGCTAGATCATTGAACAACCTCTCCAACCGACTCACGAAAGCCGGCGACCACGACGGGGCACTGGAAACAATCCGCGAAGCGGTCAACATCCGTCGGTATCTGGCCGCCGCCCACCCCGCCAACTACAACCCCGACCTCGCTAAGTCACTGAACAACCTCTGCAACCTGCTCGTGGACACAGGTGACCACAACGGGGCCCTGCAAGCCATCGATGAAGCCGTCAACATCGGCCGGGACTTGGCCGCCGCCCATCCCGCCGTCTACACCCCGGTCCTTGCTCGATCGCTGCGCATGCAGGCCGCTGTGCTCCACAGCCTCGGGCTGGGGGCAAGGGCCGAGTCAGCTCGAAAAGAAGCCTTCCGCCTCCGTGGAACGGGACTTGAGGAGAAAGGGTAGAGGGAGAAGATCGGCACGTGGCTGCTGGGCTTTCCTTTATGCCGTCAGTTTCCCGCTTCCAGTGTGGAAACAATGCACTTTGGAACCTGCCGCGGCGAGGTTCGGCTCACTGGTGATGGAAAGATGCACCTGGGATAACGCTGGAGGAGGTGGAGCGGATGCGTCTCGGTAGTGGCAAAGCGGAGGGATTAGAAGAGCCCATATTTCCGGACGATAAAGGTGACCACAGCTGAAAGCCCGATGAAGCGGGTCAGCTACCCCAGCCGCCGCTGCCGGAACATCGGAAACTGCTCCCGCACCCGCGCCACCGTCCCCAGCGAAACATCCACTGCCCGCACCCCTGGCTCCAGCCCAAGATCCGCCTCGACGTACCCCATCGGATCCACCAGCAGGCTGCGTCCCACGGACACCGGCGGGGCCTGGCAGACGCCGGCCACGTACACGCTGTTCTCAATCGCCCGGGCCGCATTCAAAGCCAGCCACTGCTCCGTCTTGTGCGTGCCCGGCACCCATGACGAGCAGACCAGCAAAATCTGGGCGCCGGCGTCGGCCAGGGAACGGGCCAACTCCGGGAACCGCAGGTCGTAGCAGGTCATCAGCCCGAACACCGCTCCCCCGGCCTCGAACACTACCGGCTCGGTGGACGGGCCCGGTTTGATGTACGTCGACTCCCCGAAGCCCTGCGCGTCGAACAGGTGGATCTTTCGGTACACGGCCAGCCGCTCACCGGAAGGCCCGAACGCCACCAGCGTGTTGTACGCCCGCCCCTCCTCCTCCGAGGTTTCCACCACGCCCGCCACCAGCGTGACGCCATGGCGCGCAGCGGTGGCCGCAAGTTCCCGGCAGATCGGGCCGTCCAGCGGCTCGGCCAACGCCGGGAACGAGGCGTCCACGGTCTTCTTCTCGTACGTGGCGTACTCCGGGAACGCCACCAGCGTGGCGCCGTCGCCGGCGGCCGACACGGCGAACCGGTCGATCGCGGCGAGGTTCACCGCGATGTCGGTGCCGGATTCCAGCTGACCGAGGGCTATCCTCACGCCAGTCCCTTCCGTCCCGAACCCGATGGCCGCACTAGGCGGCGGCCTCCACGGTGGCCTTCTCCGTCGTCGTCATTTCCGGCGGCGCGGCCCGGAAGCCCCGCGTGATCAGCGCCAAAACCACGACGCCCAGCGCCAGCCACGACAGTCCCAGCATAATGGCGTTGCTGTCCAGCTGGGAGAGCAGGTAGGCGCAGACGATGGCGCCCACCGCCGGGACCACCACGTAGGAAACCACGTTCAGCTGCTCCCCGGCACGGCGCCGGCGCACGTAGTGGAACACCACGGACACGTTGACCAGCGTGAAGGCGGTGAAGGCGCCGAAGTTGATGAACGACGTCGACGTCGCCACGTCCAGGAAGATCGCGATCAGGCCGACGATGCCGGTGATCACCAGGTTCACCACGGGGGTGTGGTACTTCGCGCTGAGCCGGCCGAAGATGGCCTTGGGCAGGACCGAGTCGCGGCCCATGGCGTAGATCAGGCGGGAGGCGCTGGCCTGCGCCGCCAGGCCTGAGGCGAACTGCGCCACCACCAGACCGGCGAGGAACACCGCGCCGAAGAGTTGCCCGCCGATCTGCAGGGCGATGGCGCTGGCCGCGGACGCCGAGTCCTCGAACACGCCGCCCGGGTGCACCAGCTGGGTGACGTAGGAAACGGCCACGAAGATGCCGCCGCCGATCAGCGCGATGAGCATGATGGCGCGGGGCACGTTCCGGCGCGGGTCCACGGTTTCCTCGGTGAGGGTGGTGACGGCGTCGAACCCCAGGAACGAGTACGCCGCGATGGCCGCGCCGGCGGATATGGTGGCGAAGCTGGACGTGCCGTTGAAGAACGGCTCCGTGCTTACCAGGCCGCCAGCGCCGGAGGCGGACACCACGTTGCCGATGGCCAGCACCACGAAGAACACGATCACCAGCAGCTGGAACGCCATCAGCACGTAGTTCGCCTTGTCCGCCACCTTGATGCCCAGGATGTTCAGCACCGTGGTGATGAGGATGAACCCGACAATCCACAGCCACATGGGCACGCCCGGGAACTGCGCGCTCAGGTACGAGGAGCCGATCAGCCAGATCACCATAGGCAGGAACAGGTAGTCCAGCAGGATCGCCCAGCCCACCAGGAAGCCCACCCGGGGATCGATGGAGCGGCGCACGTACGTGTAGGCGGAGCCCGCCACCGGGTAGGCGACCGCCATCCGGCCGTAGCTGTGGGCGGTGAACAGCATGGCCACCATCGCCACGAGGTAGGCCGACGGTGCCGCCCCGCCCGTGGTTTCGGCGATCAGGCCGAAGATGGCCAGGACAATCAGCGGGGTCAGGTACGCCAGGCCGAACAGCACCAGCGACGGCAGCTTCAGCGTGCGGGTCAGGGTTGTAGTCAAGGTTGGTTCCTTAAGCGTTGAAAGTGGGGGGCGTCCAGGTCAGCGGATTGATCCGGCCTTGGTAGACGGGAAGTTCGACGGCGGCCTCACCGTCCCGGAACTGGGACCAGGGACGGTTGAGGTTCTCCGTCCCGTGGGTGCGGACGTGCCCGACGGCGGCCAGGTCAAGGTCCGCCGCCAGCAGCACCGGGGCGTCGTCCCCGGCTTCGGCGATAGTGTTGCCCTCGGGGTCGACGATGATGCTCTTGCCCTGGCCGGTGGGGCCCGCGCAGTTGACGCTAACCATGAACACCTGGTTCACGATGGCGTTCGCCTTGGCCAGCACCAGCTCCTGCCGCCGGTCCGGGGTGGTGGTCTTCACGACGTTGAGAATCACCTCGGCGCCCATCCACGCGAGCTGGCGGGACACCTCCGGGTACCAGGCGTCGTAGCAGATATTCAGGCCCACCCGGCCGATGCCGGCCAGGTCCACGGTGGTGAACCGGTCGCCGGGATCGTAGGGCTCGAACGGGCGCCAGGGGAAGATCTTCCGGTAGTAGCCGGCCAGCTCACCCTCCGGGGACAGGACCAGCTGGGTGTTGAACAGCTGGCCTTCCGGGCCGCGCTCGCAGACGCTGCCCGGAACCAGCCAGATGCCCAGGTCCGCGGCGAGCTCTTTGAGCTCTTTGATTCTCGGCCCGTCGAGCGGTTCGGCGGACTCCTGCAGCGCTTCGGTGCGCTGCCGGTCCGGGGCGCCGTCCCCGAACAGGTGGAGTTCCGGGAAGACCACCAGTTTGCTGTCCGGCTTGGTCTTGAGGGCGGCCGCGACCTCGTCCGCGAAGGCCGAGACGGGTTCGCCGATGAGCCGCGGCCGGGCCTGGGCAGCAATGAGGGGAAGGATTCGTTGCATGGGTTTTCTCCGAGCTGGGGTGTGATCTGAGCTATATTAGATCAGAATGATCCAATTATGGGAAGGGGTAGCCGGTGGGCCGTAAAGTAGCGGATATGACCCGTCAGCTGGAGGACACAGTTTCCCCCATCGGTTCCGGTGCCCTTGCCGGCATCGACCGCCGCAGCGCCATCGACGCCGTCCGGCTGCGCATCGGCATGGCCATCTCGCTGGGGTTATTGAAGCCCGGCGAGCGCCTGCCGGACCAGGAGGACGTGGCGCTCGGCCTGTCCGTCAGCCCGATCACCGCCCGCCGCGCGCTGGCCAGTCTGGCGGACCAGGGCGTGGTGGTCCGCCGCCGTGGCCGGGCCGGCGGAACCTTCGTGGCGGACGAGCCGCCGCGCGATGTGCTCGCCGAGCTCACGGCATCGCCCGCCGAGTCGCAGGCTGTGAACCGGCTGGTGGACCGGCGGCTGCTTTTCGAATGCGCGGTGACGCACTACGCGGCCGTCAATGCGTCACCCGAACAGCTGGACGAGCTGGAGCGGCTGACCCGCGAGATGGCCGAGTCCACGGACTGGTCCGCGTACCACCAGGCGGACGAGCAGTTCCACCAGCTGGTGGGCGCGGCGTCCTGTCTGGGGACCGCCGTCGGGGTTTATCACGAGACGCTGGCCGAGCTCTATGCCTACTTCATCCCCTACCCCATCGAGCTGCTGCACAAGTCGAACTGCGACCACGTCGACCTGGTGGCAGCGCTGCGCGCACACGACGGGGACACCGCCGTCGAAATCTCACGGAAGCACGTGGACATTCTGCACCGGACCATGTTCATGGGCCTGGCACAGGGCGGATCCCAACCTGCGCACGCCTGAACCGGTCCACTACCCGGTCTGCCGCCCAAATGCGGCACAACACTTCGTGCCCGGATCCGGAATAGGGAAGTCCGGCCACAAGGTTGTGGCAAACATGAAGGCAATCACTTACAGCACCTACGGAAACCCCGACGTCCTCGAATACGGCGATCAGCCGAAGCCTAAAGTCGGACCCGGAATGGTCCTGGTCAGGGTCAAAGCAGCCGCAGTGAACCCGGTGGACTGGAAGATCATGACCGGCTACCTGGACGCAGCAATGGACCTGGAGTTCCCCGCGATCCCCGGCTGGGACGTGACGGGGGTCGTGGAGTCGGTGGGCATCGATGCCCGGCAGTTCAAGCCCGGCGACGAGGTCATCGCCTATGGCCGCAAGGACTACGTCCACGGCGGAAGTTTTGCCGAGTACATCGCGCTGCCGGAGCGGGTCGTGGCGCGGAAGCCCGCCTCGCTGGGATGGACTGAATCGGCTGGCCTGCCCCTGGCTGGGCTGACCGCGTACCAGGTCCTCAACCGGTTGGGCCTGAAGGCGGGCGAAACTGTTCTGATCCACGGTGGTTCCGGGGGCGTGGGATCGCTTGGCATCCAGATCGCCGCAGCCATGGGCGCCAGTGTCATTGCCACCGCCTCGGAGAAGAACCACGGATTCCTCCGCTCCCTGGGTGCCGAGCCGGTTGCCTACGGGGATGGGCTCGCAGAGCGCGTACGCGCGCTGCGCCCTGACGGCGTGGACGTGGTTGCCGACTTCGTGGGCGGAAACCTCGAAGCAACGCTGGCGGTGCTGGCCGAAGGGGGCCGGCATGCTTCGATCGCCGACAGCGAAGCGGAGAAGCATGGCGGCACCTGGATGTGGGTCAGCCCCGTAGGTGCCGACCTGCAGGAACTGGCCGACTTGGTGGACAGCCGGAAAATCCGTGTTGAAGTTGCCGAAGTCTTCCCGCTGGAAAAGGCGGCGGATGCCTTCCGGTCCAACATGCAGGGACACACCCGCGGCAAGGTCATCGTTGCCGTGGAACAGGATTCCTGATCCCGCAGCTGGTGCCTTAAGGCTCCGTCCCACCGGACTGCGACGGCGGCACCTAAGCCTTGGTGCCGCCGTCGTACATCCTGCGCGGGTAGCCGGCCGGAGGCTACCGCCTGCTGCGGGCCGTGCTGTCCGTGTCCTCCCCCACGCCAGCGTCCGCATCCTGGTATGCCACGGCCGCGGAGGTGTCTTCATGGACCGCTCTGTCACCGAGGGCACCCCCGCCGCCGTCGCCAACCCCGCCGCTGCGGGTCTTGACCAGGCTGGCCGCGGTGGCCACCAGGATGGCGGCAGCGATAAAGAGCAGTGAGAACCAGATGGGGATCTCAGGCACCCACAGGAGCGGCTGGCCACCGTTGATGAAGGACACCTCGTTGACGTGCAGGGCGTGGAAGACCAGCTTCACACCGATGAACGCCAGGATGACGGCCAGGCCCTGCGCGAGGTACACCAGGCGTTCCAGCAGTCCTCCGATGAGGAAGAACAGCTGCCGCAGGCCCATCAGGGCGAAAGCGTTGGCGGTGAAGACGATATACGCCTCGCTCGTCAGGCCGTAGATTGCGGGAATCGAGTCGACCGCAAAGATCACGTCCACAAAGCCGATGGCAATGATGGTGAGCAGCATCGGCGTCACGAACCGCTTGCCGTCCAGGTTCACAGTGAGCCTGTCCCCGTGGTAGTCCGGGGTGACCGGCAGGACGCGGCGCACGAATGTCATGAACCTGCCGTCGGCCGGGTTGCCGTCATGGCCGCCGAAGGCCTGCCGGTACGCGAGGAAGAGCAGCAGGGCGCCGAAGATGTAGAACACCCAGGAGAAGTTCTCAATCAGCGTGGCCCCGACGGCGATGAAGCCGCCGCGCAGGATGAGGGCGATGATGATGCCCACCATCAGCACCTTCTGCTGGTACTTCCTGGGCACAGCGAACCCTGTCATCACGATGAGGAAGACGAACAGGTTGTCGACGGACAGGGCTTTTTCGGTGAGATAACCGGCGAAGTACTCGCCGCCGAACGTCCAGCCCGACACCGTTCCAATCCCGACGCCGAAGAGCAGCGCGAGTCCGATGTAAAACGCCGACCAGCGCGCCGATTCGCCGATTGACGGTTCGTGGGGTTTGCGGACGTGGGCGAAGAACTCGTAGACGAAGAACAGGATGGTCACGGCGATGGTGATGATCCAGACCAGAGGGGTTACCTGCATGGTGGGCTCCAAAGGGGTAGGCGTTGACATGTACGCCAAGGTCTCCTCCGCCCGGATGAACCGGAGCCGGCGGCCCGGGATGCATCGCTGCATCCGTATTGACGGGCCACTCGCTGACGGGAGTACTCCCCTTGATGGGTTAAATCGTAACTGATTAGCGGGCGGCTACCACCAGGCTGACGAGCAGTTCCACCAACTGTCGACCTGGTGGCAGCGCTGCGCGCGCACGACGGGGACATCGCCGTCGAAATCTCACGGAAGCACGTGGACATCCTGCACCGGACGATGTTCATGGGGCTGGCGGAGGGAACGCCAGGGACGGCAGATCTCCTAGGAACCTAGGCGCATGCCCATGGCGTTCTCGCCCGTCATC
This sequence comes from Arthrobacter sp. SAFR-023, assembly GCF_051965295.1. Classification (NCBI taxonomy): domain Bacteria; kingdom Bacillati; phylum Actinomycetota; class Actinomycetes; order Micrococcales; family Micrococcaceae; genus Arthrobacter; species Arthrobacter sp. SAFR-023. The sequence goes on along the minus strand of NZ_JBQCMF010000010.1, from coordinate 47,533 downwards.
CATTCCGGACCCGACGGCGCGAACCCCGGATCCATCAGGAAATCCGCCAGCGCCGCTTCAACGGTCCCAAGGTCGTTGACGAACCGCGAAGGAATGAATCCCGTCACCGGGCCCATCGGCACATCCACCGATTCGTCCGCCACCTGCCCGGGCCGCACCAGCACCGCCCATGACCCCACCTGCCCGGCCTTCGGACGTCGATGGCACACCAGCCCGGATGCCGCATTTCCGGCCACCTCGAAACGGGCCGCCCCATGCTCAACGGCCAGGCGCCCGCGTGCACGCCCGTCCAGGGAAATCAGTGCACTGGCAGCCGCATTCCGGGCCTCCGCCGCGGTGTTGAACCCGTGCCCGTTCACCGTCCACGCCGCCGTTGGCTTGGAGCTCCCGGTTGCCAGCCTCCACGCCGTTCCCAGATTCGTTCCCGCAACGAAACCTCCCATCCACGCTATGCCCGCTGCCGAATTGACGTTGATCCCCAGGACCAGGCACATGGCCAGGGAACCGAAGAGACACAGCATGGACACCCACGCGTGGCGTGAGCCGAACCGAAAGAGCCAGATCCCCAGCGCGGCGCCGGCAGCCAGCGCTGTAAAGACGGGCCACGTTGCCTCGATCCGGCCAAAGAGGACCAACGCCAGCGAGCCAAGAAAGATGGCGCTGCCAAGGATGAAGTAGCCAAGCCCGGACTCGCGTTTCCTCTTTGCAGGCCGCGTGCTTCGCTTGTCCGCCGTTCCCGGTCGCATCGTATCCACCAACCCCATACGGCCTTGACCGTGTCATCGCCCCAGCCGATGACGGCACCGCCGTCCGACCCTTCCAGGTACCAATGTTATTGGGTTGCGCGGCGCCGTTGTTTCATCGACTGCCCGGTCGATTTGCTTGCTCGGGGAAGCCGTTTTTCCCTGCACACACGCGGTTTTCAGGAGTAGGCTGTGGACGTCGGCAGGATTCCTGCGACTCCTGCCGCGAGGCCGGCTATCCACCTGAAGAGCCGGTAACCAGCGCGAAAGGGCGACCAATGACTACCGCTTCACACCACGCCCACCACCACGCCATGGGGTTGTCCCTCCACAACACCGCCATGGGTCTTGGTGTGGTTTTCCTGCTGGTTGGGGTCCTCGGGTTCATCCCGGGAATCACCACCAACTACGGCGCCATGAGCTTTGCCGGATACGACTCCGGGGCAATGCTGCTCGGAGTGTTCCAGGTGTCCGTGCTGCACAACATCGTCCATTTGCTGTTCGGCGCGGCCGGCATCGCAATGGCCCGGACCGCCTCGTCGGCCCGCTGGTTCTTGCTTGGCGGCGGCATCGTCTACATAGTTCTGTGGCTGTACGGCCTGGTCATCGACATGAACACGGGGGCCAACTTCGTCCCGTTCAATGCCGCCGACAACTGGCTGCACCTGATCCTCGGCCTGGCCATGGTCGGCTTGGGCCTCTGGCTCGGCAGGGATGCCATGGACCGGACGAGGGGAAGCGCCACGCCATAGCGCGGACTCACGGTCCTGAATTAACCGACGACGGCGGCCGTCCCCCGGGCAGGGATTCTGCTCTGGGGACGGCCTACAGCGTGCTCAAAGATCCCCGCCGCCGCTACAGATAGTCTCCGGCATGTTCGCGGGCAATCTCCAGCAAGGTGGAGTGAAAAGCCACCTCAGCCGGGGCGTAGACCTTGTCCTGGCGCTGGGCCAGCAGCACCCGCCGCAGGGGTGCGGCGGAGCCGAGGCTGATGACCCGGACGTCAGGGTGCTGCAGGGCCACAGCGGTCTTGGGCACCATGGCCACGCCCATCCCGACGCTCACCATCGCCTGGGCCTCCTGGTAGTCGTTGGCCAGGAAGCCGATCGTTGGTTCGAACCCGGCCTCATGGGCAGAGCGCTGCAGTACTTCCACCACGGGGTGGGCCTCGGCCCGCACTATCCACGATTCCTTCCGGAGCTCTTCCATTCTTATCTCTTCGCGGTCCGCGAGCGGGTGCCCGCGCGATACCAGGATGACCGTGCTTTCCTGGAAGACCTCCGTGATCCGGATGGAGTCATCGTGGAAGCGATTCCATGGGTAGTCCCAGAGCAGGCACAGCCCGGTGACTCCCGACTGCAGGTCATCAACAAGCTCCTCGAAGCGTGCACTTCGCAGCGAGAGCCCGATCGCCGGGTACCTCTTCTTGAAGGCCCGGATGACAACGGGCATGAATGACCCGGCGAGAGTCGGAAACGTCCCCACTGTCAGGGAACCGCGCTTGAGTCCCGCGATTTGGTCCAGGTCGGACTGGGCGGCCCGCATCTGCCCAATGATCTTGCGGGCGTGGCCTGCAAGCACCTGCCCAGCCTCCGTAGGGACCACACCGCGCGAGCGGCGGTTGAGGAGAGGCTGCCCGACTTCCTGTTCGAGCTTCCGCAGCTGCTGGGAGACGGCCGAGGGCGTGTACAGCATCAGTTCGGCCGCAGCAGTGATCGATCCCTGCTCGACGACCTCCACCAGCAGGGCCAGCCGCCGGATATCAAATAAGTCTTGGGCTTCATCGTTAACCACTGCTTCACCCTTCTCCGCCATTGGTTCATTCTATGCAGACTCCGCATTTCATGCGGCTTCTTTAGGCGTACTAGCTGGTCTGAGAGGAGATCCAGGGCGACTTCCAAGCCTGCAGTTGCAGTGAATGAAGAAGGACTACACAGTAGTTCAGAAATCCAACATTGTCTTCATTTGTGATCTAGCTCAATCTCGATACAGGCCCCGAACACATCGCGGCAGTCGAGAAGCAAGGAACGGGATCATGAAGATCGAAGCGGAGTGGATGCGCGGAGGCACCAGCAAGTGCTGGGTCTTCGAAACCGGACAGCTGGGCGAAACGGGAACCAGCCCGGACGTGCTGCTTCCCCGGCTGTTCGGCAGCCCGGACCACCGGCAGATCGACGGCGTTGGCGGGGCAACCTCCACCACCAGCAAAGCGATGATCCTTCACCGTCCCGCAGATGATGACGTTGATGTCGAGTTCACCTTCGCCCAGGTAGGCATCGAAGAGGCCGCTGTGGACTGGGGCAGCAACTGCGGCAACTGCTCGGCAGTGGTGGGCCTGTACGCCATCGAAAAGGGCTGGGTGATTCCCACCAGCGACGTCACCCGGATCGTCACCCGCAACACCAACACCGGCCAGATCATCATCCAGCGGGTGTCCACGCCGTCCGGTGCCCTGCCGATCGTGCCGCAGGCCCAGATGCCCGGCGTCCCGTTCCCCGGGTACCGGGTGGGGCTCGGCTTCCAGGATCCGGCCGGCAAGACCACCGGCCAGCTGCTTCCAACAGGTTCAGCCTCAGACACCATCACCGCCGGCGGAACCCGCTGGACCGTCTCCATGGTCGACGCCGGAGCACCGGTAGTCATTCTCCGGGCTGAGGACCTGGGCCTTGACCCGGAGCGCTACCACAGCTGGTCCGCCGGGGTAGAACTGCAACTGGAGACGCTGGAGCACATCCGCCGCCAGGCGGCAGTGCGGATGGGGCTCGCAGCCACCACCGCTGAGGCGGCGCGTGCCGTCCCCAAGGTGGCGATCGCAGCTTCACCGGCCCAGGCAGACTCGGAAAGCGACGTCAGCGTCATGATGCTCTCGATGGGCAAGCCCCACCCGGCGCTCGCCATCACCGGCAGCATCGCACTGACCCTCGCCGCCCGCACCCCGGGCACTGTGCTTAACAACATCACCGGCAGCACCGTTCGCCCCACCCTGCGGCTGCAGACCCCGGCCGGCGTCATCGAAACCTGGAGCGAGGAACAGTCCGGATCGCTGCTGGTCGGCGTCGACCGGACCGCCCGCACCATCGCAACCACCACCATCCACCTCCCCGAGGCCCTCGGCAGCGCCGTCGACGCCTCCTTCGCCAGCGCCACCAACTGAGCTGGGCCACCAACTGACCTGCGCCACTCAACGAGGAGACAGCATCATGACTAAGACTGAAGAACAAACTGCACCCCTGGAAGGCGACACCCTCGACGTCGAGTCCCGGCATCCGAACCGTCGCCGCCGTATCCTGCTGATGACGGTAGCCGCCACCGCTATTCTGGGTCTGGCCGCCATCCTGTTCGGGGGTGTCATGTTCAGCCCCGCGGCCGCCTCGGAATCGGAGCCGACCATGACCGCCACCCAGATCATCCCGCTCGTCATCCTCGTGGTGATGTTCGTCGTCGCTACCAAATGGCCGCTGAACATCGGCGTGATGGGTCTGGTGGCATCCTTCGGCGTCGGATACTTCATGCTCGGAATGACCGACAAGGAAATCCTCACGGACTTCCCGGCCAGCATCGTCCTGACGATCATCGGCGTCACCTACTTCTTCAGCATGGCCCAGCGGAACGGGTCCATCGACATCATCGTCCAGACCTGCGTGCGCCTGGTCAGGGGCAAGACAATGCTCCTGCCGTGGGTGTTCTTCCTCATGGCTGCCGCACTGACGGCACTGGGCACCTTCTCCCCGGCCGCCGTCGCACTCCTGGCCCCGGCAGCACTGGGACTTGCTTACGAATCACGCATCCACCCTGTCCTCATGGGCGCGTTTGTCATCAACGGAGCCCACGCCGGCGGCTTCTCCCCGCTGTCCGTCGCCGGCGTGCTGGTGCATGACATCTCCGTGAAAAACGGATTCCCCATCGAGCAGGGGGCGCTGTTCACGGCAAGCTTCGCCCTCAACTTCATCCTTTCGGCCCTGACCATCGTGCTGTTCGCCCTCCTCGGCAAGCTGCGCGACCAGCACGCCAACGAGTACGCCGGCCTGGACACGCCCCGCGTGGGACGCCCCCAGGGCCAGCAGATCTTCACGCTCGCACTGATCGCTGCGATCCTCGTGTGCACCCTGGGCTTCCACATGCCCATCGGATTCGTTGCCCTCTCCGCCGGGCTCCTGCTGGCCTTCGTCAACATCAAGGAACACAAATCGTTCATTAGCGGTGTTTCCTGGTCCACCGTCCTGCTGGTGGCGGGCATGATCACCTACGTCTCCCTGCTCCAGCACGTCGGCGTCATCGACACCCTCGCGGAGATGGCCCTCGCCCTGGGAGCACCGCTCCTGATCGCACTGGTCCTCTGCTACGTCATCGGCGTCGGCTCCGCCTTCGCCTCCTCCACGGCCCTGCTGACCGCGTTCATCCCCATGGCCGGCCCGCTGCTGGCAACGAGCTCCCTGAGCGCCTCGGGAACCGTCGCGGCACTCGCCATCGCGGCCACCGTCGTCGATGTCTCCCCCTTCTCCACCGACGGCGCGCTCGTCGTCGCCAACGCCCGGGACAATGACCGCCAGCGCGTTTACAAGCAGCTCATGATGTACGCCGGAGGCGTGGTTGTCGCAGCACCCGCCCTGGCCTGGGCCCTGCTGGTACCCACCGGCATCATGTGATCCCCTCCCGGAGGGAACACACCAGGGTTTCTGCCAGTCGCTGACCATCGGCAGGCAGGACTGCCGGATAAACATCCGGCAAGCGGACGGAACGGCCCTGCACTCCATCGCAACAGGTAGCCCGAAAGCCGGGCGCAGGAATGAACCCGTACGCACCACAGGCAGGGCGGCTCAGCCGCCCTGCCTTTTCGCGTGCCAGGCCAAACGTAGGAGGAAGAGGCCGCGTCCGGGCCGGGGCGGCGGCGTAATGGCAGCGCTCACAGACGCGTGAGGCCCCTCGTCCTAATTGCGGACAGGTCTATCCAGCCCGTGCAGGCTGGCGCAATATAACCCCATGAAAAAACTCATCATGGCCAGTGTCACCGCGGCAGTTCTGGGGTTCGGCACCATCAGCCTGGCAGCCACAGGCACCGCGGCGGCCCCCGAGCCTTCGCAGGCCACCGGCCAAATCCTCGTCAAGTTCCGCGACAACGGCGCCGCGGGCGGCCTGCTGCGGCAGCAGGGCCTCGGGGAGGGATCCGACGTCGGGAGCACCGGAGGCCGCGTCATCAGGGTTCCGGCCGGCAAGGAATCCCAGCTGATCGACGCCCTGAACCGCAACCCCGCAGTTGAGTACGCCGAGCCGGACGAGGTGGTTTCCGCCACTACGGCCGACACGTATTTCCCGCGCCAGTACGCCCTGCAGAACACCGGACAGTCGTTTACCAACACCGCCGGCACCATCTCTGTGCCCGCAGGCGAACCCGACGCCGACGTGGACGCCGTGGAGGCGTGGAAGGTCACCACCGGAAACGGCATCAAAGTGGCGGTCCTCGATTCTGGAGTCGCAACTGATAACCCGGACATCAACCCGAAGGTTGTCCTGCGGGCCAACTTCAGCGGTGCAACAAGCAATGAAGACATTTATGGGCACGGTACCCACGTGGCCGGCATTGTCGCCGCCATGCACAACACCTCGGGCGTGGCTGGCGTGTGCCCGGGATGCACCATTCTGGCCGGCAAGGTCCTCAACGACAGCGGGGTTGGCTCCAGCTCGGGCCTTGCCAACGGCATCAACTGGGCGGTCAGCAACGGCGCGAAGGTGATCAACATGAGTATCGGCGTGCGGGCATCACGCACCCTCGAGACCGCGGTCAACAACGCCTGGAGCAAGGGCGTGGTGCTGGTTGCCGCAGCAGGCAACGGCGGCAACCAGACCAAGATCTACCCAGGCGCCTATCCCAACGTCATCGCCGTCGGCGCCACCGACAACAAGGACGTTAAAGCATTTTTCTCAACCTACGGAGCCAGCTGGGTGGACATCGCGGCCCCCGGAGTCAATGTCTACTCAACGTTCCCGAACCACAAGACCGTCATCGGGACGCAGAACAACCGCTCTTTCGGTTACGACGTCGGCAACGGCACCTCCATGTCAGCACCCATCGTCGCCGCAACTGCCGCACTGACCTGGAGCTCCCACCCCGGCGCCACGAACACGTCAGTCCGCGCCAACGTGGAATCCGGCGCCGATGACGATGTTGCTGGCACGGGCACATACTGGGCCCACGGCCGGGTGAACGCGTTCGACGCCGTCTCAGCACCGTAACGACGGCGGCGCACCGTAGCGACGGCGGCCTGTAGCGGCGGGGCGGTCATCCGGGAACCCTCTTCCCTTGTGACCGCCCCTCTGCAGCCTGCCCTACTGACCTGCCCCTACTGACCGGGGGCCCGGTAGGACGGGGTCTTTTTGGCCGCCTCGTCGATCTCCTCCGGCGTCAGGAGCGGCTTCAGCCGCACGTTCACGTTGCCCGACGAATTAATCATCAGCGACAGGGCTGCCGCGCCTGCCGGGTCGGGGACATCGAAGACGCCCAAGACGTCAGTGTCCCCGAAGGCGTAGTAGAAACTCTCGAGTGAACCGCCAACGGACTTGAGGGCGTCGGTCAGCGCGGCACGCCTCGCCGTCCCGCCTTCGCGCATGAGCCCCTTGATTCCTTCACCCACGTAATTGGCCTCAAACAAATACTTGGTCATGGTCATTTCCTGTTCCGCGATGTCCACACAGGCACCCGCGGGCATGCCTGGCACCCTCGCCGGCAGGTCCTGGAACGGTCCCCGAATGGGGCCGTGCGCACAGCGTAGGCCCACTTCCGTGCACTGACAACGGTCCTCCGGAAAGTCCGCGGGCGGCTCGGGTTGGCGGCCCGGCGAGCTCCATGGAACCCGGGCCATGCAGCATCGCTAGCCGCATAACGATGGCCATGGTGGCCGCACCCGGTTCGGCAAGTTCTGCTCAACCGGTTCCGGCTCGATGACAGGATAGATGCCGGTGGTGGGCAAGGATGCTCGAGACTGCGCGCAACACCGTCTCCGATAGCCGGTGCGACCTGGTCACTGAAGTCCTGGGCCTGTGGCTGGTGCTGGCCGTCTTCCTTCTAGGGAGCGCGGCCCGCGCAGGGCGGAGCCCATGGGTCCAGCGATCATTGACCCCTCCTTCATGTAATGACAAACCGCCAAACATGATGCGCCCCCGGACTTGGAGCGGCACACTGCGCTGATGCCATTTCTGGAGGGCCAACATGAAGGTTTCAATGAGTTCGACGGCGGCATTCCACGGGACAACCGGGCGGGACATCGCGGTGGCCAAGGCGGCGGGTACGACGCCGTCGAACTCCAGACGCCCAAGCTGTTCCGGTTTCTCGACGCCGGCTACACCGGGCACGCTCAGCCCTGACGACCCGAGGTTCCGCGGCACGTTGGGCATGAGTGACAAGGAGGCTCTTAGCGACACTGCCCGGCGGGTGGCGCTCGCCGCGGACATCGCCGCCGACCATGGCGTCAGCCTCTACCTCGAACCACTCGCCTGGGCTCCCGTCAACCGCGTCAGCCAGGCCCTGCAGATTCTTCGAGACCATTGACCGGTCCAGCATGAAGCTGTGCGTCGACTTCCGGCACTTCTGGGCCTCCGGCGACACCCCAGAAGACATCGTCGTCCTGCCCGCGGCCCAGATCGCCGCCGTCCACGTCTGCGACGGCCTGCACGTACCGCCGGGCGAAGTGCCCGACCAGTTGATCTCACGCAACGTCTGGACCGGGGCGGGCAACATCCCGCTGCAGGAGTGGATCGACGCCTGCAAGGCCACCGGCTACGACGGCTGGTACTGCCCGGAGATCTTCTGCGACAAGGTGGCCGACCTCGCCGACACCCTCGTTGCCTCAACCCTGCGCAACACCGTACAGATGCTCCTCGCCTGACAGTTTCTGCGGCGGGTTCTTTATTGAGGTCCTGTACTGAGGCCCTGCGCTGCGGTGTGAGCAGACGGATACAAAGACGAAACGTTGAGTCGTCCCGGTGAAACATGCCGTGGCTACGCTAATTCCTACCTGAGAGACGGTCGGTCCGCAGGTCGATTGAGAGGAAATAGCCATGCTTTGGAATACCTTGAACCTGTTCTTCACCTCGCGCACTGACGGAAACTCCGCACTCGGCGAGGCCGGGTCGAACACCGACTTTCCCCAGGGCCAGCTCACTTCCGCAGCCTGGGAAGGCTGGTGGGACAGCGCCGCGCAGGCATGACCTGCAGTGGCTGCGGTGGCTGGGGCATCAGTGAAGCCATCCGAGTTGCTGGCAGGGTGGTCGTCTAGAAGACTGCAGGGATGATGCTGGGGGAAGACTCGAGACCCGTGGAGTTCCGGACATATATGCCCCTGCGGTACCGAGCAGTCCTGGTGTTGCCGGCACAGCTGTTGTCTTGATTCTGTTGGCTAGCGGGCCCTGGCCCTGGCTGGCAGTGCCCGTGGCATCGGCGCCCGCATTCCGCGGTGAAGACGGTGGGCGGGCCGGGCGGTCATTCAGCGCGCTCGCGGGAGAATTCCTTAGGGCTGGCCAATGCTTTGGTACGCTCACCGCAAGGGACGCAGCAGCGCGAGGAGGGTTAGGCGTGACAGAACCTACGGGCAGCACCGAACTTGAGGACCAGGGGCTGCCTCTGACAGCCCTGGCCGTGGCGGCGGGCCGGGCCGTCGAGACGTCGCGGGCCGATCCGCTCGTGGCGGATCCCTACGCCTCAGCCCTGGTGGTGGCCGCCCGCTCCCACCTTGACCTGCCGACGGTGTGGCCCTCTGAACCGTCGGCGGCTCCTCCCCTGCAGCAGCCTCTCCTGCTTGCTTCCATTTACATCGGCATGCGGACCAGGTTCATCGACGACTTCCTGCAGTCCCATCCCGCCACCATGCAGACGGTGGTTCTCGGTGCGGGCCTCGATACTCGGGCCTACCGGCTGACCTGGCCGGCCGGCGCCATGGTCATTGAGATCGACAGCGCCAACGTCCTGGACTTCAAGGCCCACGTGCTGAGCCGGCTTTCGGCGGAGCCCGCGTGCGAACTGGTCAGTCTGCCCGCCGACCTGTCCCTGCCGTGGCGGGAGGCACTGCTGGCCGCCGGTTTTGAGCCTGCCCAGCCAACCACCTGGGTCCTCGAGGGCCTGCTGCCGTACCTCGATTCCGCCGCCCAGCATGCGGTGCTGGGCGAAGTCGCGGCATTGTCTGCGCCGGGATCGCGGACGGTGATTGAACGGGCCGTGCCGCTGCCGAAGACGGACGACATCGAAGCCAAGCTGCGCGAGTTCAGTGAGCAGACGGGTCTGCCCATGAGCGAGCTGCTGGCGCGGGCCGATCCGCCGGATCCCGTCGAGCTGCTGGAGGCAGCAGGCTGGTACTGCAGCAGTCACTCGGTGGAGGAGCTGTGTTCGAGCTACGGCCGCGTACTGTCGCTTGACCCCTCGGTTGGCAGGACCGCAGCAGAGCAGCCCGGACCGCAAAACCAAGGCCAGGACCAGTCCCGGGGCGGCTTTGTCACCGCCTGGCTGTCCTGAGCTTGTTCGCGTCACCGCAACTTGGCTAGGCTGCAATGCCGTGAGAGAGCACGCAGCTAGGCTGGACATCCGCGTAGTGCAGACTGTCCAGCCTAGCTTTTTCGAATATCTAGCTTCGCAGGTTACTAAAGCGTCCTAGCTTGCAGGGCTGCGGGTTGGATGCGGCTTCCAGCGGCTAAACGGGGATGGACGCATAATGGCTGGTGAGTGTCTTCGACGGCGACCAAGCGCCGTGCCACTCGCGGAACGTGACCCTATGGAAATCCTCTTCATCTCCCGCTTCTGTATTCAAGGCATAATGAACGCTATCAAATGTGTATAGCTTATTTGCCGGTATCCAGACCGACCCCCAAGTGCTACTTCCGAGACGATAATCTGTGCCGTACATGTCATACTCGTACCGGTTCTGATTAATGTTTAGATAGGTTCCCTCAAAGCAATACACGGAAATTTTGTAATTGACCTTCTTGACGTACCTGTTGCTTTCCCACGCCCAATACCAATAGGGGGTTTGGGCGGTCAACGAGCAGGTCGAGTTACTTTGGATCGAATGGCTGGCCGCGACCGTGGAAGTTTGCGCGGTCTTGTTTTCACTTGCTTGGGCGGGCGCGGCCAGCACGGAGGGAATAACTGCGGCAGACAACGCCAGGGCCGCGACCGTTGCCACCCTGCCCCGAAGAGAGCCTTTTGCCTTTTTTACTGGTGCAAACATACGGATTGACTTCTTTCAATGGAGTTTATGATTCCGGAAATCCGGTGTGTAATTATTCTGCGCCCGCGGGTTAAACTGGCTCTTCCGTGCTAGCACGGTAAACTCACCGTCACCGGAATTCAGGCACGCCGTACCTTCCCCTGGCATTGCGGCCGTTAACCTCACCGCCACCTCCCCGCAGACGGCAGGCCACTTGGCTTCCTTAGGGTGAACGGGTCGGCGGCACAGCGCCGGCCACGTCATCCGGGAGGAACCAAAACCATGCGCAAATTCCTGACCGCAGCGGCCGCCGTCGCACTTTTCGCCGCTATGGCGAGTCCCGCCGTCGCCGCACCGGCCGCGGACGCCGGCACGCCGTCGTCGAACGCTTCAGGCACCGCCACGTCCCCCATCAAGACCAACGAGCGCAACGGCTCCTTCGACCTGCAGTCGCACCGCGGCGGCCGCGGCGAGTGGACCGAGGAATCGCTGGCCGCTTTCGCGAACTCGCTGAAGCTTGGCGTGAGCACGTTCGAACTGGACACCCACCTGACCGAGGACGGCAAGGTGATCGTCTGGCACGACGACACGACCCAGGCCAACAAGTGCGCGGACACCTTGCCGGCCACGCCGAACGACCCCGAGTTCCCATACGCGGGTGACCGGGTGGCGGAGCTGTCGCTGGCCCAGATCAAGACGCTCAACTGCGGCTACACCCAGCTGGCCGGATACCCGGAGCAGCAGGTGATCGAAGGCAACCGCATCGCCGAGCTCAAGGATGTGTTCCAGCTGGTGCGTGACTTCGGCGCCAAGAAGGTCCGCTTCAACGTGGAGACCAAGGTGGAGGACGGGCAGGCCGGCGGCGAAGGGTCCGTGGCGCTCACCAAGGCCGTGGTCACCGAGATCTACATGGCGGGGATGTCCGGCCGCACCACCGTGCAGTCGTTCGACTGGTCAACGCTGAACTACACCAGGAAGATCGCCCCGCAGCTGCCGGTTGTGTCGCTCTCCAGCGGTGACGCGTGGCTGCAGGTGGGCAAGCCCGGCGCCGCACCCGAGTTGGGCGGCATCGACATCGACGACTACGACGGCTCCCTCGCCAAGGCTGCCAAGGCCCTGGGCTACGACGTCATCTCCCCCACGTTCCGCTCGGTCACCCCGCAGATGATCGCCGAGGCCCACGAGTACGGCCTGCCCGTCATCCCGTGGACCGTGAACGCCACCGCGGACATGGCCCGGCTGATGGACCTCGGCGTGGACGGCATCATCACCGATTACCCCACCCGCCTGCGCACCCTCATGGACCAACGCGGCCTGAAGCTGCCGAAGGCGTACGCGGCTGTCTAGGTCGTTTCTTCCATCGGTTGCTCGGTAACTGTCGTTTTCAGTCCCAAAAGGGCCTTTGTGGAGCACTCGATGGGTTCTGGCATACTGCTGCGTGAACCTTGGGGGATCACTTGAAAATCGTGCTGTACATCATCTGGGCGCTGTTCGTTGCCGGCGCCGCCTACTCCATCATCCACGTGGTCAGGAAGAACAGGCAGCACGAGCAGCGAATAGCCTCTTGGCCCCGCGTGCAAGCCACGGTGACCGGCAGCCGGGCGGGCTGGAGCGGCGGCCTGGGCAACATGACGCCCGGCCGCCGCTTCTGGCCCACATATCAGTTCATCGATCCGCACGGCAGGGCGTTCACAGGGGAATCCGAGTATTCATCCGCCGGGGAGCCAGTGCCGGGCTCGCCTCTGGAGGTGGCCTACAACCCGGCCAACCCCAGCGAGTCTTTCCACATCTCCCCGGAGACGAGAGCACTGCTGGGCTGCGCGATTCCGTTCTTCGCCGTCTTTGCCGTGGTCCTCTTCTGGTTCATCGGCATCTTTCCGCTGGCCTGACAGCGGGCCGGCTTAAAGTAACTCGCAGTTGTTGTCGTTTTGAGGGCTCATAACGACAACAACTGCGAGTCAGTTGGGTAGGGGAACACTACTTCGCCGCGATGGTCCAGTCGCCGTCGGAGTTGACCTGGACGAAGCCGGGGGTGAGCTTCACGGTGCCGCTGTAGTCGCCGATCTTGTTGACGGGCAGCTCGGGAACCTCGCTGCCGAAGCCCTGCACCACGAAGTTGCCTTCGCCCTTGTTGGTGATCGCAGCCTTGTCACTGAACGCATCCCAGTAGAGAACCATGTCGCCGTGGCCGCTCACCTTGTCCGTTGAGGTGGGAACGCTGTCGATGTCCTCGATCTTGAGTGTCCACGCGGAATCGGCACTGATAGCCAGTTCGGTGGTGGCCGCCGTGCTGGTGTCCACGAGGTGCGAGCCTGCGTACGCGCCAACGGCGTTGACCAGGAGCATCTCGTGTCCGTTGGTTTCCAGGACCGTGTTGCCGCTGCAGGCCTTGCACGTGAACGTCACCACGGCGGGGACGCCCTTGAGGTCCACTGTCTTGACGGCGTCGCCGGTGCCCGTCAGCGTCTGCGCCGCCAGGTGCGGCCGGTCTTCCCCTGCAGCTGTTTCCCCGGTGGCCACCGGATCCGCCGAGGGATCCGCGGCGGCGCTCTCCGTCGTGACCGGAGCGGCGGTGACGATCGGCGGGGTGGAGGCCTGCCGGACAAGAGCGGCGGCAGTCATCCCGATGAACACGCCAATCACCAGGTTGACCACCAAAAAGACAACCGTGACCACAACGGCCACCTTCTTGAGCTGCGCATACCCTGCCAGCGGCCGGCCGTCCTTGTCCGTCTGCTTTCCGGCCAGCGTAATGACCAGATCCGCCAGCGCCCACCAGCCCAGTCCGCCCAGCGTCAGCAGCTTGGCGATGCCCGTGCCGGTCTTGCCGAGATAGAACCGGTCCACGCCCAACACGCCCAGGAGCAGCGAGAAAAGCCAGGTGACCAGGAAGGACTTCTGCGGTTCCGCCCCGTACTGCCCCGGGAAGGACCCGTACGGCCCCGGATACGCCTGCCCCGCGTTCTGCCCGTCCAACAACTGCCCGTTCGCATACTGCGGCGCCCCGTAGGTGGTGTAGTCGGAGGGCGGCGGCAGGGCTGGGCCGGGGTGGCTCATTGCGGTCCTTTCAGGGCAGGCGACGGCAGGGGTCGCCGAGGTGGCGGAGTGAGGAAAGAAGGGTGGCAGTGCGAAAGGGGTGGTGCAGTAGGGTGGTTGGTCGAGCCGGAATCCACCCGTGACAGGAACACCGCAAGAGCGGGACCTTGTGCTGGATGACACGTGGCTGGACGGCGGGCACATGGCTTCAAAAGCCCATTTTTCTTAAGGCCTCATGGCTTGCACATCTGCTGCTGTCCCCCCGGGTTGACGCTTCGGCGTCACCGCCCCCTGAAGGGATGATACAGGGCTTCCGGTGGGCGCGCGGGGACGCCACGGCGCGTCCCGGCCGACGCGCCGGAAAGATGCACGACGACGGCGCGCGTCGCCCGCCCTCGTCGCACTTCTTGTTTGTTTTTGGGCCCGCTAATCCGGCCCTACTTTGGCACGGCTCCAATCTGCTGCATCAGGCTCATGGTGTCCGTCGATCCCCAGTGTTCGGCCACTTTGCCGTCCTGCACCCGGATGATGTCGATGCCCGAGAATTCCACCGACTTGCCGGTGGCCGGCACGCCCGCGAAGTCGCCCTGATGGGTTCCCGTCAGGGTTACGTGCACGGCCTCGAGATCCCCGTCCGCGAGCGCCGGCTCGCTGGTCTTGACAGCGAGGTCCGGAAACGCGGTCCGGACAGCGTTGACGTAGAACTTCACACCTTCCTTGCCCGGCGGCTGCCCCGGAAAGCCCTCCTCGTGGTCGACGACGTCGTCCGCCACCATCTCGTCGATGAGCGCCAGATTTCCGCCGGTCAGCACCTCGTTGTAAAACCGCCTGATCAATCCTTGTCCGCCAGCCATCTCCGTCTCCTTTGAGCTTGTGGCCGTATTCGGCAGCTAGATCTTCCCACCGGCCGCTCGGCGCAACAACGGTTAATTGCTTTCCGGATTCCGGCGCCAAAAAGGGCGGTCCTTCGGGGCAGGAAAGGTCCAAAATGGGCTAAGGGGACATGGCAAGAAGATGCACGAACGAAGGGGTTTGTCATGGCCAGCTACTTTGAAATCATCGATGCCCCGGACGGCGGCTTCCGCGTCAGGCTTCTGGACGGGACGGGCGCTCTGGTGGCCGTCTCGGTGAACTACCCCACCAAAGAGGCTGCCGTGGCGGGGATTGCGTGGATCAGGGAAGTCGCCGGGACCGGACTTATCCGCGACATGAGCCGCGGCGGGCATGGCGAGGTCATCATCCCGAAGTCCAGGGCCGCCCACGCTACCGTGAGAATCCACTCCCATACGCGCTTCCCGGCCGCGGACTTAGGGGCCGGGGAACGAGGAGCTGGGGTCCGAAGGATCCGCTCGCTCTGACGGACGACAAAATGACGGGCCGACCGCGGCGTGGCGGGCTGGTCCGCAGATGCCCCTGCCCTGTGGCGGACAAGACGGCACTATCGGGACATGACTCCGGGCGGACCTCGCACTAGGGTGGATTCCACGGCTGAAGACACCCGGCCTTGGAACGCCCGTACGGAGCTGCCACCATGACCGAAGCCCTCGCCGCCACACCCGACACAACCGGCAACAGCACAGATACCAACAGCAATCCCGACGCCGGCCTCCGCCAGCTCGCCGCCGACGCCTACGGGCTCCCCCACCTTCGGGACGGCCAGCTCGCGGGCATGCGTGCCCTCGTCCAGGGCCGCGACGTCCTCGCCGTCATGCCCACCGGTTACGGCAAGTCGGCCATCTACCAGGTTGCCGCCCTGTTCATCCACGGCGGCCACGAAGCCAAGGACCCCGACGCCGCCGCGGCCAACAGCGCACGGCGCGGTCCCGCCGTCGTCGTTTCCCCGTTGATTGCCCTGCAGGAGGACCAGCTGGACGGCCTGCTGGAGGACCTCGGCGGGGCGTCCGCCGCTGCCATCAACTCCGGCCGGAAGGATTCGGAGGTGGCCGACGCGTGGGAGGCCGCCGAGCGGGGCGAGGCGGCATTCCTCTTCCTGGCCCCCGAGCAACTGGCCAAGACCGAGACCGTGGAGCGGCTGGCCGCCATGGACGTCTCGCTGTTCGTGGTGGACGAGGCCCATTGCGTCTCCTCCTGGGGGCACGACTTCCGCCCCGACTACCTGCGCCTGGGCGAGGACCGCGCGCAGCTCGGCAACCCGCCCGTCGCCGCGCTCACCGCCACCGCCTCTCCACCGGTGCGTGACGAGATCCAGCAGCGCCTGCGCATGAAGGACCCGCTGGTGCTGGTCCGCGGCTTCGACCGGCCCAACATCCGGCTCGACGTCGTCCGGCATCTCGAGGCCCGGGACAAGCGGCGCGCCGTCGTCGAGCAGGTGGCCGACTTCAAGGGTCCCGGTCTGCTGTACGCCGCCACCCGCAAGGACACCGAGACCTACGCGGCGGAACTCACGGAGCGCGGGCTGCGTGCCGCGGCGTATCACGCCGGCCGGAAGCAGAGCGAGCGCGACCAGGTCCACGAGCAGTTCCTCGACGACGAACTCGACGTTGTGGTGGCCACCACCGCGTTCGGCATGGGCATCGACAAGCCCAACGTCCGCTTCGTGATCCACGCCGACATTCCAGAGTCCCTCGACGCCTATTACCAGGAGATCGGCCGCTCCGGCCGCGACGGACAGCCCGCCTCCGCCGTCCTGCACTACCGGCCCGAGGATCTGGGCCTGCGCAAGTTCTTCGGCACGCACAAGCCGGACGAGGACGCCCTGCTCGCCGTCCTCACCGCGTTGCGCGCCGCCGACGGCCCGGTCACCCAGAAGGCACTCGCCGAGCAGACCGGCATCCCGTCGCGGCGTCTGACCGGCCTGCTCAACGAACTGCAGGAGACCCGCTCCGTGAAGGCCCTCAAGCGGGGCATCCGGCTGGACACCGACGCCAAGCTGCCCAAGGTGGTGGAACACGCCGTCGAACTCGCCGAAGCACGCCAGCGTGTGGACCGGTCCCGGATCGAGATGGCGCGCGGCTACGCGGAGACCGACGCCTGCCGGCGCCAGTTCCTGCTGGGCTACTTCGGCGAGGACCTGCCCGAGCCCTGCGGCAACTGCGACAACTGCGCGGACGGCTCGGCTTATGAGGAGGATTACGACGACGGCGCCGCGGCTGCCGCCGGCGGCGAACCGTTCCCGCTCCAGGCCGCTGTGGTGCACAAGGAGTGGGGCGCGGGAATCGTCATGCGGCACGAGGAGGACGTGATCACCGTGCTCTTCGAGCAGGAGGGCTACAAGACGCTCTCCCGCCAGGCCGTGACCGAGGGGAAGCTGCTGACGCTGGCGACCTAGGCGGTCAGCGGGCCCGGCTAGCGCGGCTGCGGATAGGAGCCAAGCTCGAACCGGTCGCCATAGATGGACCAGCTGAAAGGCGCGACGAGCTCCAGGTTGCCTGACTTCAGGAGTCCGTAGTGGATATTCTGGCGGCCGTCATGCTGGTAGTCGCCCCAGGACTTGAGAATTTTTACCCGGGCATCGACCACGCCGCTCAGGTACTTGGTTTCGTCCCCGCCCTCCGCAGGCGGCCGATTGGCGCGACGCGCCGTAGCCAGGATGCCGCCGAACGACTCGTCGTCATCCCCGGGGCCGTGGTTGACGGACACGTCGTAGTAGATCGCAAGCCCCAGCGGCCCAACGCCGTCCCGCACTGCCTCTGCCAGCGCCGGTCCCCAGTAAACGCGGTCCCGTTCCTGCTGCTGGACCCTCTGGAAGGCGGGGTCATTGGCTGCCCTCGCCCAGTCGGACACGAAGTGTGGATCCAGCAGCTCGTGGCTCAGCGCCGGCCTGCGGTTGTATTTCGCCTCCATGATGGGTCGCAGCGCCGGCACATATTTGTGCAGTGCGTTGCCGGGCGCTGCCCGTGCATAAGACTCGACGAGCGTCAGCATATCCCCCGTGCCGCTGCACCACCCGACGAGCCCGCCGGTGTAGCCACGCCCGTCATTGATGTCCTCGATGTAGCCGTACGCGGTGGTCCAGTCCGGCGTGGAATTCTCCGCAGTGGAGGTGAGCTGGAGCGCCATCTCCTTGTAGACGGGTCCAGTGATGTCCGGGCGTCCCTGGCCGTCCTTGGCGGATTTCTGGCCAAGCCGCGCCAGGAACCGTTCCAACATCAAGACCACCCGCCGCAGGCCGAAGCCGAAAGGCCGACGGTGTTGTCCCGCTGTCGGATGATCACGGTCATGATGTGCCTCGCGCTTCCGGCCAAGGTGTTGAAGTAGGGCGAATCTAGCATTTTGCCCCGCAGCCGCGACAGACCCCCTTCACGGGTGTGTAGTGAACGCGGCTCGGCACCCATCGGAAGCGTTGACACGTGACCAAATGGTCACCTATTCTGGCCGTGTGGACGCCGTATTCAAGGCCCTCGCCGACCCCATCCGCAGGGACCTGCTGGACGCGCTCTTCAACGAGGACGGACAGACCCTCAGCGCGCTGGAGGCGCGGTTCGAGATCACCCGGTTCGGCGTCATGAAGCACCTGAAGATCCTGGAAGAGGCGGGCCTCGTGGTGACCAGGCGCCGCGGCCGCGAGAAACTGCACTTCCTCAATCCGGTGCCCATCAGGCTCGTCCACGACCGCTGGGTGAGCAAATACGCAGAACCATGGGCCGCTGCGCTCAGCGACCTCAAATCCCGATTGGAAAGTCCCGTGGAAAAGATCTTCGAAATCTACATCAAGACCACTCCGGAACGGCTCTGGGAAGCCATCACGAACAGCGACATCCGCAGCAAGTACCAGTTCGGCAACACGCTGAAGTCGGACTGGACGCCGGGCTCCCGTTTCGAAATGGGCAACCCCAAAGCCGGGGCGCTCCTGGGCGAGGGTGAGAACTTGGAAGTCGATCCCCCGCGCCGGCTGGTGCAGACCATGCGCGCGCTTTGGGGCGAGGACGTCAAGGCCGAGGGGACCTCCCGCGTCACCTGGGAAATCGAGCCGGTCGGCGACGATTCGTGCCACCTCACCGTCACGCACGACCAGCTCCGCGAAGGCGCCAACGAGCAGCTCTACGGTGGCTGGCCGATGATCCTCTCGGGCCTGAAGACCTGGCTCGAGACCGGGGAAAAGCTCACCACGCCGGGCTCGCTGATGTACGGCTGAGCGCAGCGGCGCCTTGCGGGCGGGCTGAGCGCACTGGGTAGGGTTGTCTTGCACGCCCCGCCCGAAACGCTCAGGAAAGAGGCAGCATGGAAGTTCCCCCTATCGCCTGGACCCTCACGATTGCCGGGATCGTTGCGCTCCTGGTCTTCGACTTCTTCTTCCACGTCCGCAAGGCCCACACCCCGTCCCTGACGGAATCCGCCACGTGGTCGGCCATCTACGTGGGGATGGCACTCGTGTTTGGCCTCGGCGTCTGGTTCTTCGGTGGCTCCAAGATGGGCACCGAGTACTTCGCCGGCTACGTGACCGAGAAGGCCCTGTCCGTGGACAACCTCTTCGTCTTCCTGATCATCATGTCCAGTTTCAAGGTGCCGCGCGCCGACCAGCAGAAGGTGCTCCTGTTCGGCATCGTTTTCTCGCTGCTCGCCCGGACCGGCTTCATTTTCCTCGGCGCCGCGCTAATCAACAGCTTCGCCTGGGTGTTCTATATCTTCGGGCTGATCCTGCTGGTCACCGCCGGGAACCTGCTCAAGCCGGACAACCACGACGACGACACCGAAACCCTCGTGGTCCGGCTCGCCAAGAAGTTCCTGCCGGCCTCGGAGCATTTTGACGGCGACAAGCTCTTCACCGAGGTGGACGGCAAGAGGGTCCTCACGCCCATGCTCCTGGTGATGGTGGCCATCGGCGCCACGGACATTCTCTTCGCGCTGGACTCCATCCCGGCCATCTTCGGCCTGACGCAGAACGTGTTCATCGTCTTCACGGCCACCGCATTCTCGCTCATGGGCCTGCGGCAGCTGTTCTTCCTGATCGACGAGCTCCTCGACCGGCTCATCTACCTCTCCTACGGCCTCGCCGCCATCCTCGGCTTCATCGGCGTGAAGCTGATCCTGCACGCCCTGCACGAGAACAACCTGCCATTCATCAACGACGGCGAACACGTGAACGTCGTCGAAATCAGCACCAGCCTCTCGCTCAGCGTGATCCTCGGTGTACTGGCCGTCACCATCGTCGGCTCCCTCCTCAGCCCCAAGGGCAAGGCCAAGACCATGGTCTCCGGCGCCAGGCGGCACGCCACCACGTACTTGGACCTCAACTACGAGACGGACATCGCCGAGCGCGAGCGGATCTTCGACAAGCTGGTCCACGAGGAGCAGGAACTCAAGAAGCTCCCGGAGAAGTACAAGCGCCTCATCCGGAACGAGACCGAGTTCATGAACCTGATCCGCCAGGCCCACGCCGAGCACGACCAGGCACTGGAGCGCGCCGGCGAGAAGTAGGCCACCAACAGCAACGCGAGGTCACCTACCGCCCAATTCGGAGGGTTTATCGGGCTATAAGTGACCCCGCGTTGCTTTGTTGCGTTAGGTCTCCGAGGCTCCCGCAGTTCCCGCCGGGACCAGCCCGGCCAAGAGCCGGAAGCCGTGGCGGTCCACGGGCGCCGCTTTCGCCGTCAGAAGTACGACGCCGGTCCCCGCCTTTCGGTCCAGCCCCACCCAGGAGCGGAAACCGCCGGTGCCGCCGTTGTGCCACGTGACTGCGCGGCCTTTCACCTCCAGGGTCATCCAGCCGGCACCAATGCGGGCCGCCGGGCCGGCGAAGTTCGCCACGGGATCCAGCGCGGCCAGGCCCGGGGCTGATCCCTCCAGCAGCGCCTGCACCAACCGGGCCATGTCGCCGATCGAGGCACGGATTCCGCCGGCCGGAGCAACCGCTGCACCCGTCCACGGCTGCATCACCCGCCCCGAGCGGCTTCGGCCGGTGACCGCCGTCGGACGCACCTCAGCGGCAGTTGCTGGCGCGTAAACGGAGCCGACCCCGAGCGGAACGGCGAGCCGCTCGCGGAGCAGGTCCTGAAAGCCCAGACCTGCACCGGCGGCGATAGCGTGTCCCAGGAGCTCAAAGCCGAAGTTGGAGTAGCGCGGCCGCGGGGCGGAACGTCCGGCGGACAGACGCGCGTCGCGGGCCTGGTCCAGCAGCTCCGTCAGGCTTTCGCCGTAGGGATTGGTGCCGTGCAGAAGAAGGTCAAGGGTGCGCCGCAGGGTTCCCGCCTGCCGGGGCAGCCGCGGCAGGCCCGAAGAATGCCGGCTTAGCGAAACCAGTGTCACGCCGGCGGCGGGGCAGTCGCCGAGCGGCAGCCGCTCCCCCAGCCTCGTGTCCGGGCTGAGCTCGCCCCGGCTTAGGGCGTCGGAATACAGCAGCCCCGTGACTCCCTTGGAGACTGAGCCAATTTCGAAGTCAGCAGCAAGGGAGGCACCGCGGCTCGCCACGGCAACCTCCCCTGCAGAAACAGTGGCCGCAGCCACCACAGGGTGGCTGCGGCCAAACGCTTCCAGTAATTGTTGCGACAGCCCGGGGTCGCCATGGACCTCCGGGGCCGGACTGGTGTGCCCCAGCGTCAGTGCCTGTGGAGCATCTGGCGAATCTTGTCTCCGATACCCCCGGCGGTGCGGCCGCGACCCATGGAAGAGGTCCGTCCCGTGGTGTAGGGCCTGGTGCCCCGCGTGTAGCCCCTCGTGTATCCGCCGGTGGTTCCCTGCGTGGTCCGTCCGGAAATACGTCCTGCGGCATTCCTGATCATGTTGCCCAAGTTCATGATGAACTCCTTAGGTTGTGCGTCTGTTCAGGCTGCGACCGGTTTAGGACCGGTCTTTCCCGACTTTACGCGCGTACCGGAGGCATGGCTACGGCGGAGTATAAAGCGACAGCCCGCTGATCGAGCCTGCCGAGATCAAGGGCTGATCTCGGCTGTCGATAGGCTCATCCAGCGAGAATTCCCAAACGCGGGCAAGCTCGATCAGCGGTCGGCGCGCCTACCCCTGCTTAACCAGCGCGGCCTCGAGGTTGATCTTCACCTTGTCGCTGACCAGGAGCCCGCCGGCTTCCAGGGCCGCGTTCCAGGTCAGGCCGAACTCCTTGCGGCTGATCTCGGCCTCTGCAGAGAAACCTGCTCGGGTGGCACCGAACGGGTCCACAGCTACGCCGGTAAACTCGACCTCCAGCTCGACGGGCTTGGTGATGCCCTTGATGGTGAGGTCGCCGGTCAGGGTGTAATCCTCGCCGTCGCCGTCGATGTGAGTGCCCTTGAAAGTCATCTCCGGGAATTCCGCGACGTCGAAGAAGTCCGGCCCCTGCACGTGAGCGTCTCGGTTGGCGTCAGCGGAATCGAAGCTGGCGGTATTGACGGTGGCATGCAGCGACGAATCGGCCAGGGTATCCCGCACGTGAGCCTCGCCGGTTGCTTCCCGGAACCGCCCGCGGACCTTGCTGATCCCGGCATGCCGCACGCTGAAGCCGATTTCGCTGTGGGACATGTCGAGTGTCCAGATGCCGGGGGTCAGGCCTGCGGGAAGAGTCATGACGCATCTCCTTTGAGGGAAAAACCTGCTGGTCAGTGCGGTTTCAACACTGGTTTAGCTCGGCGGTGAAGTCAAGGACGAGTAGCTTCACAGGAGCCCGTGCGGGGGACCCAAAGACGCCCAGCGGAAAGCTGGCACATTCCTAGCCAATTCTCAGGAAACTTCTCTAGCCTATGAACAGGCCCACCGCGTATCCCCCATCCGAGGTGGTCCTGCCGCTAGGAGAAGCCCCGCACAACACCGTCAGGCAGTGCGGGGCTCTCTGCGTTTCAGGACGTCCTCCGCGTGGCACCGCCAGCTCACCCCGCCCGGCCAGTACGATCGATCGTTGAATCGACAACCAGCGCCACGGGAGTACACCGCCTTGCACCACGCACCGCCCCGCAGAAGGAACTGGTTTGCAGCCGGCGCCCTTGCCGCCGTCATCCTTGCCATCACCGCCTGCGGCGGCGCAATCAGCGCAACCCAGCAGCCGTCGTCGGACGCTGTTCCCGGCAGGTCAGCCGGCAACGCGCCTGGCTACGCAGTCAAAGCAGCCGACCTCCTCGCCACCCTGCCGGTCAAGGGACGCGCACCGAAAACGGGTTACGACCGGGAAGAGTTTGGACCGGCCTGGTCGGACACGGACCACAACGGCTGCGACACCCGCAACGACATCCTCGCCCGGGACCTCAAAGCCACAACCTTCAAGCCCGGAACGAAGAACTGCATCGTCCTGACCGGCTCCCTGGCAGATCCGTACACGGCCACCACCATCGCCTTCACGCGCGGCAGCAAAACCAGCAGCGCAGTCCAGATCGACCACGTCGTCGCCCTGAGCGACGCGTGGCAGAAAGGTGCCCAGCGCCTCAGCAAGGCACAGCGGACGGCCTTCGCCAACGATCCCCTCAACCTGCTGGCCGCGTCCGGCCCCGCCAACCAGCAAAAGTCCGACGGCGACGCCGCCACCTGGCTGCCGAGCAGCAAGGCCTACCGCTGCCCGTACGTCGCGCGGCAGATTTCGGTCAAGGCGAAGTACAAGCTGTGGGTGACCCAGGCCGAGCGCACCGCGATGGCCTCCGTCCTGGCCCAGTGCGGAGGGACGGTGGCCGGCAGCAAGTAACCGGCCGCGCCGAACCGGCGGCACGGTAGCCGGGAGCCCGCCAAACGGCCGATTCAGCCCTCCTCCGGCACCTCGCCCGCGAACGGGTAGTCGTCCTCGTCGCTGCCGGGCGTGCCCGCGGCCTGCTCAATGGCGTCGGCCTCGGCCGCTTCCTCGGCTGAGAGATCGGGGGCGGCGGCCGGTCCGTTGGACCTCAGCGGGGTCCGCTGCTCCAGGGCATCCGCCTCGGGAACGTCCTCGGGCAACGGCCGCTGTTCCTCGTCCCCGGACTCCCCGCCCGCCGACTGGCGCTGCTCAAACGCGTCAACGTCCGGCACTTCGAGCGGTGTTTCGTCCTGTTGGCTGTTCATGGATCTCCTCCTGTGGCTGGGCCCGTCCCTCCACGAGTCTGGCCCTACTCGCCGACGACGGCAATGGGGACCGCGTGCGGCCCATCCTCTGGGGCCGGGCCGCCCGCGTGTCCCCGCCGCCGCACCTACGTCAGCTGAGGTATCCGTTCGGGTTCAGCACGTACTTGGTGGCGGCGCCGGCGTCGAATTCGGCGTACCCCTTCGGTGCTTCGTCCAGCGGAATCGGCTTGGCGTTGACGTTCTTGGCGATGCTCACGCGGTCGTTGAGGATGGCCATCATCAGCTGCCGGTTGTACTTCATCACCGGACACTGGCCCGTGGTGAAGCTCAGCGACTTGGCCCAGCCGGTGCCGAGGCTCAGGCTCAGCGCACCCTTCTTCGCCGATTCGTCGATGCCGCCCGGGTCCCCCGTCACGTACAGCCCCGGAATACCCAGCGCGCCGCCCGCCGCCGCAATGTCCATCAGCGAATTCAGCACCGTTGCCGGCGCTTCCTGGGCGCCCTGTCCGTGGCCCTTCGCCTCGAAGCCCACGGCGTCCACGCCGCAGTCCACCTCAGGAACACCGAGGATCTGTTCGATCTGCTCCGCGGGCCCGCCCTTGGTGAGGTCCACCGTTTCGCAGCCGAAGCTGCGGGCCTGCGCCAGCCGGTCACTGTTCATGTCGCCCACAATCACTACGGCGGCACCCAGCAGATGCGCGCTCGTCGCCGCTGCCAGCCCAACAGGACCCGCCCCCGCGACATAGACGGTGGAGCCGACGCCGACCCCCGCCGATACGGCACCGTGGTAGCCAGTGGGGAAGATGTCCGAGAGCATGGCCAGGTCCAGGATCTTCTCCATCGCCTTGTCCTTGTCCGGGAACTTGAGCAGGTTCCAGTCCGCGTACGGCACGAGCACATAGTTGGCCTGGCCGCCGACCCAGCCGCCCATGTCCACGTAGCCGTAGGCGCTGCCCGGCCTGTCCGGATTCACGTTGAGGCAGATGCCGGTCTTGCGCTCCTTGCAGTTCCGGCAGCGGCCGCAGGAAATGTTAAACGGCACCGAGCAGATGTCGCCGACCTTGATGAATTCGACGCCGGGCCCCACCTCCACCACTTCACCGGTGATTTCGTGGCCCAGCACCAGGTCCGGCGGCGCCGTCGTCCGTCCTCGAACCATGTGCTGGTCCGAGCCGCAGATGTTGGTGGCCACCGTCTTGATAATCGCGCCGTGGGGCACCTTGCGCCCCACGTTGGCCGGGTTTACGCCCGGCCCGTCCTTAAGTTCAAATGTGGGGTAGTCGATATCGATGACTTCCACCTTGCCGGGTCCCTTGTAGGCAACGGCTTTGTTCCCTTCCATCTCTTTCCTCCTGGCGTCACGGACCCCTCCCTGTGAAGGGTCGGCGGTGAATTCCTGAGTGATGTGATGCGCCCTCCAGGGCATTCCCCCGGAAGACCGGACGACGCCGTCGGGCCTGACAGGTGGAGGGTCCTGCCAGTCTAGAACGCTGCCCGTACCGGGTCCATGGGGGTTGGGCGGGAAATTGAGAGCAGACACTCAGGGGTTGGGTTTTAGCAATTACATCAATTACGCAACACAATTGGGTCTTTTTGATTGGACCCATTCGGCCTACGTTGGGAAGAGCGAGCCGCCCAGCCGGGGCGTCCGGAATCTTGGAGGAATCCATGAGCACGCATGTAGCCGATTGCAGCGTTACCAACTGCTCCTTCAACGACCATTCTGAATGCAACGCCGAGGCCATCACGGTTGGCGGCACCACAGACCACGCCTCGTGTGCCACGTTCATCGACACCGGCATTCACGGCGGCCTGCCGAAGGTCCTCGCCGGCGTCGGGGCATGCCAGCGGTCGGAATGCGTCCACAACGACCACCTCATGTGCAAGGCACCGGAAGTCCACGTCGGCCCGGGCCCGGACAACGCCGACTGCCTCACCTACTCCCACAATGGACGGCAGGCCGCCCACTAATCTGCGCATTCTCTGACCTGCGCAAGCACGTGGGGTCCCCCGTTGGCGCTGCTCCTCGCTCAGCAAAGCTCCCGGTGCGGTTTGATTGTCATAGCCTCTTGCTAGATTCAAATCAGTGCACCGGGAACCGTCCCGGAGCGAGGCTGCCAATGGGGAGGCCCCATGTTCCTGCTCCACCCGACCACGCCGGGAGCGCCAGCTGATCTGGTGTTCTCAGCCACCGACCTCGTGGCCGCCAATGAGTGCGAGTACCGCACGCTGCGGATCCTGGACGAGAAGCTGGGCCGCTCCCCCAAGGCTGACTTCCCCCCGGACGAGATGCAGGCCCGGGCGGGCAAACTCGGCGATCTCCATGAGCACAAGGTGCTCGCCTCCCTCATCGACGAGCATGGCCCGTGGGATCCGGCGCGCGGCACCGGCGTTTACTGCGTCGAGCGTGGAACCACGGACCGTGCCGACCTGGCGAACAAGGCCCGGGAAACCGCCGCCGCCCTCCGCACCGGCGCCGACGTCGTCTTCCAGGCCACCTTCTTCGACGGCGAATTCCTCGGCTATGCGGACTTCCTGGTGCGGGAGGGGGCCGCCTCGCCTGGTTCTGACGTGCCTGGTTCTGAAGTGTCTGGTTCTGACGTGCCTGGTTCTGAAGTGTCTGGTTCTGACGTGTCTGGCGGAGACACTGGTGCCCCGCGGTATGCGGTCTGGGACACCAAGCTCGCGCGGCATGCCAAGGTGGGTGCCCTGCTGCAGCTTGCTGCGTATGGAGACCAACTGATCAGTCTCGGACTCGAACCCGCCCCGCGCGTCACCCTGGTGCTGGGCAACATGGAACGCAGTTCCCACTCGCTGGCGGACCTGCTGCCCGTGTACCGCGAGCGCCGGGCGCGGTTCCGTGACCTCACGGCCGCGCACCGCCACACGGAGGCTCAAGTGGCGTGGCAGCAGCCCGGGGTCAGCTACTGCGGCAGGTGCGACTACTGCGCCGAGCAGGTGGCCCAGCACCGGGACCTGCTGATGGTGGCAGGCATGACCTCCATCCAGCGAAAGAAGCTGGTTGCGGACGGCATCACCACCATCGACGCCCTCGCCGACCTGCCTCTGCATCTGGCTACCGGGTCGCGCCGGCGGCTGCGCGACCAGGCCAGGATGCAGACCGGCCGTGAGGTTGAGGACGGTTCACGCACCTTCGTGAAGGAGGGCCGGCCGCACACCGTTACCTACAAAGTGCTGCCAGACAACGCGCTGGCCGGGATTCCTGCCCCGAGTGACGGCGACATCTTCTTCGACTTCGAGGGCGACCCCCTCTGGCAGGATCCCGCGGGCCGATGGGGTCTGGAGTACCTGTTCGGTGTGATTGAGGCTCCGCGGCCCACTGATCCGCTGGGCCAGGAGCCGTTGTTCCGGCCGTTCTGGGCCCACTCGCGCGCCGATGAACGGGAGGCGTTCCTAGACTTCCTCGCTTACGTGGAGGAACGCCGGGCCCGGTACCCGGACATGCACGTCTACCACTATGCGCCTTACGAAAAAACGGCCCTGCGCAATCTCTCACTGAACCACGTCGCCGGCGAGGACGTGGTGGATTCGTGGCTGCGCGGCGGGCTCCTCGTGGACCTGTATGCGACCGTCCGGCACTCACTCCGCATCTCCGAGGCCTCGTACTCCATCAAGAAGCTCGAGCCCCTGTACATGGGAGACAACCTGCGCTCTGGTGACGTCAAGGACGCCGGCGCTTCGGTGGTGGCATACGTGGCCTACTGCGAAGCGCGCGATGCCGGACCCGAGACGCAGGAGGAGGCGGCGGCCATCCTCGCCTCCATTTCTGACTACAACCAGTACGACTGCCTTTCCACGCTGCGCCTCCGGGACTGGCTGCTGCAACTGCGTGGCGGTGGGGCACCCGCTGCTCAGCCGGAGATCAGTGCTTTGGCGGAGATCAGTGCTCCTGCCGGAGCCGACGCCCTGGAAGCCTCCCGTTCCCAGACGCCGTCGGATGCAGTCCCGGACGCTGAACCGTCACAGGAGGAAGCCGGTCTGCGTGCCTTCCTGGACGCCATTCCGGATCACCGCGGGCTGACGGCGGACGAGCAGGCCGTGGCACTGGTCGCGGCGGCTACCGGGTACCACCGGCGGGAGCGCAAACAGTTCTGGTGGGGGCATTTCGACCGGCTCGAATCCGAGGTCGACAGGTGGCGGGACCAGCGCAACGTGTTCATCGTTGAGGCGGCTGAAGTCGTGTCGGACTGGGCGCCGCCCACCGCTCGCGCCCGGACTGAGTCCCGCACCCTGCGGCTCACCGGCATCATGAGCGAGGGTTCTGAGTTCAAGCCGGGTTCCACCTGGTTCAGGATGTTCGAGGACCCCCTGCCCGACGGCCTCGGGGAGGTCGACGGCGGGCGGACCGCGCGGCGAGCGGCAGCGGGCCAGCCTGCAGGTGCTGCTGAAGCACGCCACGAAGCCACCATGCCGCCCTCCCGGGACGGCATTTTCGGCACGCTCGTGGAAGCCGTCGAGGACCATCCCGATCAGCGCGGCCGGACCATCATCACCATCACGGAGAAATCCAAGAAAGCGGTGCCCCCGTACTTCCAGCTGCCTATGGCGCTGACGGACGACCGTCCCATTCCCACCGTCAGCATCGAAGCCGCTTTGGCGGAACTCGCGCAGCTCGTCGGCTCCTCGCTGCCGGAACTTCCCAAGCATCCCGGCGTGGACATCCTGCGCCGGACAGCACCCAGGCTGGCCGGCATCCCGAATCTGCCTGCAGTTGGCAACGATGCGGAGGGCAAAGCGGATTACGTGTCTGCGATTGCCCGGGCGCTGGAACACCTCGACGGGTCCTACGTCGCGGTGCAGGGTCCTCCGGGAACGGGCAAGACGTTCGTCGGCTCCCACGTCATCGCCCGACTGGTGCAGGCCGGCTGGAAGGTGGGCGTGGTCGCCCAGTCGCACGCCGTCGTCGAGAACATGCTCTGCACGGCAATCGAGAAGGCCGGGGTGGATCCCGCCGTGGTGGCCAAGAAACTGTCCCAACCGCACGACGTCCCATGGACCTGCGTCGCCGACGAGGACATCGCGCGGCTCCTGGACGCGGACGGCGGTTGCCTGGTTGGCGGAACCGCCTGGACCATGACGGGCAAATGCGTACCGGCACGATCCCTGGATCTGCTGGTCATTGACGAGGCCGGCCAGTATTCGCTGGCCAACACGCTGGCCGTGGCCCGGTCCGCGAAGCGGCTCCTGCTGCTCGGCGACCCACAGCAGCTTCCCCAGGTCACCCAGGGATCGCATCCTGAGCCGGTTGACGAGTCCGCGCTCGGGTGGCTGTCAGCCGGGCACGCCACGATGCCTGCCGAACGGGGCTACTTCCTCGCCGATTCCTGGCGGATGCATCCTGAGCTCTGCCGCAAGGTGTCGGTGCTCAGTTACGACGGCAAACTGGAATCCGCACCGGCGGCATCCCTGCGCCACCTCGACGGGCTACCTCCGGGCGTGGAAACCGTTCTGGTGCCGCATACCGGCAACACCACAAGCTCTGCGGAAGAGGCGGCAGCGATCGTCGGACTGGCGCGCGGGCATATCGGGCTTAAGTGGACGTCCGGCAAGGACGAGCCGATCCGGCGCCTGGAAGCCAGGGACATCCTGGTGGTGGCTGCGTACAACGCCCAGGTGCAGGCCGTCCGGCACGCCCTGGACCATGAGGGCCTGTCCGAGGTGCGGGTGGGCACGGTGGACAAGTTCCAGGGCCAGGAGGCTCCAGTGGTGCTCGTGTCCATGGCGTGTTCGGCCATTGCCGAGGCACCGCGCGGAGCCGAATTCCTGCTCAACCGCAACCGGATCAACGTGGCTGTGTCCCGTGGTCAATGGCGGGCGGTGATCGTCCGCTCCCCTGAGCTCACGAATTACATGCCGTCACGGCCGTTCGCGCTCGAGGAGCTCGGGGCCTTCCTGGGTCTCAGCCCGGGGAGACTCAGCTGACAACCTGAAAGCTCCCGAATCCGCCTTCAGCCGGGGAAACCTTTTCGTCGACGTGCGCCACCCTCCCCGGTGCGTGGGACGATCCGAGCCAGCGCCTGAATTCGACGATGTCCGGCTGCGGGCCCTCGGCGACGACGGCGACCGAACCGTCGTCGTCGTTCCTGACTGAACCGGTCAGCCCCAGCTCATCGGCCTTGCGCGCGGTCCAGTACCGGAAGCCGACGCCTTGGACCATGCCAGTGACCCGCGCGGTGAGGCGGACGCTGTCCGGGTCGGCTGCGTTCGAGTCAGTCATGGAACCAATGTAGCGCCGGCGGCCCTGGTCTCGACAGGCTCGACGAGAAGGTGCACAACCTGATGGAGCTCGACCAGCAGCGCTACCCCGCCGGGCGGAGCGAGGTGATCATGGCGCGGATGTTCTTGTATTCGGGCGTTTCCATGTACGCCTCAGGCGTGTCCACGTTGGGTGGATTTCCCGGGGTGGTGTCGAACGGGTTGTAGACCCCGCCGAACATCGCCCCGCTTGGCGGCCACGTGAAGAAATGGGCTATCGGGCAGGCCGTGGGCCCGGTCGGCTCCGGCGCCGAGGTGATGCCGTAGGCCAGGATCGTCATCTTGGCGGGGTCGGTCGCCGTATTGTCCTGCCGCGACTCAAACGTGAACCTTGGTGTGCTCCCGGACTGCTTCAGTGCCGGTAGCGGTTCGGAGTCGTACATGCCGTACGGCTGCTTCTTGGTGCATTCCGCGCCCACCACCATG
Source organism: Arthrobacter sp. SAFR-023 (assembly GCF_051965295.1). NCBI lineage: Bacteria > Bacillati > Actinomycetota > Actinomycetes > Micrococcales > Micrococcaceae > Arthrobacter > Arthrobacter sp. SAFR-023. The sequence goes on along the minus strand of NZ_JBQCMF010000010.1, from coordinate 16,953 downwards.
TTGGTGCGCAGCGTGGACATCGACTTGCCAGCAGGGTTCCGGACCTCCACGAACACGCCGCCTCCCTGCGGCGTCTGTCCGGCCGGATCCTTGATGGTCCACCCGGACGGAAGATCGAAGCTCAACTTGCCGTCCGACGTCGTAAACGTCTTCCAGCCCTCAGGCAGCGTTGCGGATGGCGTGGCAGTGGCAGACGCGGGGCTGTCGGTCGCCGTCGCCGTCCCACTTCCCGTTGCGGAGGCCGCGGCAGAGGAAGAGGCTGACGTTGTGGGTGCCGCAGACCTTCCGCCGGGCGAGGCAGGCGCCCCGCAGCCGGCGAGCGCGACGACGGCGGCCAACACTGCGGCCGCGGACAAAGTCCCTGAATAGCGCAAAGCTCCTCCTTGAGTTGCGAACGTGCTCCCCATTCTGGGCGTGTGTCCATCGACTGGGGAAGAGGATGGAGGGCACCGCGTCCAAAGTGTTGCCGTCAATAACGACCCGGCTCCGAAGGCCCCGCGAACGAAGTGACTCCCGTTGGTCTCGACAAGCTCGACCAGCGGACCAGAGTCACCCTGGTCTTGACCAGCTCGACCGGCGGGCCGGGAACGACGAAGCCCCGCCGCAGCATGCGCTGGAGCGGGGCTTCGGCCGGACGGGATCAGTTGACGGTGATGTCCCGAGTCCGGTGGTTGTAGCGAATGGTGAGCTGGCCGCCGGAGTGGTGAAGTTCGTGGTTGGCACCATCGAATGCGCCAAACGCACCGTAGTTCTCATCCCAGGAACGGTTGAGGGCGATCTTGAAGTTGTAGTAGCCGGCCGGGATCTCAGCCGAAATCTTCCACAGCTGGTCCAGCTCGTCCAGCTTCATCTGCGCTTCGTCGTACTGCGGCGCCCAGTTCTCCGGGGCTCCCAGCAGGGTGTTGAAGTCGCCAGCCACGGCCACCGCGGCAGGCTGCTCGATGGTTTCCGTGGAGTTTCCGACGGCGGGAGCCTGCGCCCCGGCGTCGGCCTCTGCCTTCTTGCGCACAGCCTTGGCGACGGGAGCGACTGCGTCCTCGATCAGCTTGGCGGCCTTGTCGACAACCTTCGCTGCCTTGGACGGGGCCTTCTCGGCCTCTGCCGGGGCCGCCTCCGCGGCTGCCGGCTTGGCAGGTGCGGCCACCGGAAGGGGCGTGCCGGCAGGGACCGGAGTACCGGCGTCGAGCGCTGCCGAGAAGCTGGCTGCGTCCGGGAAGGCGACCGTCGCGCGCTGCCCGTCCTCGGTGATGGTCCAGCCGGAGCGTCCCTTGACGAGCCAGCCGGCCTTGACCAGCTTGGACGTGGCGGTGGTCAGTGACTTGTGGCCGCGGGGAATGCCGCCGCTGAGCAGTTCAGCTTCGTAGGCGTTCAGCGGCACGCGTACGAGCGCTTCAGCCAGCACGGCGCCGGCGTTCTGCGAGTCACCGGACAACACCCCCTCTGCCAGAACGTCCAGCACGGCCTTGAGGCGGATGTTGGTGTTTTCGGCGGCAGTCTTGCGCATGGTTCCCCTTACAGAGCGATTGTTCCCCCAGTAGTCTGCCAAGAGGTGGGCAATTATGGCGACTTTGGTGGGTAAACATTGTGTGTCGTGACCGACTATGACGGAAATTACACCCCAACTGAGGCCGAAATCTCGCTTTTCGCCGGCCTGCGGGGGCCACTTTCCTGAGCCGCTTCCCGCGCCATTTCCCGGCGTCGTCAATAGAAAGTAGGCTTACCATGTAGACCGAGGCAACAAACGGAAGGGATGAGTTCAGTGAGTGAACACAGCAGCAAGGCAGACGGCTTTATCGTTCCGGACCCTTCAAAGCTCCGCGAGGACGTTCCCGGCGACGCCGGTGATGACGCCAACGTCATCCGCTTCAGCGAGGAGCAGGCGCTCATCGAGGAGCAGTCGCACGGCATTCGCCCGGAGCGCTACAGCGTCCCGTCCGGCGGCCCGACCATGGAGGAAGCCCGCGGCAATATGGACCTCTCCGACGACACCGGCGACTCGGCTTCCGCAGACAGCAGCGACGATGGACTGCACAGCGGGCAGGAACAGTAAGCGCCGGCACGAGCTGCCGTGCGGTAACAGCGCACCGGCAATAACGTTTCGGCGATAACGCACCAGCAATAACACGTTCCAGCAATGCGGAAGGGCGGCTGCTAACGGCGGCCGCCCTTCCGCGCGGGTGGAGACTTGCTGCCCGCAGGCCTCTTACTGGACCGGCCGGCCCCTGACTGCCGCTGGCCGACTTTTACGGGGCCGGCCGCTTGCTACTGCACATAGCCTTCCACCTCATTGACGGGACGGGCATCCGCCTCGTTGGGGTCCTCGCCCGCCTTTGACTTAGCCCGCCGCTGGCGCAGCAAATCCCAGCACTGGTCCAGGGCCTCTTCCACCTGGCGCAGCCGGGCCCGACGCTCATCCCGCTCAGCCGCACCCTCGTCGGATGCATCTTCCATGGAGCCACCCGCGCCGGAGCCGCTGGCGGGGCCCGACGCCGCAGGATCGCGGAGCTGATGCTCTTCGTCAACCAGCGCCTGGATGCGCTGCAGAATATCCTGGTTGTCCATCGCCTGCGCTCCTTCGTTGCCGTGTACCGGATTTACTCCCGGAGACCGCCACCGGCGACCGTTCGCCAAGGCTGGGACTGCCAGCCTATTCAGGCGATGCAGAACGCGGAAGGGGTGGCCATCAACCCTTAACCGCAGCCCGCCCTGAGCAGCCCGCCCTGAGCAGCCACCCCCCAAGCGGCCCGCCCCGAGCGGCCCGACCTGAGCAGCCGGCCCTGGTCAGGGCGCCTCGAACAGGCGCCCAACTGCCACTGGCGGCACCGCCGCAGTCTCGTTAGGGTGGACGGTAAGCATGCTTAGCATTCCCGCGATGCCAGCACCGCCCGGACCAAGATGATCCTGCCCGCGTTCAACACCACCACGGAGGAGAACCATGACCGACCAGTACACCTTCAAGAACCCTGTCACCGCTTACGAGCACATCGAGCCGCCCAAGCAGCACCAGCCCGAGCCCGGCCTGGACGCCAAGCTGGAACCCAAGGCTGACCTGGGCGAGGACACCTACCGCGGCACGGGCCGCCTCGACGGCCGGAAGGCAATCGTCACGGGTGCGGACTCCGGCATCGGCGCAGCGACGGCGATCGCGTTCGCACGGGAAGGGGCCGACGTCGTGCTCTCTTACCTTCCCGAGGAGGAGGAAGACGCGGCGAAAATCGCGAACCTGATCGAGAAGGCCGGCCGCAAGGCAGTCAAAGTGCCCGGCGACCTCAAGGACCCTGCCACCTGCCAGAAGCTGGTGGAGACCGCACTGCAGGAACTGGGCGGACTGGACCTCCTCGTGAACAACGCCGGCAAGCAGGTGGCGCAAGAGGACATCGGCGACATCACCGACGAACAGTTCGACCACACGCAGAAGACCAACGTCTACGCCATGTTCTGGCTCACCAGGGCCGCGGTGCCGCACCTTCCCGCCGGATCGACGATCATCAACACGACGTCGATCCAGGCCTACAACCCGTCGCCGACCCTCCTCGACTACGCCACCACGAAGGCGAGCATCAACAACTTCACCAAGGGACTGGCACAGCAGCTGGCGCCGAAGGGAATCCGGGTCAATGCCGTGGCTCCCGGGCCGATCTGGACTCCCCTGCAGGTCAGCAGCGGCCAGCCCAAGGAAGCCCTTCCCGAGTTCGGCAAGGACACTCCCCTGGGCCGGGCCGGACAGCCCGCCGAGCTCGCCCCCGCCTACGTGTTCCTGGCCTCGGCGGAGTCGAGCTTCGTGGTCGGCGAGACCCTGAACGTCAACGGAGGCACCCCCTCGCCGTAGCTGTTGTTGCCGGGGCGCCGAAAATCCGCGCGGCACCCGCATTTCTGCACCACTTTCGGAAGCAACGTCGCCGCCGGTCACTGGGAAATCCGCGTCAGCATGCGGGACACCCGGGGCCGGCGGCGTTTCGGCGCCACGAAAGTGGAGCATAAACGCCGCCGGTCGACTTATAGTGGCGACTACAGCACCTCCCTGAGCCACTCCCGCAACCTACCTGAGGAGAGCCCCATGGAATCCCGCACGCTTGGTTCACTTTCCGTCTCCAGCCTCGGCCTCGGCTGCATGGGCATGAGCGAGTTCTACGGGACCGGCAACGACAACGAGTCCATCGCCACCATCCACGCCTTCCTGGACGCCGGTGGAACCCTGCTGGACACCGCTGACATGTACGGCCCGTTCACCAACGAGCAGCTGGTCGGCAGGGCCATCGCGGACCGGCGCTCCGACGTGGTCCTGGCCACGAAGTTCGGCAACGAGCGGCGGGAGGACGGTTCCTGGGTGGGCATCAACGGCCGCCCCGAGTACGTCCGCTCCGCCTGCGACGCCAGCCTGCAGCGGCTCGGAGTGGACCACATTGACCTCTATTACCAGCACCGGGTGGACAAGACGGTCCCCATCGAGGACACGGTCGGAGCCATGGCAGACCTCGTCGAGGCCGGCAAAGTCCTGCATCTGGGCCTGTCCGAAGCCAGCGCTGAGACCGTCCGCAGGGCGCACGCCGTTCATCCGGTCACTGCGCTGCAGACCGAGTATTCACTCTGGGAGCGGGAGCCGGAGACGAAGGTCTTCCCCGTGCTGGCGGAGCTGGGTATTGGTTTCGTGCCCTACAGCCCCCTGGGCCGGGGCTTCCTCACCGGCCAGCTGCGCAGCCCCGACGATTTTGCTGCCGATGACTTCCGGCGGCACTCTCCCCGCTTCCAGGGCGAAAACTTCACCCGGAACCTGCAACTCGTGGACCGGGTCAAGGAACTCGCAGATGAGAAGCAGTGCAGTCCGGCGCAGCTCGCCCTGGCCTGGCTGCTCGCGCAGGGCGAGCACGTCGTGCCCATTCCCGGCACCAAGAAGCGCGAACGCCTGGCCGAGAACCTGGGCGCGGCCGACGTCGAGCTTTCAGCGGAGGACCTTGCCCGCCTTGATGAACTTGCCCCCGCGGGCGCTGCCGCAGGGGCGCGTTACCCGCACATGAACTCGATAGACACCTAAAGTAAACCCCTAACCCGAGGGAGTCTCCTTGGTGCCTGCCGGGCGCTAAGCGGGCTCCGCGCTGGGTTCCAGCCGCACGAGCACAGCCTTGGATGCCGGCGTGTTGCTCCCCTCCGCGACGCTGTCCAGCGGGACCAGAACGTTGGCCTCCGGGTAGTAGGTGGCCGCGCAGCCGCTGGCCGTGGGATACGAAACGACCCGCAGCTTCCGCATCACCCGCTCCACGTTGTCCTCGTACACACCACGGACATCCACGAACTGGCCGTCACTGAGGCCAAGCTCCGCGATGTCCTCGGGGCTGACGAACACCACATCCCGGCCCTTCTTGATCCCCCGGTAACGGTCGTTGTGCCCGTAGATGGTGGTGTTGAACTGGTCGTGCGACCGGATGGACTGCAGGATCAGCGTGCCCGCGGGCCGCTCAATGCTCTCCAAGTGGTTGACCGTCAGCATGGCCTTGCCGGTGGGCGTGGAGAAGGTGCGCGAATCCCTCGGGCCGTTGGGCAGGACGAAGCCGCCTTCCTGCCGGATCTTGCTGTTGTAGTCCTCACAGCCGGCCACCACATGGGAAATGTGCTCCCGGATGAGGTCGTAGTTTTTCTCGAACCCGGCCCAGTCCGCGCTGGACTTGCCCTCCACCGTCTCCCGTGCGGTCCGGCAGACGATGGCCACCTCGGAGAGCAGGTTCGGCGCAACAGGCTGGACCCTTCCGGCCGAGGGATGCACGGCGCAAACAGTATCCTCCACGGACACGAACTGCGGGCCAGACTCCTGCAGGTCGATCTCCGTGCGCCCCATGGTGGGCAGGATGAGCGCCTCTTTGCCTGTCACTGTGTGCGAGCGGTTGAGCTTCGTGGAGATCTGAACGGTGAGGTCCGTGTTCTCCATGGCCGCCTCGGCAGCGTGGGTGTCCGAGATGGCGGCCACAAGGTTTCCTCCCAATGCCATGAAAACCTTGATCCCGCCGTCGCGCATTCTTCGGATGGTTTCCACGGCGTCAGCGCCGTGGACGCGCGGCGGGTCGAAGTCGAACTCCTTGCCAAGGGCGTCCAGGAACGTGGGCGGCATCTGCTCCCAGATGCCCATGGTCCGGTCCCCCTGGACGTTGCTGTGCCCGCGGATCGGCGAGGCACCGGCGCCGGGCTTGCCGATGTTTCCCCGCAGCAGGAGAAGGTTGATGATCTCCTTGATGGTGGGCACACTCTTCTTGTGCTGGGTGATCCCCATGGCCCAGGTGATGATGACGCGGTCCGCCTTCAGATACCGGGCAGCGAGCTCGTCAAACTCGTCGCTGCGGAGCCCGTTGGCCGCGAGGACTGCCTCGTCGTCCAGCCCCCCAAGGTGGGCGCGGAGTTCCTCCAGCCCCTCGCAGTGCTGCTCAAGGAACTGGTGGTCCAGCACGGTCCCCGGATTCTTTTCCTCGGCGTCCAGGACCCGCTTCGAGATGGCCTGCAGCAGCGCCATGTCGCCGCCCACGCGGATCTGCAGGTACTGGTCCGCGAGATCGCTGCCGTGCCCAATGGTGCCCTTGACCTTTTGCGGGTTCTTGTACCGCAGCAGCCCGGCTTCCGGCAGTGGATTGACGGCCACAATCCCGGCGCCCGCTTCCTTGGCTTCCTCAAGCGCGGTGAGCATGCGCGGGTGGTTGGTACCCGGGTTCTGACCCATGATGATGATGAGCTGCGATTTGGCGAAGTCGTCGTAGGTGATGGTGGCCTTGCCGATGCCGATGGTCTGGCCCATCGCCGAGCCGGATGATTCGTGGCACATGTTTGAACAGTCCGGCAGGTTGTTGGTGCCGAAGGCCCGCACGAACAGCTGGTAGATGAAGGCCGCCTCGTTTGACGTCCGGCCGCTCGTGTAGAAGGCGGCCTCGTCCGGAGTTGCCAGGCCGTTCAGCTTCCGCCCCAGAATCTTGAAGGCTTCGTCCCAGCTCACGGGCCGGTAATGGTCCTCCCCCGCCGGCTTGTAGACCGGCTCCGTAAGGCGGCCCTGCATCCCGAGCCAGTACTCCGTCCTCTGCCGCAGTTCCCTGACGGGATGCTCCGCCCAAAAGTCCGATCCGATGACCACGGGCGTGGCTTCCCAAGTGACGGCCTTGGCCCCGTTTTCACAGAACTCAAACGTCTTGCGGTGGTCCGGGTCCGGCCAGGCGCAGCTCATGCAGTCGAAGCCGTGCTTCTGGTTCAGGGCCAGCAGCGTCTTCTCGGTCCTGCTCAGGCCCATGTGCTTGATGGCTGGCTGCATGGAATGCAGGACGCCAGGGATGCCGGCGGCCCACTCCTTCGGCTTGCCGACTTCCAGGTCCTTGCCGTCTGCCTCGTCCACGTCTGGGTTTTTGCGCGGCATGCTGCACACTCCTTGACTCGGCATCGTCCCGGTACTGCTGCCCGCGGCGTCGTCGCCGCGGTCTTGCCTCCCCACAGGACTAGCAGTTATGGAAGGCGCCTGCAAGCATTCGGCCCGCGCCTGGGCAGCGGCGCAGCGACGCAGCGCCTGCTAGTGCGCCAACGCAGAAGGGGCGGACAATAGGTGCACCTGCAGAAACTGTTTGGAGCCGACATGCGCCGTCGGATGGGCTGGCTAAAACGCCGCAGGCTTCTGGCATTCTTTGTGCTGGCCTACGCAATTTACGACGGCGGGTCGCCGGCACCGGGCGAACGGCGCCGGTGCTCCGAATCAGTACCCGCCATTCCCCTCCACAGGAGGAAAAAATGTCCTCACCGCTGGCCAGAGCCGCCGGGCCCATCGCCCAGGTGTCCGGCCTCGTCTTCGCCGCCGTGGACGTGGCCCGCCTGCTCGCCGCCGACAGGAGCCTCGACCGGATCGAGATGATGAGGCAGATTCCGTTCCAGGTCACGAACGCCCTGTACTGGGTGGCGTTCGTCCCGCTCACGATCGCCCTGGTGTGCGTCTACTTCCGGGTCGCAGACCGGGCCGGCGGACTGGGCGCCGTCGGCTTCTGCTTCGCACTTGCGGGCACCCTGGACATGGCCGGCAACATGTGGTTCGACGGCTTCGCCGGCCCCTGGATTATCGACGTAGCCCCGGGCACGATCCTCGCCGGAGGGTCCGGAATGCTGGCCGTCGGCGCGCTGTCCAGCTACATACTCTTCGCCCTGGGCTGGATGTTCTTTGGCATCGCCGGCTGGCGCTCAGGGATGTTCCCCGCGTGGATCGGCATCGCGTTCGTGGCCGCGGGGTTCCTCGGTTACAACGCAGGGCTGCCGCCTTACGGGATCCCCATCGGGCTGGTCATGGCGGCCCTGGGCTGGTGGATCATCCGGACGGGAGCCCCGGCAGCGGCTGCCAGTGGTTCAGCGACAGGCGGCCGGGCCGACTCCGAGCAGCCGGATGCCACGCCCGAGCCGTAACCCGCCGGGACCTTAGCCCGACAGCTCGGCCAGCAGCTCGTGTTTCCGCTCCTCGCTTGCGAACGAGGAGCTGATCGAGTTCGCCGCGAGCCTGACCCGGTCGAATTCGGACAAGCCCAGGACCGACTCGAGCTGGGCGAAGTTGCTGTCCACATAACCACCGAAGTACGCCGGATCGTCCGAGTTCACGCTGACGTTGAGCCCGGCAGCGAGCATCGCCGGCAGCGGGTGCGCGGCCAGCATGTCCACCGCGCGGAGCCGGACGTTCGACAGCGGGCAGACCGTCAGCGGCACACGGTCGTTGACCAACCGCTCCACGAGGTCCGGGTCCTCCATACACCGGATCCCGTGGTCGATCCGCTCCACGCCCAGGACGTCCAGCGCCTCAACGATGTACGACGGCGGGCCCTCCTCCCCCGCGTGCGCAATCTTCCGCAGGCCTGCTTCGCCAGCCCGGGCAAATAGCCGCGTGAATTTCGACGGTGGGTTGCCCACCTCTGCGGAATCCAAGCCGATGCCGGCGATGGGCGCGTTCATCGCCAACAGCCCCTCCAAGACTTCCAGCGCCGAGTCCTCGGACAGGTCCCGTAGGAAGGCGGCGATCAGCAGCGTCGAGATGCCGAACTCCTCCTCCGATGTGGCGAGGACCGAGGCCACGCCGTTCACGCACGTCTCCAGGGCGACGCCGCGCGAGAGGTGCGCCTGCGGATCCATCATGATTTCCGCGTGCCGCACCCCGGCCGCCGCAGCGCGCTCCAGGTAGGCCCGGGTCATGTCCGCGAAGTCCTGCTCGGTCCGCAGCACGGCCATGTTGGTGTAGTACAGGTCGAGGAACGACTGCAGGTCTTTGAACTCATACCGGCTGCGCAGCTCATCCAGGTCCGCGTACGGCAGTTCGAGCCCGTTCCGCTCAGCGAGCGCAAAGATCAGTTCCGGCTCCAGCGTCCCCTCGATGTGCAGGTGGAGCTCCGCCAAAGGCATCGGCGACGGGGGCGCCACCAGCTCCTCTTCAGCTGCAGGCGCAGTTTCTGCTGCGGGCCCCGATTGCTCTAAAGGTGCAGTTTGAGCTGAAGGCGCAGCTTGACCTGAAAACGCAGTGGGATCGACAGGTTCAGCGGCGGTGTCGTAAGTGTTCACCCCTGCAGAATAGTCCCCGGACGGGCTATGCCCGTAGAGTCGAACAGATGCGGACTGAAGAGTATGCTGACCCCTTGGCTGATCTGGACTGGAGCCTGGAAGCCGGCACCGGTGCCCGCCATTCTGCTGACGGCTTTGTCCGGGTGCGCGGCGCCCGCGAGAACAACCTTCGCAACGTTGATGTGGCCGTCCCCCGCGACGCGATCGTCGCCTTCACCGGCGTCTCGGGGTCGGGCAAGTCCTCCCTGGCGTTCGGGACCATCTACGCCGAAGCCCAGCGCCGGTACTTCGAGTCCGTGGCGCCGTACGCCCGCCGCCTCATCCAGCAGGGCCACAATCCCAAGGTGGAGATGATCACGGGGCTGCCTCCCGCCGTCGCGCTTCAACAGCGCCGCGGCACCCCCAGCAGCCGTTCCACGGTGGGAACGGTGACCACGCTGTCCAACTCGCTCCGCATGCTTTTCTCGCGTGCCGGCAGTTATCCGGCCGGAGCCAGCCCGCTGGACTCAGACGCCTTCTCGCCCAACACGGCGGCGGGGGCATGCCCCGAGTGCCACGGTCTCGGCGTGGCACACACCGTCACCGAAGCGTCCCTGGTTCCGGACCCGTCGCTGAGCATCCGGGAGGGTGCAATCGCCGCATGGCCGACGGCGTGGCAGGGCAAGAACCTGCGCGACATCCTCACCCATCTGGGCTACGACGTCGATACGCCGTGGCGGGACCTGCCCCGGAAGGACCGCGACTGGATCCTCTTCACCGAGGAGCAGCCGGTGGTGGAAATCATGCCCCAGCGCGACCGCGTGGCCAAACCGTACAAGGGCAAGTTCTGGAGCGCCAAGAGCCACGTGCTGCACACCCTGGCCGATTCCAAGAGCAACACCATGCGCGAACGGGTGCTCCGCTTCATGGAAACCGGCCCCTGCCGGCGGTGCAGCGGCAGCGGACTCACGCCGGAGGCCCTGGCCGTCACGTTCGCAGGCAGGACCATCGCCGACCTCAACGCGGTGCCGATGGCCGAACTGGCGGACATCATCCGCCCGACGACCGATCTGAAGGATGCCGGAACCGCCTCCCGCAAGCTGTCCTCCGGCGAAGGCAACGAGGTGGCCGTGGCCATCACGCGTGACCTCTTCCAGCGCATCACGGTCCTGCTGGATCTGGGGCTCGGCTACCTTGCCCTGGGCCGCTCCACGCCCACCCTCTCCCCCGGCGAAATGCAGCGCCTCCGGATCGCCACCCAGCTCCGCTCGGGGCTCTTCGGTGTGGTCTATGTGCTGGACGAGCCGTCTGCCGGGCTGCACCCGGCGGACGCCGAGCCCCTCCTGGCGGTACTGGAGCAGCTCAAGTCCTCGGGCAACTCGGTGTTCGTGGTGGAGCACAACATGGATATTGTGCGCCGTGCTGACTGGCTCGTGGACGTGGGGCCGCGGGCAGGAGAGGGCGGCGGCGAAGTCCTGTACAGCGGGCCGGTGGCCGGCCTTGCAGCCGTCGAGGCATCCGTTACGCGCCCGTTCCTCGTTCCGGACGGTTCCAGCGGCAGTGCTGTCGACGGCAGTGCTCACGACGGCGGTGCTTACGACGGCGGCGCGCCTGACAGCAGCGACGGTACCGGCCGCCGTCGGGAGCCTGGTGCTTGGCTGGAACTGAAGGACATCTCCCGCCACAACCTGCGCGGCCTCGACGCGGCGTTCCCGTTGCAGGTACTGACGGCGGTCACCGGGGTGTCCGGCTCGGGCAAGTCGACGCTGGTCAGCCATGTCCTGGCCGAAGTGGTCGGATCCGAACTGCACGGCAACGGCGAGGGCGTAGACGCCGCTGGCGTTGGGCTATCGGGCGCCAACGAGGACCAGTCCGTGATGAACGGCGACCCCAGCGCCCCGCTGAGCGTAGGTACCGTGACCGGCCTGCACCACGTGGACCGGCTGGTGACGGTGGACCAGAAACCGATCGGCCGTACGCCCCGGTCCAACCTGGCCACTTACACCGGGCTCTTCGACGCTGTGCGCAAGGAGTTCGCCGCCACGGACGAAGCCCGGGCGCGCAAATACGGGGGCGGACGGTTCTCCTTCAACGTGGCGGGCGGGCGGTGCGAGACCTGCCAGGGCGAAGGATTCGTCGCCGTCGAACTGCTCTTCCTGCCCGGCAGTTACGGCCCCTGCCCGGAATGCGACGGTTCCCGCTACAACCCTGAAACCCTTGAAATCACCTACCGCGGCAAGACTGTGGCCGACGTCCTGGGCATGACTGTGGACGCCGCCGCGGAATTCCTGCAGGACGTTCCAGCCGCTGCCCGCAGCCTGCAGACGCTCCGGGAAGTCGGGCTGGGCTACCTGCGGCTCGGACAGCCTGCCACCGAACTGTCCGGCGGAGAGGCCCAGCGCATCAAGCTCGCCACCGAGCTGCAGCGTGCCCGCCGCGGCCACACGCTGTACCTGCTGGATGAGCCCACCACCGGACTGCATCCGGCAGACGTCCGGCTCCTCATGGCCCAGCTGCAGCGCCTTGTGGACGCGGGAAACACGGTGGTCGTGGTGGAACACGAAATGGACGTGGTGGCGGAAGCGGACTGGGTGATCGACCTCGGACCGGCCGGCGGGGACGCCGGCGGAGAGATCGTTGCCTCGGGAACGCCCGCCGCCGTCGCCGGTTCACCGGACAGCCGGACGGCGCCGTACCTGGCTTCCGCCCTGAAATCCCCGTCCGAGAGGTAACAACCTGGCGACTACCCCGTCCCCGGTTCCGGCGGGCCTGGGCCCTCCAACTGCCGGGTTGGAGTGCCCTTAAACTGCTTGACTGTCAATAAAGATCTCGATTTGATAACGGCGCCCGACACCTCTAGGGTGGGACACATGCCCGCGCGACGCGGGCCCAAGAATGCCCGGTGCCGCCACCACCAGTTACTGCCCGGCCGGCGGATACCGAAATGACCTCTAGTTCGTCAGGGGCGGGCAGTAGCGCGACAACGTCCGGGGACGGACCGAGCGCGGGTGGCCTCAGGAGCATCCCAATAATGAAAAAGTCGACATTCAATACTGCCGCGCGCCGTGGAGTCACCCTGGCCGCCGTTTCCGCAGCAACCCTGGCGCTCTCCGCCACGGCCGCCAACGCGGCCACGCCTACCGCCAGCGCCTCCACCTGGGACGCCCTCGCCCAGTGTGAGAGTGGCGGCAACTGGTCCACCAACACCGGCAACGGCTTCTCCGGCGGCCTGCAGTTCACGCCGCAGACCTGGGCCGCCTTCGGCGGAACCGGCTCCCCCCAGGGCGCCTCCCGCGCGCAGCAGATCGCCGTGGCCGAAAAGGTCCAGGCTACCCAGGGCTGGGGCGCATGGCCCGCCTGCTCCGCCAAGCTGGGCCTGAACGGCGGCGGTGGCGCTCCTGCACCGCAGATCCTGCCCCAGAGCGCGCCGGTTCAGGCCGCACCCGTGCAGGCCGTTCCGGTCCAGGCTCCGGTCCAGGCGGCTCCCGTGGCACAGGCCCCGGTGGCCGCCGAAGTTCCGGTCCAGGCACCGGCCGAGGCCCGCCACGCTGCCACGGTCGCCGTGAGCGGCCAGACCTACACGGTCCAGGAAGGCGACACCCTGAGCAAGATCGCTCAGAAGCTCGGCATCCAGGGCGGCTGGCAGCACCTCGCTGACGCCAACACCGACACCATCAGCGACCCGAACCTGGTGTATGTGGGCCAGCTCCTGCAGCTGCCTGCCTAATCTGGCTGGTCGGCGCGCTTAGCGGCACTGCATCAAAGCTCGACGCCGGGCGGTCCCCTTTCGGGGGGCCGTCCGGTTTCGTTTTGTACGGCTCCAACGACGACGCCGGGCGCCCCCTGAGTGGGGACGCCCGGCGTCGTGATTAATTGCCTATAGCGTGACGGCTGGAAGCGTCACTATTTCGGCCTTAGGCCGCAGCAGGGAGTTCGCGGACGATGCGCACCTTCCAGGCGGCGTCGTCGCTGGTGTCGAGGAGTGCGACAGTACCCGACGCGAGGTGCAGCGCTACCCGCTTGGCGTGCAGCAGCTCAAGGTAGAGGTGCTCATTGACGCGGGAGGGGCTGTCGACGACGAACTTCACGGCGTCGCGCACCTTACGGTAGTTGTCGCTGCGTTCGCGGTGCAGGTGCAGTTCGAGCTCGTGGCGGTGCTTGACGCGCGGCTCGTGCTTGTTCAGCCAGTTCACGGCAGCGTGAACACCGATGACCAGAGCCAGCGAGACGGCATAGATCCACCAGCCCGTCGACATCAGGAAGAGCGGCAGGTTGGCGACGGCCACCACTGCGATGAAGACGCGCAGGGCGACGAGACGGCGCAGGGTCAGCGCAACGGAAGCAAGCGCAGTGCGGAAACGGTGCTGGTCCTTGCGCGCAGCGGCCGGATCAAGCGTAAACTCGTCCAGAACGAGGATCCCGTTCGCGTCGGCGCCCAGCATTTGGCCGTACTTCGGAACGAACAGCTGAGGCTCCTGTGACGCGTGTGAATTCGCTTCCGCGGGGGCGGAGGACAGGGGCGCGGGGGACGTAAGAGTCATGAGTAGGCTTCCAGACGCTGTTGAGGTTTCGGATATCTTAGTGGTTTAATCAACCTTTCGTATGCACAGGTCCACATTGTGAACACCCGACTGTCCATTTTGGCGGCTGACTGTGCTGCTCGGCACTTCAATTGGCACATGGCGCCAAGGACGGCAGACTGAAGGGATGCAAACCTTCCTTCCCTATCCCGATTTCCGGCAAAGCGCGGCCGCGCTGGACACGCCCCGGCTGGGCAAACAGCGCGTAGAGGCGCTGCAGACACTCCGCGCGCTGGTCATCCCGGAATACGGCTGGCAGTCACACCCCGCCATCCGGATGTGGATGGGGCACGTTCCCGCCCTCACCATGTACGGCCTCGCCATGGTTGACGAATGGACCAAGCGCGGTTTCGCCGACAACACCCGGGACAACATCCGCGAGTTTGCCCCGCAGGCTGCGCACCCTGACTACGCTGCCAAGATCCTGCTTCCGCCGTGGCTCGGCGACCCCGAGTTGCACATGAGCCACCGGTCCAACCTGATCCGCAAGGACCCGCGGTTCTACGAAGAGGTCTTCCCCGGCACCGAGCACGGCCTGGAGTACGTCTGGCCGGAACCCAGGCACGAGTTCCTCCCGGAGGATCCCGAGGGCGAGGTTCTCTGGATCCTACGCGAGCACGTCGGCCACGGCGACCCCGAGCGGTTGGACAAGGTTGGGCTTCCGGCCGTGGGGCGGGCGGCTTCCGCTGCTGGCGCCGCTTCGGCGGCCGGCGACGGTTCCGGTGGTTCCGATGCCTCCGGCGGTTCGGGTGGCTCCGGAGCCGCCGGGGAATCCGGAGAGGACTACCAGTTCGTCTACGCGGAGGAAACGTCGCGCCGGCCGGCCAAGGTGGCCAAGAAGGCTCCGGCCAAGCCGCTGGTCAAGAAGCCGTCGCGCAAGCGGCAGCGCCAGGAGGCAGCCTTCTCCACGCTTCCCGGAAAATCGCCAGTGGCCGTCCCGTTCGACGGCGGCAGCAGGTTCGCCGTCGGAATGGTCGTGGGCCGTCCGATCACGCTCGACGACGGGCGCTTCGGCCGCAACTTCCAGGTCACCGACATCATCGACCGGTCAGAGTTCGACTACCCGGCGCTGCTGCAGGACCCGCGCGTCTTCTTCCCGGTCCCGGCTCTCTAGGTCCGCGGATGACTATCCTTCTCGCCGGCTGCGGCGACCTCGGCACCGAGGCGGGCCTGCGGTTCGCTGCAGCAGGGCACCGTGTGGTGGGCTGGCGCCGTTCCCCGAGCAAGCTGCCGGCGGAGATCGAGGGCGTCGCGGCGAACCTGAGCACCGCCGAACTGCCGCCTGTCCCGGCGGACACGGCCGCCGTCGTTATTGCTGTGGCAGCGGACGCGCCCACGGAAGAGGCATACCGAAGCGCGTACCTGAACGGCGTAACGCATGTGCTCGACGCTCTTGAGCGCGACCGCGCGACGCCCGAACGCGTCCTTTTCGTCTCCTCCACAGCCGTCCACGGTGACGCTGAAGGCGGCTGGATCGATGAAAACACGACGCCGGAGCCCGGGGGATTTTCTGGCCGCATCATGCGCGAAGCAGAGGAGCTCCTGCTGAAGCGGCTCGATGGCACCGGAACCTCAGCCATCGTGCTCAGGCTTGGCGGCATCTACGGTCCGGGCCGCACCAGGCTTATCGATCAGGTCCGGACAGGCTCGGCCATCATCCCGGACCAGCCTCGCTTCACTAACCGCATCCACCGGGACGACGCCGCCGGTGCCATTGTGCAGTTGTGCACCATGAGTGCTGTGCCGTCGCCGGTCTATCTCGGCGTGGATAACGACCCGGCCGAATTGGGCGACGTCCTGCGTTTTCTGGCGGCCGAGTTGGGGTTGGACGTCCCGCCCACGGGAGACGTGGGTGAAGCACGCGGTGGGAACAAGCGGTGCAGCAACGCGCTGCTTCGGGAAACAGGGTTGTCGTTCAAGTACCCAACCTTCCGTGAGGGTTACCGCAACATTCTTGCCGGAGTGGGCGTGCGCCACCCCTGATTCCGTGCGCGGCGGGGTGCGATGCAGCGGAAGAGGACGGCTTGGGAGGGGATCCAAAAGTTTTTTCAAAAACTTTTCACTAATGGCCCCCAGTGACCCGGATCACCCCTAAAAATGTCAGATCCTGTTGAGAAAGTTTTCCTATGGAAGCCATTGGGGAAGATCGAGCGGATACCGCAGCCGGGACTGACGTCTCCGGCTTCAGCGCCGCCGCTCTGATGCGCGGCCCCGGGTTCCGCAGCGTCCCCTCCGCTGGTTTCCTTTCTGACGCCTCTATTGAGGACACGCCCGACGGCGGTGCTGCCGCCGGCTTCACAGCCGACGTGCCGGCGTCGCGCCCAGTGACTGCTGATTTGAAGGCGTCCCTGGCGGCGCTGGACACCGCAACCAGCTCGGCACCGGCGGAGCTCGCCGCGGCGAGCTTCCAGGACGCGGCTGATTTCGCGGAGCTCACCGAGGAACTGTCCCGCCGCGTCGAGTACCTTCAGCTGCAGGCTGCCGCGGCCGTGGAGCGGACGCGCACGGAGGCGATCAACGCCGCGGAGACGGCCGGGCGCGCGGCCGGCTGGCCCACGGGCTGGGGCACTGAACGCGAAGCCGCCACGGCGCTCGGAGCTCAGCCCTCCGCCGTCACGGCCGTATCCGCCGCAGCTGCTGCCATTGACGCCCCCGCTGAGACCCCGGCTTCGGCTTCCATTACGGCCCAGTCGGTTCCGGTCCGTGTGGTGACTTGGTCGCCGGCCGATGACGGGTCCCGGAACACCGCCGAGTTCCTCCGCACCCGGCTCCGAATCAGCTCCTCCGAAGCACGCCGCCGACTCGCCCTCGCCGACGCCACACTCCCCCGCACCGGACTCGCCGGCCGGCC